>NZ_JBSFHO010000015.1:0-181550 GCF_053597075.1 Streptomyces sp. NPDC001514
GCGCCCGCGGGCTCCGGCGGCCGGCGCGGCGCGGCGCCCGACCTCACGGAGCTGCTGCCACAGTGGCTGGCCGCCGCCGACGAGCACGGGTACCGCGCCCCCGCGTCCGCGCTGCCCGCCCTGCTCGACGCCGCCCGTGCCCGCACCGATCTGCGGCCCCTGGCCCTGCGCTTCGCCGGGCCGCGCGGGCTGTGGCTCGCCCGCCTCAACACGGACTGGAGGTTCGCGCTGCGCGGCGCCCCCCGGACCGGCGGCTCCGGAGGAGGGTCCGCACTGCCGGCCCCCGAGGACGTGACGGCGGTCCGGCGGCTGTGGGAAGAGGGGCTCTTCGCCGAGCGGGTGGCCTTGCTCGCCTCCGTACGGGCGCACGATCCGGCGGCGGCGCTGGCGCTCCTGACCGCGACGTGGCCGACAGAGCGGGCGGAGGACCGGTTGATGTTCCTGGACTCCCTGCGCACAGCACTGTCCGACGCGGACGAGTCCTTCCTGGAGCAGGCGCTGTCCGACCGCAGCCGCAATGTCCGGGCGACCGCGGCCGAGCTGCTGTCCGCGCTGCCGCGGTCCGCGCTCGCCGCGCGGATGGCCGCAAGGGCGGCCACCTGCGTCGGTCTCGACCGGACGGAGGACGCAGTGGGGATCATCGTGGAGGCGCCGCACGAATGCGACGCGGCGATGCAGCGTGACGGGGTCGTGCCCACACCGCCGTCGGGGCGGGGCGAACGGTCGTGGTGGTTCGGCCAGTTGGTGGAGGCCGCGCCGCTGTCCACCTGGCCCGAGCGGCTCGGCGGGCGCACGGCGGCGGAGATCGTCGCCCTGCCCGTCGCCGACGACTGGGGCGACGAGCTGCAAGCGGCGTGGTGCCGGGCGGCGGTGCGGCAGCGGGACCCGGAGTGGTCCCGCGCCCTCCTCGGCGCGCCCGCCGCGCCGCCGTCGACCGGGCCCGGGACATCGTCACTTGCAGAGCGGGCGAAGCTGCTGGCGACGCTGCCGGAGGAGGAACGGGCGGAGTGGGTCGCGGCGTTCATATCCGCGCACGGCCTCTCGGAGGCGTTCCAGCTCCTCGGCGTCTGCACGGTGCCCTGGGCCGAGCCGCTCGGCCGCGCGGTGGTCGACGCGCTCGACATCGCTCGGGACGCGGGGAGCTACCCCTGGAGCTTCAGCGGCGTGATGGGCCTCGCCGAGCGCTGCCTCGATCCTGCGGAGGCGTCCCGTCTCGAGCTGCTGACGGCAACGCCGGACGAGGCGGAGGGGGCGTCGCCGGGGGCGGGGGGCTACTGGTCCGAGGCGTTCCAGCGCCTCGTCTCCACGCTGCGCCTGCGGGCCGCGATGCACGCGGAACTGGCGGCGCCCGAGTAGCGGTGCCCCCGGGGTAGCGGTGTCCCCGGCCCCCCTTGGGGCGCCCTGGTTGCCCGTGCCGTGACGGCGGCCGGGCTGGGGCGGCCGGGCGGGGTGTGCGCGCCGGTACTGCGGGCGCGACCCGGGTGTCCGTCCTCAAGCGCCGGACGGGCTGGGTGGTCGGGGGTGCCCGGTACCGGGTCGGTTGCCGTCCGGGGCCGCTCCGGGGCTCGTATCCGGGACGGCATGATTTACGGCGCGCGCAAACCCCGGACCCACCAGTCATCGCCCACGCCGCGCGCCACAAATCACGCTTTAGTGTCCCGAACACGACCCCTGCGCGTCCCCGGGCGTGGTGAACGGTGGGGGCTCGCCCCGGTGGGCGGGTTTGTGCCCACCCGTTCCGCCCTGCGGAACGACTGCCCACAAACCACGGGTTCACCCCCCGACCTGCAGTCGGGTACGCGGCCGGGGCGGGGCCGTGCAGGGTCGCCCCCGCAGGAAATCGGGCGGTGGTACCGGACGACGCCGTACCCACCGATTTCCGAGGAGGCGAGCCCGGAGGGGCCCCGCACCACCACCCACCCACAGCAGCCGCACCAAGCCCGTCCGGCGCTTGAGGACGGACACACCGGACGCCCACCCGGTACCGGGCACACCGGTCACCCCCGGACGCACGCCCGGCACCGGGCACGCCCGCGGCACCGCGCACCCCGGACGCCCCGGGGCGCGGGGGCGCCGGGGCGCCAACACAGGCACCCCCGGAGGGGGCTACGCGTCTGCCGGCTGGCGGACGTTCGCGTTGACCCAGTCGACGATGGACGCCGTCGTCGCGCCGGGAGTGAAGATCTCCGCGACGCCCTTCTCCTTGAGCGGAGGAATGTCCGCGTCCGGGATGATGCCGCCGCCGAACACCTTGATGTCCTCCGCGTCGCGCTCCTTCAGAAGCTCGATCACCTTGACGAACAGCGTGTTGTGCGCGCCGGACAGGATGGAGAGGCCGATCGCGTCGGCGTCCTCCTGGATGGCGGTGTCCACGATCTGCTCAGGGGTCTGGTGGAGCCCGGTGTAGATGACCTCCATACCGGCGTCGCGCAGCGCCCGCGCGATCACCTTCGCACCGCGATCGTGGCCGTCGAGACCCGGCTTGGCCACCACCACGCGGATCGGACCGGTCACACCCATCACTGCCTCCACATACCGACTGCGCCGTCACTGGCACGGCCCCCCGCGCCGGAAGGGCCGGGGAGTGAACGAACGTTATCTACAGCATCCCGCAACCGGCCGTTTCACGGTGGATACCGAGGGGGAAATCACACGTGGGACATGTTCGCTACGCGTCGTACCCGCATCGGGCCGCAGAGAGTCGTACGCGACACCACCGCAGCAGGGACGGGACGAGCGCAAGGGGAGCCGCTACTCGGTCGCCGCACCACCGTGCCGCCAGCCGCGCGGCACGGCGGTGCGGCCCGTCGGCAGCCCCATGAGGGCATACGGGGGACGGAGCTGTCGACCCGTGTGCCGTTCGGGAGGTCGGCCATGGGTTTCGTGCCGCTCTTGCGGATACGGGTGTCGATCGCGCTGCTTCGGGCCACCGCCCTGGAGCTGGCGATCCTCGCCGGCCATCTGCTCCTCTATCCATCGGGGATGACCCCGGAGCGCCCGGGCCGCCCGGAGACCGACGTCGCCGGGACCCCGCGCACCCCGGGAGAACGGGCAGGTACCCCGATGCTGCCCACCCAGGAGCGTGCGCATCCGCCCGTGGTCCTGCTCCACGGCTTCATCGACAACCGCTCGGTGTTCGTTCTGCTGCGCCGTTCCCTCGCCCGCAACGGATGGCGTCATATCGAGTCGCTCAACTACTCACCGCTGACCTGTGACATACGGACAGCCGCCGAGCTGCTGGGCCGCCACATCGAGGAGATCTGCACCCGCACCGGCCACCACGAAGTCGACATCGTCGGGCACAGCCTCGGCGGCCTCATCGCCCGCTATTACGTCCAGCGGCTCGCCGGCGACCGGCGCGTCCGTACGCTCGTCACGCTCGGCACCCCCCATTCGGGGACCAGCGTCGTCCCGCTCGCGAGCGCTCACCCCATCGTGCGCCAGATGCGCCCCGGGTCCGCCGTGCTGGAGGAGCTGCGGCTGCCGGCCCCGGGGTGCCGGACGCGGTTCGTCAGCTTCTGGAGCGATCTCGACCAGCTGATGATCCCGCTCGAAACGGCTTGCATCGACCATCCGGATCTGATCGTGCGGAATGTCCTGGTGAGCGGTATCGGCCATCTCGCACTGCCCGTGCACCCCACCGTCGCGGCGACCATCCGTGAAGCGCTCGAGGTCTCGGAATCGGACACCGGAATGTCCGGAGTGGTGTCGGTTGCCTGAAGTCCCCGGTGGCTTAACGGATCTCGAACATTCTTCGAACGTAAGGCCAAGGCTCTGCCCGCCCTCCGCCGAAACACGGCCGAATGCCCGTTTCCCGCTCACGCAAAACCTGCGGAAGATTGTCGGCGTCGCATACCGCCGGGTACAGTCGCGCCCACTGCGTTCCTCGGGAACCCCCGTCGCGGGTGGCCCCGGATCCTGGTCCTGCTGCCGAGGCGAGAGAGAAGTTGGTGAACGACCAGCACCCCGACGCCGGGTACGACACCTACGCCGCCGGCAGCTTCGACACCGACCCGCTCTTCGGTGCCCTTCCGGGCAGTTACGACTACGACGCCGGGCACAGCGGGCAGTACGACGCGACTCAGTGGCAGTCGGCGACGACGGGGTACGACGCCTACGCGGCGCAGGGGCACCAGCAGCAGTACGACACCACCGGTCAGTGGGACGCCAACGCCTGGAACCAGACGGGGCAGTTCGAGACCGCCGCCGCCACCTTCGCGTACGGCACGACGGACGCGTACGGCACGACAGGCACGACGGACCAGTGGTCCACGGCCGGGTACGGCACGACCTCGTACGACTCCGGCGCGTACGACGCGACCGCCTGGAACTCGGGCGGCGGGACCGACCACTCCGTTCCCGCGCAGACGCAGGCCACCGAGGCCTACCAGCCGGAGGCCGACTACTCGGCGTACGGGGAATACAGTCCGGAGCACACCGGGTACACGGAGTACGCTCCGTACGGCGGCGGCTACTACGACGAGGCCGCACTCGCTCATGCCGTGGTGCCGGAACAGTACTCCCCCGAGGGTGAGTTCAACGCCGAGCCGGACACCGCGGAACTCGGCTCCGAGACCAGGACCGAGCCCGGGCTCGAGCCCGAATCCGACCTGGTCGACGTGGACGACGAATACGGCGAATACGACAACGAGCACGACGGGACCGACGAGTCCGAGCTCGTCGCCGCCGCGGCCACCGTCACGGCCCCGGCCGTGACCGTTCCCCGCCCCGTGCGCCGCTCCGGTGGCAGCCGTGGCCGTCGCCGCACGCCCGCGAAGCGTTCGGCCATGCTCACCGTGGCCGTGCCCTCCGCCTGTGTCATGGGTGTCGCCGGTGTCGCGGCCGCGTCCGTCGGCGGGCTCACCGGGGGCGACGAGAACAAGGACGACAAGACCGCGGTCACGGCCGCCGATCCGTCGTCGGTCAAGCCCATCGCCGTGAACAGCAAGCTCGACACACAGCTCGCCGCGCTGAGCGCCGACGCCCGTGACTTCGGCGACCGCGCCAGCCGCACCCAGGAGCGCATCGACCTCAAGGCGCGCCAGGAGGCAGAGCGCAAGAAGCGCGAGGCGGAGGCCGCTCGCCGCGAGGCGCTGCGCCCCAAGTTCGCCCTGCCGGTCAGCCAGCACGGGCTCAGCGCGTACTACGGCCAGGCCGGCGTCAACTGGATGTCCATGCACACCGGTATCGACTTCCCCGTCTCGTACGGGACCCCGGTGATGGCCGCGACCGACGGCACCGTACGCACCCAGTGGAACAGCGCGTACGGCAACATGGCCATCGTCACCGCTGCCGACGGTACGGAGACCTGGTACTGCCATCTCAGCAGCACCAAGATCCGCTCGGGTTCGGTCAAGGCCGGCGACGTCATCGCATATTCGGGGAACTCGGGCAACTCCACCGGCCCGCACCTGCACTTCGAGGTACGTCCTGGCGGCGGATCGGCGATCGACCCGCTGTCGTGGCTGCGCAACCACGGCCTCAACCCGGCGTAGCACCGACCGGGCCGACGCATCAGGTCCGGGCGCATCAGGTCCGGGAGAACCGGACTTGGTGAACCGGGCCCGGCGGAGCGGGCCCGTCCGCCGCTTCTACAGCTTGTCGACCGGCGCGTACCGCAGCAGCAGCCGCTTCGGCTTCGCGTCCCCGAAGTCGATCGTCGCCTGCGCATCCGAACCCGATCCGGTCACCGCCATCACGGTCCCGAGGCCGAACTGGTCGTGCGTGACCCGGTCCCCGACGGCCAGGGCGATCACCGGCTTGTCCGCCGTGCGCCGCGTGGCGAAGCCCGACGGGCCGGACCGCGACCGCGAGGACGACAGCGAGGACGTGATCCCGGACGTCGGCCCGGCCGGAGCGGCCATCGGTCCCGTCCGCTTCCACTGCATGTGCGCGTCCGGGATCTCCTCCAGGAACCGCGACGGCGGGTTGTACGCGGGCTGGCCCCACGCGCTCCGCATCGACGACCGCGTCAGGTAGAGCCGCTCGCGGGCGCGCGTGATGCCCACGTAGGCGAGGCGGCGCTCCTCCTCCAGCTCCTTGGTCTGCCCCAGTGCCCGCATGTGCGGGAAAACGCCGTCCTCCATGCCCGTGAGGAACACGACCGGGAACTCCAGGCCCTTCGCCGTGTGCAGCGTCATCAGCGTGATGACGCCGGTGCCCTCTTCGTCCTCGTCGGGGATCTGGTCGGAGTCGGCGACGAGCGCGACCTGCTCGAGGAACTCGGCGAGCGTGCCCGAGCCCTCCTCGGCACCGCGCTCCTGCTCGAACTCGAGCGCGACCGCGGCCAGCTCCTGGAGGTTCTCGATACGCGTCTCGTCCTGCGGGTCCGTCGAGGCCTGCAACTCGGCGAGATACCCCGTCCGTTCGAGCACGGCTTCCAGGACCGTCGCCGGTCCAGCGCCCGATTCGACGATCGTGCGGAGCTCCTCCATCAGCGTGTTGAACCGCTTCACGGCATTGGCCGACCGGGCCGCCATGCCGTACGCCTCGTCCACGCGCCGCAGCGCCTGCGGGAAGGTGATCTTCTCCCGCAGCGCCAGCGCGTCGATCATCGCCTCCGCGCGCTCACCGATGCCGCGCTTCGGGACATTGAGGATGCGGCGCAGCGGGACGTTGTCCTCGGGGTTGGCGAGGACGCGCAGATACGCGAGCACATCGCGGACCTCCTTGCGCTCGTAGAAGCGCACTCCGCCGACGACCTTGTAGGGCAGGCCGACGCGGATGAAGATCTCTTCGAAGACACGGGACTGGGCGTTCGTCCGGTAGAAGACCGCGACATCGCCGGCCTTGGCCTCGCCCGCGTCCGTCAGCCGGTCGATCTCGTCGGCGACGAACTGCGCCTCGTCGTGCTCGGTGTCCGCGACATAGCCGGTGATCTGGGCTCCCGCGCCCGCGTTCGTCCACAGGTTCTTGGGGCGGCGGCTCTCGTTGCGCTCGATGACGGCGTTGGCGGCGGAGAGGATCGTCTGCGTCGAGCGGTAGTTCTGCTCCAGCAGGATCGTCGTCGCGTCCGGGTAGTCCTCCTCGAACTGGAGGATGTTACGGATCGTGGCGCCGCGGAAGGCGTAGATCGACTGGTCGGCGTCGCCCACGACGCACAGCTCGGCAGGGTCCAGGTCCTCGTACCCCGTGCCGACCAGCTCACGCACCAGCGTGTACTGGGCGTGATTGGTGTCCTGGTACTCGTCGACCAGGACATGGCGGAACCGTCGACGGTAGTGCTCGGCGACGTCCGGGAACGCCTGGAGCAGGTGGACGGTGGTCATGATGATGTCGTCGAAGTCCAGCGCGTTGGCCTCGCGCAGCCGGGCCTGGTACATCCGGTAGGCCTCGGCCAGCGTCTTCTCGAAGCCGTCGGCGGCCTGGTCGGCGAAGGTCTCCTCGTCGATCAGCTCGTTCTTCAGATTCGAGATCTTGGCGCTGAAGGACTTCGGAGGGAACTTCTTCGGGTCGAGGTCCAGGTCACGGCAGACCAGCGCCATGAGCCGCTTCGAGTCGGCCGCGTCGTAGATCGAGAACGACGACGTGAAGCCGAGCTTCTTGCTCTCCCGGCGCAGGATGCGGACGCAGGCGCTGTGGAAGGTGGAGACCCACATCGCGTTGGCGCGCGGGCCGACGAGGTGCTCGACGCGCTCCTTCATCTCGCCCGCGGCCTTGTTCGTGAACGTGATCGCCAGTATCTGGCCGGGGTGCACATGCCGGGTCGCCAGCAGATGGGCGATCCGGTGGGTCAGCACCCGCGTCTTGCCGGAGCCGGCACCGGCCACGATGAGCAGGGGTGAGCCCGTGTGCACGACGGCGGCACGCTGCTGCTCGTTCAGCCCCTCGAGCAGCGCGGCCGGGTCCACGGCGGGGCGCGGCGCACCGTCCCTGTAGTACGCGTCCCTGGCCGGGGGCACGTCGAACTTCCCCTCGAAGAGGTCGTGCGGGACCTCCTCGTGGGGCGCGTGCTCGTCGTGCTCGGGCGGCGGGGGCTCCTCCGAGGCCGAGGTGCGCTGGAGGTCCGCCAGGAAGCTGTCGTCAAAGAGGCTGCTCATCGCTCTACGAGTCTAGGCCGCCCCACCGACAGCCCGCCGCCGCCTTCACCACAACCGGATCCAACACGTTCCGTAATCGGGCACTTACGGTACGAATGCGGCACGACGGCGACACGCCAAGGTCACGAAAATGTATCGGGCATATCGAACATCGACCTTCACAGCGGCACCACAGTTTGGCTAGCGTGCTCGCCCAGGCAGCCCGTTCCCTCAACGGCGACCGACGCCGATCGGGCCGCCCACGCCGAATCCGACCTTCCCGCAAGGGAGTTCGGAACCGGGGACCCATCATGCACAACCGGGGTGAATCGGACCGTGCTCAACTCGGCCCGTAGGACAGCCTTCCGTTCCGTCCGAACCCGACAGCTAACCCGGTAGGCGGTCCACGGAAGGAGATGCCGGCCTTGGCGTCGCATCGCAAGACGCGCCAGCGTACGTATCCGCGTACGAAGTCCCCCGCCGTCGGGTTCACGACGGCCGCCCTCGCGGGCGTCACCCTCCTCTCCACCCAGAGTGCCCAGGCCGACCCGAGACCCAGCATCGAAGAGGTCCAGAAGAAGGTCGACGACCTCTACCGGCAGGCGGGCACCGCGACCCAGCAGTACAACCGGGCGAAAGAGGAGACCGCGCAGCAGCGCCGCGAGGTGGACACGATCCTCGACGATGTCGCCAAGCGCACGGAGTCGCTGAACGAGGCCCGCCGCACGCTCGGTTCGTACGCGGCCGCGCAGTACCGGACCGGTGCGGTCACGCCGACCGCCGCGTTGCTCTTCGCCGACAGCCCACAGGCGTACTTCGACCAGACCCATCTGATGGACCGGCTCTCCGACGAGCAGCGCGGTGCCGTCGCCGACTTCGAGGCACAGCAGGCGGAGGCCGCGAAGCAGCGCGCCAAGGCGACCGAGAGCCTGGAGACGCTGACCACTTCCCAGCAGTCGCTGCGCACCAGCAAGGAGCAGGTGCAGAAGAAGCTCGCCGAGGCACGGACGCTGCTGTCGCAGCTGACCGCCGAGGAGAAGGCGCGGCTCGAGGCGCTGGAGCGGCAGCGGGAGGAAGAGGCCCGCCGCCAGGCCGAGGCGAAGGCCAGGGCGGAGGCGGAGGCCAAGGCCGAGGCGGAGCGCCTGGCGGCAGAGCGCGCGCAGCAGGAGGCGCAGAACCAGGACACGGGGACCAGCACAGGGACCGGGACGAGCACCGACACCTCCGCCGGGACCTACGCCGCCAAGGCCGAGAAGGTCCTCGCCTTCGCCCGCGCCCAGATCGGCAAGCCCTACGTATGGGGGGCGACCGGCCCCAGCTCGTACGACTGCTCCGGCCTCACCCAGGCCGCCTGGAAGGCGGCCGGCGTCGACCTGCCCCGCACCACCTGGGACCAGGTCAACGTCGGCCAGCGCGTCGCCACGAGCGATCTCCTCCCCGGCGACCTGGTCTTCTTCTACGACGACATCAGCCACGTCGGCATCTACATCGGCGACGGCATGATGATCCACGCCCCCAAGCCGGGCACGAACGTCCGCGAGGAGTCGATCTACTACATGCCGATCTACGGGAGCGTCCGCCCCGCGTAGACCGCATGGACGCCTGTAGGGCCTCGTTCGAGTGGGCCTTTTCTCATCGTTCTGTCCTTCGCTCGTCCGGTTGGACAGGGCGATGAGAAGTCAACTCTCCGGGAGAACAGCGATCGGCGCCGCCGGCACGACCCGCACCCTTGGCAGGTGGTGCGGGCTGCGGGACCGGCCGTAGCCGATCACGACGGGCCGGGGGGCAACTGCTCGTCGATGTGGTCCTTGCTGTAGCCGAGCCCTTCACCGATCGCCTTGTAGCGGGTGCGCTGGACCTCGGTGACGGTGATCTCGCACGTACAGAGAATGTGCAGGAGCAGGCGGAAGCCCAGGTCGGGGTCGACGGACGTGACCACCTCCTCCAGTGCCGTCACGGCGGTCCGAACCGTCGCGGCGCCGGTGTTCGCAGTCCTGTCCGTCAGCTTCGGGGCCACCTGCCGGACCTCCGCCAGCACCGCCTTCGCCGACTCCGTCCTGGCGGGCGAGACGACGGAGGTGTAGACGGGGTCGACTTTCTTCAGGTGCTCTCTGCACACCTCGGCGACCTGCCGGAGCCATGTCCGGCCGACGGCGTCGAACTCGTCGGTGTTGTTCCACCGCCCCGACGCTGCCCGCCACAGTGCCGTGACCGCGTCGTCGGACAGTGCGGAATCCAGCAGCCGTTGCACGTCTTCCAGCAGCACGGCCGCGTACGAGCCCGGGACGTACCCAAGGTCGCCACGGGCGATGCTCTCGATGTTCTCCCGCACGGTGCCCTCGTACTGCCACCCTGTCCCGAAGAACACGGCCGCGAGCAGCGGCAGACCGAAGCGGCCGAGCGCGAAGTCACGCCGGCTCGGGTCGATGGGCGGCCACCGCACATTCAGATCTTCGTAGACGGCGGCTGCGGGGTAGGCCAGCCGGTCACCGATCGTCAGCAGCCGGTCGTACTGGTCCTTCCCGACCGGCAGGGAGTACGCCTTGGCGGCGCGCAGGAACAGGCGCAGGCCGAGGTCGGCGTCGACCTGGTGCACGATCCGGCGCAGCGCCGCTGCGATGTCCGTTACCGCGACAGCGCGTTCCAGTCCGGCTGCGGCCTGGTCGATCTCCGCCGCCACGGTTTCGCGCAACTCCTCCTCGGTCACCACCGGTCGCACCTCATCCAGGACTTTGGCCTCGACCGGATTCAGCTCTCGTGTCCGCGGCGGGCACACGTCCGAGATGCGGCGCAGCCACGCGCGCATGTTCATGCCGTCTTCGACCGGGTCGAAGCACCTTCGTACGGCGGCCAGCCACACGGCGTGGATCATGCTGTCCGGGAGCGGGGAATCCAGCAGTAGCCGTACGTCCTTGCCGAGCTGGTCGTCCTCGTCCTCTTCGGCTGCCTTCTCGGCGAGGGCGAGCACCACCGGTCCGTCGAGGCTGAGAGTCGTACGGGAACACAGCGTTTCGGCAAGGCCGCTGAACCCGAAATCCGCCCCGAAATCGTAGTAGTACAACTCGCGCGGCTGAGTCATGACAAGCCTCCTGCGGAGGCACGGGCACCCCTCGTCGTGAGGGATGCCCGTGTCCACCACTACTCGTTCACATGGTCACTTCTTGGGGAGCGGGTAGGGCGTCAGTCCACCAGGTCCGGCCAGACGTTGAAATCCCTGTCGTCGACGACGTCCTCACCGAGGCCGAGCTCGTCCCCGAGCGCGAGGTAGCGCTCGTAACGGGCCTCGCTGATCGGCACGAAGTACCCCTTCAAGGCCCGTAGGCTTGTTGCGGCGTGAGGGTTTACGCGACCGGCCCGGTCACGTCCACAGCGTCGCAATGCTGTGCCATCCCGGGGGACAACCCCCGGACCCCCGGCCGGATCACGTCCACAGCGTCGCAATGAAGATGTTCGCCACCGTCAGGCCGCCCACCGCGGCGAACAAGCCCTTCCCCACCTTCTCCTCGTCCCGCTTGACGTAGACCAGAGCGAGGATCACCACCAGCACCGCCAGCTTGACGCCGACCTTGAGGTTGTTGACCGCCTGGTCGTCCGCCTCGTTCAGCCCCACCAGTGCCACGCCCGTGACCAGCATCGTCAGGGCACCGTGCAGCATCGCGGGCGTGAAGCGTGCCGTTCCCTCGCCCATCGCCTTCATCTGGGTCAGGAAACCGCCCAGCAACGCCGCGATGCCGATGATGTGCAGGGCGACGAAGACATTGATGAGTACGTCCATAGCACCGGAGCCTAGCCTTGCGGTCCGAAAGCGACCCTGGCGGTCCGACTCCCGCCAATAACGGTCATGGCACCACTTCGCCGCGCTCCGCAGGTTTAGCGTCCTCCCCCAGGTGACCGAATCCCCACCGCCGCCGCGTATCCGGGCGGCACGCCGGCCACCACGCCGATGGATCCGGCGGTGGACCGCTTCCCCTGTGCGGCCCGCCGCCGGACCCGTACGGCATGACCTGCCGGACTCCGGAAGGACTGGCCCTCGTGGCAGCGCACCGCAAACCCAAGCAGCGCACCCTCAGCGGCCCCGCCGCGCGTACCGCCCTCACGCTCGCGCTGGCCGGTGCCGCGAGCGCCACCGTCTTCGACGGCTCCGGGTACGCGGATCCCCGCCCCACGCCCGAGCAGCTGAAGGCCAAGGCCGACAAGCTGTACCAGGAGGCGGAGGAGGCCACCGAGAAGTACAACGGCGCGAAGGAGGCCGTCGGCCGGGCCCGTGAGTCGCTGGGCGAGCTCCGGGACGAGGCCGCGCGGCGCACGGAGCGGCTCAACGCCTCCCGGAACGCCCTCGGTTCGATCGCCACCGCGCAATACCGCGCGGGCGGGCTCGACCCGTCCGTACAGCTCGCGCTCTCCGCCGACCCCGAGAACTATCTGGCCGGGGCGGAGCTGGCCGAGCGGGCCGGGGCGCGGCAGGCCGCCACGATCGCGGGGATCCAGCAGCAGGCGCGGGAGTTGGCCCAGCTGCGCACGGAGGCGGGCGAGCGCCTGGCCGCGCTGGAGGCCCGGCAGGTGGAGCTGGCCCGGCACCGGGCGACGATACGGACGAAGCTCGCCGCGGCCGAGAAGCTCCTGGCGCAGCTCACCCCCGATCAGCGCGCCGCCTACGCCGGCCAGGACGGGACCCCGGCGTCCCGGGCCGACCGGGACGCCGCCCGCACCACGCCCGGCGCCCCGGTCGCCGCCCCCAACTCCCGTGCGGCGCAGGCCGTGGCGTACGCGTACGGGGCGCTCGGCAAGCCGTACGTATGGGGTGCGACCGGGCCCTCCGCGTACGACTGCTCCGGGCTCACCCAGGCCGCCTGGCGCTCGGCGGGCGTCTCGCTCCCCCGCACGACGTACACACAGATCAACGCGGGCCGCAGCGTCCCCCGCTCCCAGCTCGCGCCCGGTGACCTGGTCTTCTTCTACTCCGGCATCTCGCATGTGGGGCTGTACATCGGGGGCGGGCAGATGATCCACGCCCCGCGGCCGGGCGCGCCGGTCCGGATCGCGCCGATCGACCAGATGCCGTTCGCGGGCGCGACCCGGGTGGCCTAGTACTGCAAGTGCGCAGGCCGCCCACCAGGACCCGAAGGCCGTCGGGCGGGCAGCGCCGTCAGACGAGCCGACGCGCCGTCGCCCACCTCGTCAGCTCGTGCCGGTTCGACAGCTGCAGCTTCCGCAGCACCGCCGAGACATGCGACTCGACCGTCTTCACGGAGATGAAGAGCTGCTTGGCGATCTCCTTGTACGCATATCCGCGCGCGATCAGCCGCAGCACCTCCCGCTCCCGCTGGGTGAGCCGGTCCAGGTCCTCGTCGACCGGCGGGGCGTCCGTCGACGCGAACGCGTCCAGCACGAAGCCCGCCAGCCGCGGCGAGAACACCGCGTCCCCGTCCTGGACCCGGAAGATCGAGTCGACGAGATCGGTGCCGGTGATCGTCTTGGTGACGTAGCCGCGCGCGCCGCCGCGGATCACGCCGATCACGTCCTCAGCGGCGTCCGACACCGACAGTGCCAGGAACCGCACCGGGTGCTCCGCCGCCGTCATCATGCTCGCGCAGCGGCGCAGCACCTCCACCCCGCCGCCGCCCGGGAGGTGGACGTCGAGGAGCACGACCTCGGGGCGGGTCGCCGTGATCACCGTGACCGCCTGGTCGACGTCGGCGGCCTCGCCGACCACCTCGACGCCCGTGGTCTCCGTGCGGCCGATCTCGGCCTGCACGCCGGCCCGGAACATCCGGTGGTCGTCGACGAGCACGACCCGTACGCGACGCTCCGTGGTCCGTTCGTTTGCGTCGGTCTGCTCGGTCATCCGTCCGCCCTCTCCCTCTCGCGCTCCATCTCGAGCTCCACTTCGGTGCCCTCGCCGGGCCCGGAACGCAGGCGCGCCGTCCCGCCGTTGCGCTGCATACGCCCGATGATCGATTCTCGTACGCCCATCCGGTCCTCCGGTACCGCGTCCGGGTCGAATCCGGGCCCCCTGTCCCGTACGGAGACGAATACGGTACGGCCCTCGACCTCGGCGTACACCTGGACCGGACCGCCCTCGCCACCGTACTTCGCGGCGTTCACCATCGCCTCGCGCGCGGCCTGCATCTGCGCGGTCAGCCTCTCGTCGAGCGCGCAGTCGCCGACGACCACGACCTCCAGCGGGACGCCGTGCTTGTCCTCGACCTCGGCGGCCGCCTTCTTCACCGCGTCGGCGAGCGTGGTCGGCTCCTCGTCCTCCTCCTTGCCCGTGCCCTCCGGCTTGTACAGCCAGTTGCGCAGCTCCCGCTCCTGGGCGCGGGCGAGCCTGCGCACCTCGCCCGCGTCGTCCGCGCTGCGCTGGATGAGCGTGAGGGTGTGCAGCACGGAGTCGTGGACGTGGGCGGCGACCTCGGCCCGCTCCTGCGCGCGGATGCGCATCAGGCGCTCCTCGGAGAGGTCCTGGGTCATGCGCACCAGCCAGGGGCCGGCGAGCAGACCGACGCCGGCGATGACGGCGAGGGCCGCGGTCAGGACATTGCCGAGCTGGGCCGCCGAGCCGCGGACGACCACGAAGACGGTCAGACCCATGCCGACAAGGGCGACGCCCGCGAGCCCGCGCGCGAGCTGCAGCAGGCGGCGGCGCCGGCCGTCGCCGGTCCACTGGGCGCGGCGGGCGTTGTCGGCCTGCCGCCACACCAGGACGACACCGGCGCCTATCAGCAGCAGCGGCCACACATAGCGATTGGCACTGCCCAAGTTGACATTGCCGACGAAGACGACCGCGCCGATCAGCAGCGCGAACAGCGCGAAAAGCTGGCCCTTGTCGGGCTTGCGCAGCCGCCGCCTGCCGTCCGGGGTCGTCTCGAAGACGGGCCTGGGCTCGGCCGACCTGCCGCCGACGCCGAGCGGGACGACGATCCAGAACACCGCGTACAGCAGCACGCCGAGACCGTCCGCCATGAAGAGGCCGAGGAAGACGAGCCGGACCCAGATGACGGGGAGCCCGAGATGTCCGGCGAGGCCGCGTGCCACACCGCCGAGCCACCGTCCGTCGGCGCTGCGGTACAGCTTGCGGACGGGTGGCTCTTCGGTCTCGGGGAGGCGGGCGGCGGCGACGGGCATGCCTCGATCGTCACACGTCCGTACGGGCCCGGGCATCAGGGCCGTCCCTGAGACCGACCCTGAACCTCAGGGGCCCCGGGAGGAATATCAGGGACGGGCCAGGGTCGGGGCGGCTGCCACCCGGGGTCGCGCCCCGTCACCATGGAGTCATGACTCAGCCGACCGCCGTGCCACCCCAGCCACCGCAGGAGCAGCCGTCGCCGCCTGCCCAGCTGCGCCGGGCGCCGCGGCAGAAGCTGGTCGCCGGTGTGTGCGGGGGCCTCGGCCGGTACTGCGACATCGACCCGGTGATCTTCCGGATCGCCATCGGGGTGCTCTCGGTGACCGGCGGCATCGGTCTGATCTTCTACGGCTTCGCCTGGTTGCTCATCCCCCTCGACGGCGAGGACGAGAACGAGGCGCGGCGTGCGCTGTCGGGCCGCGTCGACGGCGCGGCGCTGGCGGCCGTGCTGATGGCCCTGCTCGGCTGCGCCCTCTTCCTGTCGATGCTCGGCAACGGCGGCACGCTCGCGTTCTCCGCGCTGCTGGCGCTGGCCGTGACTGGTGCCGCCGTCTGGTCGCAGCGGCGCACGATGGTGACGCCCGAGGGCGGCCCGCTCGACCCGGCGACGGCGCACGCCGTGGCGGAGGCACCGCCGGAGACCAAGGCGCCGCCGACCCCCGGCAGCCCCTCCTGGTGGCGCGACCCGATCGTCAAGGACGGCACCACCGGCCCGGTCGCCACCGGCTATCTGTGGGGACCGCCCGACGCCGCGGTGACGGAAGGGCTGCCGCCGCGCCGTACCGCCGGGCAGGGCCGCACGGGCGGCAGGAGCGGCACGGACCGGCCCGGCCGGGCCGCTCCCCGTCCACGCGGGCCGCGCTCCATCGGCGGTCTCGTCCTCCTCCTCGCCCTGGTGGCGGGCGGCCTCGGCACCGGACTGACCTGGGACGCCCACCCGCTCGGTACGAGCCTGCAGTTCGGGCTCGCCTGCGCGCTCGGGGTGTTCGGCCTCGGCCTGGCGGTGAGCAGCTTCCTGGGACGTACGGGCTTCGGCACGATCCTGATGACCATGCTCACGGCCGTGCTGCTGACGGGCGCCGCGGCGCTGCCGAAGGACATCAGCACCCAGTGGGCGCGGACGGAGTGGCAGCCGGTCACGTTCGCGGCGGTGGCGCCGCGCTACGAGCTGGGCACGGGCGTCGCGACGCTCGACCTCACCCGGGTCGCGATCCCCGCCGGCCGCACGGTGAGCACCCGGTCCGAGGTCGGCATGGGGCGGCTCCATGTGATCGTGCCGAAGGGCGCGACGGTGAAGGTCACGGCAGAGGCGGGGCTCGGCGAGGTCCGCCTCCCCGGCGATCCGCCGAACGACGTGGACATCTCCCCGGCCCAGGACCGCACCCGTACGCTCGCCCCGCCCAAGGGCACGGAACCGGCGGGCACACTGGCACTCGACCTCGAGGTCGGAATCGGACAGGTGGAGGTCACCCGTGCTGCTTCATGAGTTCCGGCCGGCGCGGCTGATCGCGGGCGCGGCGGCGACGGCGGCCGCCGCGCTGTTCCTCGGCGATGCGACGGGCGCCTGGCAGACGCCGTGGTTCGTCGCGCTCGTCATCGTCTTCGACGGCCTGTTCCTCGCCGGCGCCGTGGCCTTCGTGCACTACCGGATCCGTCGGCGCCGCTCCGCGAGGGCCGCGTCGACCGAGAACACCGACGCCCCGGCCAGCACCAGCGGCAGCCAGGCCATCAGATAGATCAGGTCGTTCCCGTAGTAGTACGGCTCGGTCGCCCAGCTCACGGTCAGCCACAGGCTCAGCGAGATCAGCGCCCCGCCCAGCGCGGCGAGCCGCGCCAGCAGCCCGACGAGGGTGCCGATCCCGACGGCCAGCTCACCCAGGGCGATGGCGTAACCGAACCCTTCCGGGTTCTTGAGCGCGAGATCGACCAGTCCGGGGATCGCGGACGTGCCCCGCACCGCCTTCATGAGCTCCCCGACGGACCCGGTGCCGCTCGCCGCCATGAACGCGCTGTCGGTGAGCTTGTCGAGCCCCGCGTAGATGAAGGTGATCCCGAGGAAGATCCGCAGCGGCAGCAGCGCGTACCGCTGCCCGGTCTCCTTCCAGCCGCCTCCGCCGCCGTGCCATCCACCGATCGTCGTCCCGTATGTCGCCGTCGTCCGGTCCACATGTGTCATCGTCGCCTCCGCGATTCGCTCCGGCTGGGACGATTCTCCCCACGCCCCGTACATATGACTACGCGGACGGCGACCGTATGGCTCAGTCGGTAACCCCTCGGCGACCCCTCGGTCCGTGACCCCTCGGCCTCGGTCCGTGACCACCCTTCAGTCGGTGACCCTTCAGTCGGTGACCCTTCAGTCGGTCACATCGATCGTCACCCGGTTCGACTCCGCCCCCGCCGCCGTCACCACCTGGACATCGACCCGCCCCGGCTCCACCTCGACCGGGACCGGGACCGTGATGCTCGTGTCCGTGGGGTTGGTGAAGCCGCCGGGGACGGGGATCAGCGGGACATGGACATGGACGCGGCCGATGCGGACCGTCATACGGGCCAGCCGGTCCGGGGAGCCCGCGCCCGGGGGGACGAAACCGGCGCCGCGGAGCTCGATGTCGTCGCCCGTGCGGATGGGGCCGTCCAGGCCGCCGGGCTCGCGGGCGCGGACGACGGAGAGCACGACGGGCCGGCCGCCCTCGGCGTACTTCCCGGCGAGATAGACGGCGGCGGAGACGAGAACGAGGGCGGCGAGCCCCCAGGGAAGATGGGGCAGCTCCTCCGGGCGGCGGATGAGCAGGACCGTGGCGTGGGTGAGGGCGGCGGCGTTGATGAGAACGTACTGCGCGTCCGGGAAGCTTCCGCGCCCGTCGTCGTCGCACAGCAGGTCGGCGGGGTGCGGCCGGTCCGCCTCCACCTTCTGGAGACGCTGGGTGAGGATGCGCACGGTGACGACGCGGCGTACGAGGACGGCGACCAGGCAGCTGACAGCGACGAGGGTCAGCAGGGCGGCGGCGCGCCGGAGCCGGAGCCCGGCGGGGGCCGAGGCGGCCAGCCGGAACGTCAGGAACAGCACGGCGTAGGCGGCGCACAGCACCCACCCGGCGGCGACGACCCGCGACGTCGACAGCCGGTTGTCCTCGCCGACGATCGGGGCGAGCAGTCCGCCGTGCGCGCGGTACAGCCGGGCCGCGCCGGTGAGCAGGGCGGCGAGAGTGGCCGCGGCGGCCAGGCCCGCGGTGCGCGACACGGTCCAGCCGGGGCCGATCGCCGTCACCGCCTGGGCGAGGAACAGCAGGGCCACCCAGCCCCACAGCACGACGAGGGTGCGCCGCCACACCACGTTGAGCCAGGCCTCGCCGACCGCGCGGCTGCGCTCGGCGACGGCGCGGGCCGACTCGGTCAGCTCGTCCGAGATCCACTGCCGGGACGCGCCTTCGGAGTAGGCCACCTGGACGGGCAGTCCCCGCCCCGTGGCGAGCTCGTCCCGTCGGGCCCCGAACTCGGCGACCGCCTGCCTGTGTCCCTCGCGCGCGCCGTGCGGGCAGTCGCCGCAGGTGCAGCCACCGCCGTGCACGCCCTGTCCCGCCTCTTGCACCGCCACGGCGACGCACCCTTCCGATCCGGTCAACAACCTTGCAATGCCAAGGAATTGTGCCGTACGGGCGGGCTTACGCACGCACCGGCAAGGCGCCGCGAGGGTGATTGCCGCACGATCAAATTGACGTACTACGACATGAGTTCGGGCTCGGCGGCGGTGATCTGCCGCCACAGCGGCTGGTAGTTGATCCACGCGACCAGATCGCTGCCGAGCTGTTCGCGGGTGGCGACGGCGTCCCGATGGTCGATGAGGTGCGGCTTGCCCGCGGTCCGCGCCGCCAGCTGCACCTGTGCGCAGCGCTCCATGGCGATGAACCACCAGGCCGCCGCGTCGACCGAGTCGCCGACCGTGAGCAGCCCGTGGTTGCGCAGGATGATGCCCTTGCGCCCGCCCAGCGCGGCGGCGATGCGGCGGCCCTCGTCCGCGTCCACGGCCACGCCCGTGTACGCGTCGTACAGCGCGTGGTCCTCGTAGAAGGCGCACGCCTCCTGGGTGATCGGGTCGAGCAGCTCGCCGAGCGCGGCGAGGGCACGGCCGTGCACGGAGTGGGTGTGCGCGACGGCGACGGTCTCGGGCCTGGCCCGGTGGACCTCGGCGTGCACGGCGAACGCGGCCTGGTTCACGTGCCGGGTGCCCTCGACGACCTGCCCGTCACCGTTGACCAGGATCAGCGCGCTCGCGGTCATGGACGCGAACGGCTCACCGAAGGGGTTGACCCAGTAGCAGTCCGGGAACTCCGGGTCCCGGGCGGTGATGTGCCCGGCGACGCCCTCCTCGTACCCGAAGCGCGCGAAGAGCCGCAGCGCCCCGGCGATCCGCTGCTTGCGATGCGCCCGCTCCTCGGCCGCGGACTCGTGCACGGGCGGCATGGCGAAACGGAGCTGGTCGACGGGGACGGGGTCGGGTGCCGGGGATACGGAACGGGGCGCGTCGGCGGTCATGCGGCGGAAGGTACCTCCGGTCACCCCAACTGACCAGAGAGATCACACGACGAAGCCGCCACCCACAGGAGTGGGCGGCGGCTTCGATCACCGTCGTACGGATGTACCAACAGACGTACGGGGAGGGGTCACTCCCACTCGATGGTGCCCGGCGGCTTCGACGTCACGTCCAGCACGACGCGGTTGACGTCCGCCACCTCGTTGGTGATCCGGGTCGAGATCTTCGCGAGCACCTCGTACGGCATGCGCGTCCAGTCCGCCGTCATGGCGTCCTCGGACGAGACGGGCCGGAGCACGATCGGGTGTCCGTACGTCCGGCCGTCGCCCTGGACGCCGACCGAGCGCACATCGGCGAGCAGGACCACCGGGCACTGCCAGATCTCGCGGTCCAGGCCGGCCGCCGTGAGCTCCTCGCGGGCGATGGCGTCGGCCTCGCGCAGCAGGTCCAGGCGCTCGCGCGTGACCTCGCCGACGATACGGATACCGAGACCCGGGCCGGGGAACGGCTGCCGGTGGACGATCTCCTCCGGCAGGCCCAGCTCCTGGCCGACCATCCGGACCTCGTCCTTGAACAGCTTGCGCAGCGGCTCGATCAGCTCGAACTCGAGGTCCTCGGGGAGACCGCCGACGTTGTGGTGCGACTTGATGTTCGCGGTGCCCGTGCCGCCGCCGGACTCCACCACGTCCGGGTAGAGGGTGCCCTGCACCAGGAACTGGACCGGCTGCTCGCCGTGCGCGCCCGCCTCGGCGATGATCTCGGCCTGCGCCTGCTCGAAGACCCGGATGAACTCCCGGCCGATGATCTTCCGCTTCTCCTCCGGGTCGGAGATCCCGGCGAGCGCGGTCAGGAAGCGCTCCTGCGCGTCGACGACCTTCAGCGAGACACCGGTCGCGGCGACGAAGTCCTTCTCGACCTGCTCGGTCTCGCCCTTGCGCATCAGGCCGTGGTCGACGTACACGCAGGTCAGCTGGGAACCGATGGCCTTCTGCACGAGGGCCGCGGCCACGGCGGAGTCGACGCCGCCGGACAGACCGCAGATGGCGCGCTTGGCGCCGACCTGCTCGCGGATCAGCGCGACCTGCTCCTCGACGACGTTGTGCGTCGTCCAGGTCGGCTCGATGCCGGCGCCGCGGTAGAGGAAGTGCTCCAGGACCTGCTGGCCGTAGGTCGAGTGCATCACCTCGGGGTGGTGCTGCACGCCGTACAGCTTCTTCTCGTCGTTCTCGAAGGCGGCGACCGGGACGACGTCCGTGGACGCGGTCACGGTGAAGCCCTCGGGCGCGGCGGAGCAGGCGTCGCCGTGCGACATCCACACGGGCTGCTCGGCCGGGGTGCCCTCGAAGAGGGTGGAGCCGGTCTTGCTGACGTGCAGGGTCGTACGGCCGTACTCGCGGGCGCCGGAGTTGTCGACGGTGCCGCCGAGGGTCTGCGCCATCAGCTGGAAGCCGTAGCACATGCCGAAGACGGGGACGCCGGCCTCGAAGAGCGCACGGTCGAGGCGCGGGGCGCCCTCCTCGTACACGGACGAGGGGCCGCCGGAGAGGATGATCGCCGCCGGCTTCTTGGCCAGCATCTCCGCCACCGGCATGGTGGAGGGCACGATCTCGCTGTAGACGCGGGCCTCACGGACGCGGCGGGCGATGAGCTGGGCGTACTGCGCGCCGAAGTCGACAACGAGGACGACGTCGGGCGCGGCAGCTGGGGACGCTGAGGACACTACGGCGGCCTTCCGGCGGGGGTGGGAGGGGTCTCTATTTGTCGATTCTACCGGCGCGCGGGGGTCCGCCTTCGTCTCACCGTCCGAGGCCCGGGCCACACTGCTCCCCCGAGCCTCCCCGCGCTCGGCACCGTCGGCGGCGTCATCCGGCCTTCGTCGGCGTGTGCGTCCCCGCGTCCTCGAATCGCTGGGCCTCGTCCAGGGACGCGATCACCAGGCGGGCGCCGAGGATGTCGTAGCAAATGTGCAACGCGCTCTCGAAGACCTCCCGCGCGGTCAGCGTCGACCCTGACACGCGAAAGATCTCTTGGCGCAGACGTTCGAACTGCTGGATGCTGATCGTCATCGGCATCGCCGGCCCGGATGCGGTCGCTCTGTCCATGCGCTCACCTCCCGTCGGCACCAGCGTAGGTATCCCTGGCGCGCGCCCGCCCTTCGTCGTCTCACCATCCGATCCGGGATTGGCACACGCGGGCACGAGGGGGCCATACTGACCGCCATGCGCAAGCACTCGACCTTCGTCTTTACCTATGGCACCCGGCCCGCCGGCTGCCATGGTCGTGCTGCTTGAGCAACTGACAAGCGACTTCCCAGGCGCCCCGGGCCGACAAGGCCCGGGGCGCGCTGTGTTTTCCGGGCCTGGTCGGTCCGGGGCCCCGCCCCGACACCCCGACACGAGGAGCCCCTGATGACCGCCACGTCCCTCCCGACCGACACCGGAGCCCGCACCGACGAGGCCGCGCACGTGATCAGCAACGCCCGCGAGCGCATCGACGCCCTCGACGACCGCATCATCGGTCTGATCCAGGAACGGATGGCCGTCTCGGCCGTCATCCAGGAGGCCCGGATCACCTCGGGGGGCCGCCGGGTGAACCTGTCGCGCGAGATGGAGGTGCTCGGCCACTACAGGGACGCGCTGGGCAAGCCGGGTACGTCGCTGGCGATGACGCTGCTGGAGCTGTGCCGCGGCCGTATCTGAGCGTGCCGGGGCGTCCGAGTACGTACATGCGTACGGGCCCGCTCTCACCCGTACGGCGCGTGACCGCACCCCGCGGGGCTTCGTTGGTCCCGATGTCCGTACCAGCCAGGGACGGGCCCGAAGGAAAGAAACCACGCGTGGCTCCGCTGGGGCGTGTGGCGTACCTCAGGTCACCTCAGGTACGCCGTGGGACCTCGCCCCAGCGCGCGTGACCGGTCGGCAGGGGACAGCAGCCCGGTCACCCCAAGGGCGGTCGGCTCCGGGGACGCCCGGGGCCGACCGCATCCGGTCCGAACGGTTGCGTCGGCCGCAGCCGGTCCAGCACGATGCAGAACCAGCGAGTCCCGCACTGCGCACCACCACTGCCATTGGTCGAGACCCCGACGCGCGCCCTGAGCACCCGAGCGCGCCCGGCCGGCGACCGGGCACCCCACACGAGCGGCGCACTCCCCCCGGCGCCGCCCCTCGGCACCGACGCTGCCCTGACGTCGGCGCCGACAACCGAGGGCCCCGCGGACGGGACGTCCGCGGGGCCCTCGCCTTGCTTGCCGCCTGTACGAGGCGCAGTCAGTCGACCGTCTCCCGCGGGCTGCAGGAACGGGAATCGATGACCCACCCGATCAGCTCGGCGAAGTCCTCGAAGAACATGCTGTCCCCCTCGCCCGTCAACCAGAACCGCTCCGGGGCGGCACCCGCCGAGTCGACCAGGAAGATCCCCTCGCTCGCGTCCCGGTTCACTGACACCGGGAAGAGCATGGAGGACGACGGGAGACCCACATCCTCGGGAATCCCCGACTCCCGCAGGATGCCGAGCAGCGAGATGGCCGCCGATGCCCGGTCCGTGGGCCCCCCTTCCCAGTCGCGGCACCCGAGGACGGGCATGTCGAGGTAGAAGCCCTCCAGCCCGTCCGTGAGACGGAGGAATTCCTCGTAGCGGGGTTCGAGCGGCTGTCCGGCCCTGTCGGCCAGAGCGGCCAGCCGTTCGCCGGTGGCCGGCGGGTGGAGTCTCGGCAGGGTCGACGTGCCGACCGGCGAGTCGGCGAGGTACTCCCGCGTCAGCATGGCCATCAGCTCAGCCACCAGGCGCCGCATCTCCATCGTTGTCTCCCTGGCCACCAGGGCCGATTGATCTGGCAGATTCCGTCTGGCCCGGGGTGACCGATCCGGAAACCCGCCCCGTATCGACGCCCAGCCGAATCCACAATGAACCCCATGGCCTGCCTCCGAAGCTACGGAATGGGCTCAGGGCATATACCCAGCGCAATGTGACAGGGGCCACATAAAGATTGTGTGAGGTGCCGTACAACCAATCCCTCTGGTCGCAGGTCATGCATGCGGAACCAACGGCCACACCCGTGACCCCACAACCGGGGACGGCCCACAGACTCCGTACCGCACGCTGCGGTACGCCAGACTTCACTGAGGTCTTCATGAAGCTTCGCCGCGCTATGGCTGTCGCTGCCGCGACCGCTGTCATAGCCCCTGCCGCCTTCCTGGCGGCGCCGGTCGCGTACGCGACCGACGGCACCACCAGCACCACGTCCACCTCCGGGTCGACCGGCGAGACGGGCGCCACGGGCGAGACCGGCACCACGGGCGAGACGGGCACGACCGGCGAGACCGGCACCACGGGCGAGACCGGCACCACCGGTGAGACCGGCACCACCGGCACCACCGGTGAGACCGGCACCACGGGCACCACCGGCACCACCGGTGAGACCGGCACCACCGGTGAGACCGGCACCACAGGCACGACCGGCACCACCGGTGAGACCGGCACGACCGGCACGACCGGCACCACCGGTGAGACCGGCACGACCGGCACCACCGGCGAGACCGGCGAGACCGGCGAGGACGACGAGAACATCGACGGGCCGATCTGCGAGCAGGCGTCCGTCGACATCTCCCTCGGCGGCTTCCCGAACAAGATCGTCGCCGGCAGCGGCTGGAAGAACTTCACGTTCAACGTGAAGAACACCGGCAAGGAAGACATCGAGAGCCTGACCGTCTTCACCGCCGCCACCTATGTCGAGGACATCGAGTCCGAGGACCGTGACCGGCTCACCGACAAGTACGCGCACTTCGAGTACAAGGACCCCGAGTCCGGCGAGTGGGTCAACGACTTCAGCGGTTCCGGCTTCAACAACGGCTTCTTCTTCGGCGAGTTCGCGCTCGACGTCGGCAAGAAGGTCACCATCGACCTCCGCGTGAAGATCGACAAGGGCGCCCCTGCGGGCGAGGGCCTGGCGATCGCCGCCGGTGGCTACGACAACGGCGCCGACGACGAGACGTACCAGTGCTTCGAGGACGGCGACTACTACCCGTTCACGATCGTCAAGGCTGGTAGCAACCCCGGCGACGTCGAGGACTCGAAGCCGACCGGCGAGAAGCCCGAGAGCGACCTCAAGCCGCAGGGTGAGGCCAAGCCGATCGTGGTCACCGGCAACCTCGCCGAGACCGGTTCCTCCTCGATGCTGCCGACCATCGGTATCGCCGGTGGCATCGCCATCGTCGCCGGTGCCGGTGTCGTCTTCGCGATGAGGCGCCGCAACAGCGACGCGGTCGCGTAACACCGCAACAAAGCAAGAAGGGCGCTGCACTCGGAGGGGGGTGCAGCGCCCTTCTCATGTCCCGAGCCGGTCGGCTACTTCTTCGGCGGGACCGCCGGCATCCCCAGGAACGGCAGGTTCAGCGCGCCGAAGGCGTCCGCCGGGACCGCCGGGGACTTCGGGGCGATCGGGGTGAGGCGTTCGTACGCGGTGCCCTGGTCCGGGCGGGGGTCCGTTTCGCCCTTGTTGGGCCAGAAGGACATCGCGCGCTCGGCCTGGGCCGTGATGGTGAGGGACGGGTTCACGCCGAGGTTCGCGGAGACGGACGCGCCGTCGACGACCGAGATGCCCGGGTGGCCGTAGAGGCGGTGGTACGGGTCGATCACACCGGACTCGGACGAGGCGCCGATGGGGCAGCCGCCCAGGAAGTGGGCGGTGAGCGGGGTGCCCATCAGTTCGCCGATGTTGGAGCCGGCGAAGCCGTTGATCTCCTCCGCGAGGAGGGAGGCGGCGCGGGTGGCCTCCGGGATCTGGTTCGGGTTCGGGGCGCCGTGGCCCTGGCGGGCGGTGAGGAGGCCCTTGCCGAAGCCCTTGGGCTTGCGGTACGTGGTCAGGGAGTTGTCCAGGGACTGCATGACCAGGCCGATGATGGTCCGCTCCGACCAGCGCCGGTTGGAGAGCGCGCGGACCGTGAGCCACGGGTGCCGGGCGCAGTTGCCCAGCCAGGCCAGGACGCGCCGTGAGCTGTAGGGGACCTGGAGAACGGTCATACCGCCCATGGCGTTGGAGCCCTTGCCGTAACGCACCGGCTCGATGTGGGTGCTGGCGTCCGGGTGGATGGACGACGTGATCGCGACGCCGCGCGTGAAGTCGACCTTGTCCGTGCCGTGGCGCTTGCGGTACCGGCGGTTGTCGGTCTGGGCGCCGACGATCGCCTCGGAGTTGGTACGGGTCAGCTCGCCGAGGCGCGCGGAGATTCGGGGCAGGAGCCCGCTGTCCTTCATCCGGTGGAGGAGCGTCTGGGTGCCGTACGTACCGGCGGCGATGATGACGCGCTGCGCCGTGAACGTACGTCCCTTGCCCTTGCGCCGGTTGTCGCTGGGGAGGGTCTTGACCGCGAAGCCGCCGCGCGCGTCCTCGGTGACGGCGACGACCGACGTCATGGGGTGGATGACCGCGCCCGCCTTCTCGGCGAGGTAGAGGTAGTTCTCGTTGAGGGTGTTCTTGGCGCCGTGGCGGCAGCCGGTCATGCACTCGCCGCACTCGGTGCAGGCCCGGCGGGACGGGCCCGCACCGCCGAAGTACGGGTCCGGGACCTCCGCGCCCGGCTTGACGTTCACCGTGCCGACCCCCTCCCTGTCGACGGCATCCTTCCCGTCCCCGAAGAAGACACCCACCGGGGCCATGTGGAAGCTGTCGCCGACGCCCATCGCCTGTGCGGTGGCCTTGAGGTGGACGTCGGACGGGGTCATGGTCGGGTTGAGGCGAACGCCGAGCATGCGCTTCGCCTGGTCGTAGTACGGCCCCAGCTCCCCCTGCCAGTCCGTGATGTCCTTCCACTGCGGGTCGTTGAAGAAGGGCGCAGGAGGGACGTACAGCGTGTTGGCGTAGTTCAGTGACCCGCCGCCGACGCCCGCGCCCGCCAGCACCATCACATTGCCGAGCAGATGGATGCGCTGGATGCCGAAGAGGCCGAGGGCCGGGGCCCAGAGGTAGTTGCGCAGGTCCCAGGAGTTCCTGGGCAGCGTCTCGCGGGTGAAACGGCGGCCCGCCTCCAGGACGCCGACGCGGTAGCCCTTCTCGGTCAGGCGAAGCGCCGAGACCGAGCCACCGAAGCCCGATCCGACGACGATGACGTCGTAGTCGTAGTCATCACTGGGCTCGGATTCGCCCTGGTTTTGGGCAGGGATGGCCTCGGACATGGCTCTCCTCGTCGAGAACGTGCAACCAAACAGGTAAGGAGGGTGGTGCTAGCGCAGGCGCAGGGCCTTCATCGCCTTCAGGGACGTGCTCATGAACGCCGCGTACTTCGCGTCGTCCATCCCGAAGGACGGGGCCAGCGGGATCAGCCGCTGCTGTGCCACGGTCTGTGCCTCGGTGTACTTGAGGATGCCCTCGGAGCCGTGCCGCCGGCTGAGGCCGGAGTCCTTCATCCCGCCCATCGGCGACTGCACGCTGCCGTACGCGGGCGCGTATCCCTCGTTGATGTTGACGGTGCCGGTGCGGAGCCGGGCGGCGACCGCGTGGCCGCGCTTTCCGTCCTTGGTCCAGACGCTGGAGTTGAGGCCGTACGGGGTGGCGTTGGCCTGCTCGATGACGTCGTCCTCGTCCTTGAAGCGGTAGATGGAGACGACGGGGCCGAAGGTCTCCTCGGCGCACACGGCCATCGGTGCCTCGACGCCGTCGAGGATCGTCGGTTCGTAGAAGAGCGGGCCGATGTCGGTGCGGTGGACGCCGCCCGCGACGAGGGTGGCGCCCTTGGAGACGGCCTCCTCGACATGCCGCTTCACGGTCTCCAGCTGGCGCTCGCCGACGAGGGAGCCCATGTCGGCGCCGTACGCGAGGGAGTTGCCGAGCCGCATGGCCTTGGTACGGGCCGCGAAGCGCTCCAGGAACGCGTCGGCGACGGACTCGTGGACGTACAGCCGCTCGATGGAGATGCAGAGCTGTCCGGCGGAGGAGAAACAGGCGCGGACGGCGCCGGCGGCCGCCTTGTCGATGTCGGCGTCGTGCAGGACCAGCATGGCGTTCTTGCCGCCGAGTTCGAGGGAGACGCCGATCAGGCGGGCGGCGGCGCCCTGGGCGACCTCGCGGCCGGTGCGGGTGGAGCCGGTGAAGGAGACGTAGTCGGCGTGCTTGACGACCTCGGGGCCGACGACCGGTCCTTCGCCGAGGACGACCTGGAAGACGCCTTCCGGGAGTCCGGCCTCGATGAGGAGGTCACGGGCCCAGAGGGCGGTGAGCGCGGTCTCGGTGTCGGGCTTCATGACGACCGCGTTGCCGGAGACGAAGGCCGGGAGCGCGTCGCCGACCGACAGCTCCAGCGGGTAGTTCCACGGGGCGATCTGGCCGACGACACCGCGCGGCTGGCGCAGTTCGGTGGTCCTGGTGAGGACGGGGACGACGCCGGTGTGCCGCTTCGGCTTCAGATACGAAGGAGCCTTGCGGCCGTAGTGGCGGGCGGCGACGGCGACGGCCTGGACCTCTTCATGGGCGTGGAGGCGGGCCTTGCCGGTCTCCAGCTGGATCAGGTCGAGTACCTCCGCCTGGCGCTCCAGGACCAGGTCGTGGAAGCGGAGCAGCACGGCGCCGCGGGCGCGCGGCGATGTCGCGGCCCAGGCGGGCTGGGCGGCGCGGGCGCGCGCGAAGGCCTCGGCGACGTCCTCGGGGGTGGACTCGGGCAGGTCGGCCAGCTTCTCCCCGGTGAACGGGGTGTGGTTGGCGGTGCGGCCGGAGCCGACGACGCCTCGGGTGAGCTGGGCGACCACCTCGGGGGTGACCACGTCGGCGGCGGTGCGCGCGCCGGCCGGGGCGGCGGCGACCGGGTTCGTGCCGAGGTTGCCGCTGGGGTGGGGGGCGAGGGCCTGCGAGTCCGTCATGGGGGCGAGAGTATGACGCAATCAAGGCTTTGGGTACCCGTCGGTAACAGGTTTTCGCGAGGCCCTCACACAGCTTCCCGTATCACGCCAGCGATCACTGGCAGATAAGCCCTGATCAGCGGCTTGTCGGGCTCTGAGAGCTCACAGACCCTGGAGCTTCAGGTGCTTGACGACGTTCGCGAAGATCTCCTCGCCGTCCTGGCGCGCCGTGCCCTCCGCCGGCATGGACACCTGGAGCCGCCAGTAGACCTTGTTCTTGTCCTTGCCCGGAACGATCAGCTCGTGCAGGCGATAACGGATCGGGTCGTCACCCGACGCGCCGTACGGGATGTAGTCGACGGTCGTCTCGAAGCCCGGCTTCTCCTGGTGCGTGACGTCCTTGGTCCGGACGTCTGGCTCCTTGTAGTCCGTGCCGTTCTTGCCGCCCTTCGTGTAGTAGTCGTCCCACACTTCCTTCATGGGCTCGAGCACCTCGTCGGCGTTGTCCTCGGTGATCTGGACGTGCTCCAGGTAGATGCCGAAGACGCCGCTCGGGTCGCGGTACGTGACGCCCTCGCCGCTGTCGCCTTCGGATCGCTCGTACTCACTGGGCACGCCCACGTCCGCCGCGAGGATCTCGCTCTCCGGCCGGACCTGCCAGCCCTCCGGCAGCTCGTCGCCGCCGAACGGCTTCACGAAGATCAGTACGAGAGCGATCGCGGCCGCGAGCACGCCGCCGAGCAGGCCGAACTGGGCGGGCCGGTTGCGGTGCAGTACCGGCGGAACCCAGCGGGAGCCACCCGTCCCCGTGGCCGCCACGGTCCCCGTGGTCCCGTACAGCGCGGTCGGGTCGAGCGGCGCCTGCGGCGGCCGGGCCACCGACTCCAGCGTCGCGCGGATCTCGGCGGCGGCGGGGCGGGCGGCGGGGTCCTTGCGCAGCAGCTGCATCACCAGCGTGCCGAACGCCCCGGAGCCGCGCGCCGGCATCTGCGGCTCGGCGGACAGCACGGCCTGGAGCGTGGCGGGGGTGTGCGAACGGCGGTACGGCGACATGCCCTCGACCGCCGCGTACAGCACGACACCCAGCGACCACAGGTCCGACTCGGGACCCGGTCGCTGCCCGAGCACGCGCTCGGGCGCGATGAACTCGGGCGAGCCGACGAACGCGCCGGTCTCCGTCAGTCCCTGCTCCCCCTCGACCTGGGCGATGCCGAAGTCGGTCAGGACGACCCGTTCACCGCGGCCGAGGAGCACGTTGTCGGGCTTGACGTCCCGGTGCAGGACGCCGGCCTCGTGCGCCGCGGACAGCGCGCCGAGGACCGCGAGACCGATACGGGCCGCCTCGCGGACGTCGAGCGTGCCCTCCTGCAGCCGGTCGCCGAGGGACTGGCCGCGGACCAGCTCCATCACGATCCACGGCTTGCCGTCCTCCATCACGACGTCGTGCATGGTGACGACGGAGGGGTGGTCGATACGGGCGGCCGCCCGGGCCTCGCGCTGCATGCGGAGGTGGACGGTCTCGCGCTCGCGCTCGCCGAGGTGCTCCGGTACGCGAGGCTCCTTCACCGCGACCTCGCGGTCCACGACCTCGTCGTGCGCGCGCCACACCGTGCCCATGCCGCCGTGCCCGAGGCGGGCGAGGAGGCGGTAGCGGCCGCCGATGAGCCGGCCCGTGGGCGCCTGCGGATCGTTGGCCGGCTGCGGCACGTACTGCGTGGGCTGCGGCTCCGCCTCGTTCGGCTGCATCGGAGCCTGCACCTGCGGTTGGGCATGCGGCTGCGCCGGAGGCTGCGCATGGGGCTGCGCCTGCGGCGGCACGTGAGGCTGCGGCGGCCGGAGTTCGTAGCTGGTGGGCTCGTAAGCCCGTCCCCCGTCGTTCGTCATGCCCACATCCTGGCGAACCGCGACTGCAGTCGCCACCTGCGTGGTTGAGCGATGCAAAACGGTGACGGAGGCCTCAGCCGGCCGACGGCGGCGGCTGCCAGCTCTGCACCATGACGTCGAACTGCTGCCGGATCGTGGACCAGTCCTCGGCGGGGCCGGCCATGAAGAGCGCGTACTCGGTCCCGTCGTCCTCGTAGTAGGCCTGGTCGATCGCCCGGCGCTTGCCCGGATGGTCCTTGATCTCGGTCCAGCTGAACTCCCAGATCGCCGAGTTCGTCTGGTCGCGGTAGGTGTTGGGGTGGAGGGTCAGCCGCTGGTAGTCCGCCCGCTCGTCGACGATCTTCTCCAGATCCAGCAGGTGCATGTACGGATTCTCGAAGTCGGGCGACTTGTCGATGCTGATGCGGATGCGATGGCGGCCGTTGTCCGGCGTGTAGTCGATCTGGTTGCCGTCCAGCTGCCGGGTCCAGCCGTCCGGTACGAGCAGGCTGAAGCCCTCGGGGTCGTCCTCCCGGTGCCAGCCCGCCGGCACGGAACCGGTCTTGGCGGGCCCGGGCGACGAGGACGTGCCGGGCGAGGGCGTGCTGCCCTGGCCGGCCGACGTGCCACCGCTTCCGCCCCTGTCCGCGTAACGCATCGCGAGGAATCCCGCGCCGCCGCCGACGACCGCGGCCAGCACGACGACCAGGAGTGCCGTACGCCAGCGGCCGGTCCGCTTCCGGACCGCCGGCGCGGATGCGGCGTGTGCCGTGGAGCCGGCGGGGATGGTGGGGGTGGTGTGGCCACCGAGCGGGGGCCCGGGCAACTGCGCGGTCGCCGCTCGTCGTTCCTCGCGATCCACCGCCTGCGTCGGTACGTACGCCTGCGCCGACTTCGGGCTGCGCCCCTCCATCGCCTCCATCAGCATCCGCTCGGTCTCTGCGGCCGACGGGCGCTGCGCGGGATCCTTGCACAGCAGCGCCGTGATGACCGGGGCGAGCGGGCCCGCGTTCCGGGCGGACGGCGCCTCCTCGGTCACCACGGCCTGCATCGTGGACAGCGGTGACGTACGGCGGAACGGGGAGTTGCCCTCCACCGCGGTGTAGAGCGTGGCGCCGAGGGACCACAGGTCGGACGCGGGTCCGGGGTCGCCGCCGCGTACCCGCTCGGGAGCCAGATAATCGATGGAGCCGACGAGTTCACCGGTCCTGGTGATCGTCGAGTCGCCCTCGATGGCGGCGATGCCGAAGTCGGTGAGCAGGACGCGGCCGTCGGAGGCGAGCAGCACGTTCCCCGGCTTGACGTCGCGGTGCAGCACACCGGCGGCGTGCGCGGCGCGCAGCGCGCCCAGGACGTGCAGGCCGATCCGGGCGGCCTCGGTGGCGCGGACGGGGCCCGACTCCTTGGCGGCATCGGCGAGTGACGGTCCGTCGACGTACTGCATGACGATCCACGGGCGGTCGTCGTACTCCAGGACGTCATGGACGGTGACAACGTTGGGGTGGGAGATCCGGGCGGCGGCCCTGGCCTCCTTCTGGGTCCTGGCGTGCAGCACCGTCCGGTCGGCCTCGGAGACGTACAGCCCGGCGGTGAGTTCCTTGACCGCGACGGTTCTGTGCAGGAGTTCGTCGTGGGCGCGCCAGACCTTGCCCATGCCGCCGCGCCCGATACTTTCGGTCAGCCGGTACCGCCCGGCCAGCACCAGTCCCGCTCCTGTGCTCCGCATGTTCTCCACGTGCCCCGTGCCCCCGCCCCGTTCCTTGGAATGACAGGTTACGGAGGGGAAGTACGTACGGGGAACACAGGGCGGCTCACCAACTCGCACCGTGACCCGGTCGTTGCGGGATGCGGTCGGCGGGCGGGGGTCACCAGATGGTTTTCAGCCATTCTGGGCCCCTCGCCTTCAGCGGGCTCACCTTCAGCGGATCACCCTCAGCCGGCTGCGCGGTACGCCGCCGTCGCCTGCTGATAGATCTCGCTGACCTTGTCCCGCTGATCCTCGGGGCCGATCACCTGGATCACGTGGTACCGCTCGCCGACGATCAGGGCGAGGTTACGGACGTACACCTCGCGGCCGGTGCTGTCCTGCCATGTGAACTGTCCCTCGGCCATGGCCTGTTTGCCCACGTCGATACGGCGCAGACCGGACGCGGACGACCAGGAGGAGTCCCGGAACGGCTGCAGTTCGCGCTCCTTGTTGCGCTGGTACGCCATCGGGTCCGAGCCGTTCGCCTGGATCGAGTCCCGGCCGGGCACGACGATGAGCGTGAAGTCCCCGCCGACATAGCGGACCTGGCCGCTGTCGTTGATGGGCCGCCGCTGCCAGGTCCTGTCGACGCCGATCCGGAAGCCCTCCGGGTCGACGCGCACGACATAGCCGTCGGCGAGGTCCACGGCGGGTGCGGAGGTCTGTGGCTGCTGACCGTTCGGGGTCCGGGAGGGCTGCTGGGGGTCGGTGGACCCGCCGTTCGCGGGTGCGCTCGGGCCCGGGGCCGTACTGCCGGCGGACCGGGGATCGGCCTTGGGCATGAACATCACCGCGTACACCACTGCTGCGGCGAGCGCGAGCAGGATCAGCACCAGGAGGAGGCGTCCGAGCGAGCGCGGGCCGCGCGGGCGCCGCTCGCGCCGCTCCCGGGGCTCCTTGACCTTCTTGTGGCGGTGGCGGCCGTGTGTCGCCTCCGGCGAGCCGGCGCGGCGCTTGCGGACGAGCTCTCCGCGGCGGCGTACGACGGGCAACCGCGTGCCGTCGACGGACGGCAGCGGTACGACCTCGGCGCCCGCGTCGGGCTCGGGCGCGGATCTGATGAGCGAGCGCAGCCAGCCGCGGAGCTCCTCGAAGTCGGGGCGCTCGGTGGGGTCCTGGCGCAGCAGCGACTCGACGACCGGGCGCAGGGGCCCGCACTCCTCCGCGAACGCGGGTGGCTCCGCGCAGACCAGCTGGACCAGCTCGACCGCGCTCTCCTCGGGATACGGGGCGTGGCCCTGCACCGCGCGGTAGAGCAGCGCACCGAGCGCCCACAGATCGGTGGCCGGACCGATGGGCGGGGCCAACTGCCAGTTCTCGTGGACCGGGCCCGCCTGCTCGGGCGCCCAGCGCTCGGTGACCGCTCCGACGACCGCGATCCGCGCCTGGCAGGCGCGCTCGGCGGCGAGGGGCGTGGCGGGGCCGCGGTAGGGCGCGAGGGGCGTGGCGGGCCCTCCGGCGACGATGTCGTCCCAGCGACCGGTGGTACCGGCGGCCCCGGTGCTTGCTGTGGTCCCGGTCCCGGTCTCGGTGCTCCCCGCGGTCCCGGTGCGCCCTGTACCCGGCTGTCGGGCGCCGTGGGCCTGTGCGGGGAGTTGCTGCCGCTGCGCGTCGGCGCGCAGGGCGTCGGTGCCGAAGGAACCTCTGCCGTACGGCGATGCGCCGCCGCCCGCCGGGATCGGCGCGGGGCCGTCCATGCCAGGGCGTGGGTCGTCGCGCCAGGTGCCCGCCAGTTCGGCGCGGTAGGGGTGGCGCCGCGGGTCGTCGCCGTGAGTCGCGTCGGTGGCTTCGGCCTCGTACGTCTCCGTCTCGTACGTCTCGACCTCGTACGTCTCGACCTCGTAGGCGTCGTCGTCCGCGACGTCGATGTCGTCGAAGTCGTCGTCGGCGGCGTCCGTCGGCCGGGACCACCACTGGGGCTGGGTCGCGCCTGCGCGCGGGGCGGGCAGCGCGGAGCCGGGACCGGAAAGGCGGCCGCCGGAGGGCTCGTCCCGTACCCCTGGGTGGTGCAGGCGCTCGACGCCGTGGTGGCCGTGCTGGGCGTGATCCTCGGCCGCTCGGCTTCCGCTCTCGATCTCCCGGCGGGCTTCGTCCTGCCGCCGGTCCTCGCTGAGACGGGCCGCGGCGCGGGCCCCCGCCCGGTACGCGGCGATGGCCCCCGCGCGTGCGGCGCGCGTGTCCCCGGCCCGTTCGCCGAAGCCGTAACCGTAGGCCGGAGGTGTGTACGGATCCGTCGCACCGCCCGTACGCGGCGCGGGCGCGGACGGAGGCGCAGGCGCAGCGAGGTCGGGCGCAGAGGGGTCAGAAGCAAAGGGGTCAGAAGCAGGGTCAGGCGCGGGCGCCGCCTCTCCCGTCAGCGGCTCGTACGACTGCCGCGGCAGATATGGCTCCCTCTCGGCGGGTGCCGCGGTCGCGACGCCCGTCGGGCCGACCGGATGCACCAGGTCGGCCTCGACCACCTGGTCCAAGGGCTCCGGCACCGGCGCATACCCGCACAGCGCTTCCTCCGCCGCGCCCGCCGCGAGACCCGTCAGCACGACTCGGCCGTCGTCGCAGACCAGGACCGTGCGGATCGTGATGTTTCGATGGGTCCAGCCGTGCGCATGGAGGGCGCGCAGCGCGGTGAGGACGTCCGAGCCGATCTCCGCCGCCCGGTACGGGTTGAGCGGCTTCTCCGCGAGCAGCGCCGCCAGCGGTCGCGCCGCGACGAGTTCGCTCACTATCCAGAGCGAACCGCCCTCCGCGAACACGTCGAAGACCTGGTCCAGGCGCGGGTGGTCAGGGATCTGGGCCGCGGCCTGGGCCGCCTCGACGGCTCGCCGGACAGCCGGGTCCGTCGGCCGCCGTGTGGTCCGCCCGGGTGCCCGCCGCGGCACGGATCCCCGGGGGCCGGAGCCCCCGTCCGTGTCGAGCACCTCCGCGTCCACGACCTCCGGCAGCGGCACCTGCCGGACCACGACCTCCTGGCCGCTGTAGGTGTCGAAGGCGCGCGTCTCGACGAGTTCGTACTCGTCGGAAGGCGGCAACGGCAGGCGGTAGCGGTCGGCGAGCACCCTTCCCGCATAGTCGTCCACGACGCCTCCCCACAGCGCGCTGTTCCCCCCGGTCCCGAGAACCGAACTAAACCGTCAATTCCGGTCACTCACCGGCCTGTTGCGGCTGCGTACGGTCCTCGACCTCTCACGATACGTGGCCTGGTCAGTCCTTGGGGGCGAACGTGGCGAACGCCGTATTGCGCAGCGTCGCGCACTCCTTGCCGTCCCACTCGCTCGCCTTGCAGCTGATCATGATCGAGTAGCCGTGCCCGGCATCGACCTTGAAGCCGCGGTTGAGCACACGCACCCGCTGACCGCCCTGATTGCGCTCGAAGCTCCAGTCGGCGACGGTCGGGTAGCCCTTGTACGCGACGTTCTTGATACCGAGGTGCTTGTAGCCGTCGCTGCTGCTCTTCACGGCGAAGACCGCGGCCGCCCACGCGGCTTTCGCGTCGTCCCCGGGGCTGCTGGTGAAGTCGACCTGCACGCGCGGGAATCCGCCGTTCGCACTGAAGATCCCGCCCGAGTTCTGCCCCGCGATGCGGGTCAGCTTGAAGTTCTTCGGCATCGCCATGGTGAAGTGGAACCGGTCGTTCGTCACCATCGCGTATCCGGCCGGAATCCCGTCCGCGCCCGCCTGGCCGCCGCCCCCGGTCGTCCCGCTGGCGGACGGCTCGGCCCCGGCCGTGCTCCCGCTGCTGTCCTGCGCGCCGTCGCCCTTGCCGGTGTCACCGCCCTGGTCCTGGTTGTCGCCGCCCTGGGTATCGCCCTTGCCCTGGCCCTGGCCGCCGGCGCCCGAGGTGGCCCCGGCCGAAGCGGCCGTGTCGCCCTTGGACTTGCCCTGGCCGCCCTTGTCGTCGTTGCCGTTGAGCACGAAGAAGAGCACGGTGGAGAGCACGGCGAGCGCGACGACGACCGCGATGACGACCAGCGTCCGCTTGGGCACCACATCTATGAGCGGCGCGCGCACGGGAGCCGTACGCGTGGACGCCGCCACGGGAGTACGGGAGGGGGCGGCCGGCTTCGGTGCCGCGGTCTTCCGCTCGGCCTTGGCCGCCGCGTTCCGTACGGAGCGAAGCGCACTCCGCACCCGCTCGGCCGCCGCGTCCTTGGCCGCACCCGCACCCGCACCCGCACCCGGAGCCGGAGCCGGAGCCGGAGACGAAGCCGTCGTCGGGGCCACGGGCTGCGGCGGAACCGGCGGCAGGGCGACCACCCGGGTGGCCTCCAGCGACGGCTCCGGCACGGCCGGCTGCTCCGGCGTGTGGATGACGTCCAGGAGCAGCGCCCGCGCGCCCGCGTCGTCGAGCCGCTGCGCCGGGTCCTTGGCCAGCAGGCCGTAGATGACCTCCTCCAGCGGACCGGCGTTCTTCGGCGGGTCGAGCGGCTCGGTCATCACCGCGGTGAGCGTCGCGATCGCGGAGCCCTTGTCGTACGGCGGGCAGCCCTCGACGCACGCGTACAACAATCCGCCCAGCGACCACAGATCCGCCGCCGGCCCCGGCTTGTGACCGCGGGCCCGCTCGGGCGAGATGTACGAGGGCGCGCCGACGAGCATGCCGGTGGAGGTGATGGAGGGGTCACCCTCGACCTGCGCGATGCCGAAGTCGGTCAGGACGACCCGTCCGTCCTCGGCGATCAGCACGTTGGACGGCTTCACATCGCGGTGCAGGATGCCCTCGCGGTGCGCGGAACGCAGCACGTCCAGGATCGCGAGCCCGACCTCCGCCGCCCGGCGGGGCGTCAGGATGCCGTCCTCGCGCACGGCTTCGGCGAGGGACTTGCCCTCGATGAGCTCCATGACGATCCACGGGCGGTCGTCCTCGTCGACGACGTCGTAGACCGTCACCGCGCCGTTGTTACGGATGCGGGCGATCGCCTTCGCCTCGCGCAGGGTGCGCGTGATGAGACGTCGCTTCTCGTCCTCGTCGATGCTGTTGGGGAACCGCAGCTCCTTCACGGCGACCGTTCGGCCGAGCGTTTCGTCGACGGCCCGCCATACGGTGCCCATGCCGCCGCGCCCGAGCACTCCGCCCAGCCGGTACCGCCCGGCCAGCAGCCGTCCCTCGCCGGCGGCCTTCACCGCACCGCGCACCGCACCGCCGCCCGCCTTGCCCGGCTCGGCCCGGGTGCCGCTGCCGGACCCCGCGGCCTCGGCCTCGGCGCCGACGCTCGGCCCCCCGCCCGGCCCCGAAGTCGCCCCCGGCTCCGCGCCCTTCGCCGCACCGCGTGCCGCGCCGGCCGCACCGCCTGCCTCGCCGGCCGTGCTCGCGCCATCCGCTGAGCCCGCGTCACCCACCGGGCCCGCGCTCGTGCCCGCGGCCGGTGCGCTTTGCGCGCCGGCATCCCCGGACACCGTCCTGTCCGCCTTGACCGCCTTGCCCGCGTCCGTCCCCGAGCCCCCGTCAGAGCTCTTCGCCGCGGCGCCCGCCGCGTCCCGATCAGCGTCCCGCAGGGGCTCCGGTGTCGTGTCCCGCGACTGCTCCGCCTCCGACATGCGTCCCCTCTGCGATCCCTGATCCTCGCCCGCGCCTGCCGCTTCCGCGCGATGCGGTAACCCGCCCTGGAAGAGCCCCCATTCTCTCCTACTCCAGGACCGGCGATTCTCCCGGGTCCACCGTGTGTCAGCACGGGCCCGTGGAAAGGGACTCCGCACCCCTCGGCCGATCGGGGCACGGCCCGCCACCCCGGCTCGTCATCCCCCTTCGTACTTCGGTCCTGGCTCCGGCGCCCCCCGCAACCCGCCCTCCCGGAAAGCGAGTTCCGCGGCAGCCGGGGAGAGCGGCCGATCAGTCGGCCAGGACCTGCCCTGCGGATCAGGGCCTGTCCTGTGGATCAGGGGCCTAGATGGGCACGATGTCCGGTGCCCCCAGCCGCGCCGCGTCCGCCGTCAGGTCGTCCGGCTGGAGCTGCGACTCGCGCTCCGCCTCCACCCGCTTCTCGTAGTGCTCGACCTCCTTCTCGATCTGCTCCTTGTCCCAGCCCAGCACCGGTGCCATCAGCTCCGCGCACTCCCGCGCACTGCGCGTGCCCCGGTCGAACGTCTCGATGGAGATGCGGGTCCGCCGCGTGAGGACGTCGTCGAGATGGCGGGCCCCTTCGTGGGAGGCGGCGTAGACGATTTCCGCCCGCAGATAGTCCTCGGCCCCGGCGAGCGGCTCGCCGAGCCTCGGGTCGGCCCCGATGAGCTCCAGCAGCTCCTCGGTCATCGCGCCGTACCGGTTCAGCAGATGCTCCACCCGGGCGACATGGAGGCCCGTGCGGGCCGCGATCCTCGCCCGTGCGTTCCACAGCGCCCGATAGCCCTCGGCGCCCAGCAGGGGCACGTCCTCCGTGACGCAGGCCGCGACGCGCTGGTCCAGACCGTGCACCGCGGCGTCCACGGCATCCTTCGCCATCACCCGGTACGTCGTGTACTTGCCGCCGGCGACGACGACCAGGCCGGGCACCGGATGGGCCACCGTGTGCTCGCGGCTGAGTTTGCTGGTCGCGTCCGACTCGCCCGCGAGGAGCGGTCGCAGTCCCGCATACACCCCCTGCACGTCGTCGCGGGTGAGCGGCACGGCCAGCACCGAGTTGACGTGCTCCAGCAGATAGTCGATGTCGGCGCTGGACGCCGCCGGATGGGCCTTGTCCAGGTCCCAGTCGGTGTCCGTCGTCCCCACGATCCAGTGACGGCCCCAGGGGATGACGAAGAGCACGGACTTTTCGGTGCGCAGGATGAGCCCGGTGGTCGAGTGGATCCGGTCCTTGGGCACGACCAGATGGATGCCCTTGGACGCCCTGACGTGGAACTGGCCGCGCTCGCCGATCAGGGCCTGGGTGTCGTCCGTCCACACCCCTGTCGCGTTGACGATCTGCTTCGCCCGGATCTCGTACTCCCCGCCGGCCTCGACGTCCTGCACACGGGCGCCGACGACCCGCTCGCCCTCCCGCAGAAAGCCGATGACCCGTGCGCGGCTGGCGACATGTGCGCCGTAGCTCGCGGCCGTGCGCACCAGGGTCGCCACATAGCGGGCGTCGTCCATCTGGGCGTCGTAGTACTGCAAGGCGCCCACCAGCGAGTCCTTCTTGAGGCAGGGGGCGACCCGCAGAGCGTTCTTCCGGGAGAGGTGGCGGTGGACGGGCAGGCCGCGGCCATGGCCCGAGGAGACCGACATCGCGTCGTACAACGCGACGCCCGATCCGGCGTAGAGCCGCTCCCAGGCCCTGTGCTGCAGCGGATACAGGAAGGGCACGGGCTTCACCAGATGCGGGGCGAGCCGCTCCAGCAGCAGTCCGCGCTCCTTGAGCGCCTCCCGCACCAGCGCGAAGTCCAGCATCTCCAGATAGCGAAGCCCGCCGTGGATGAGCTTGCTGGACCTGCTGGAGGTGCCCGATGCCCAGTCCCGGGCCTCGACCAGTCCTGTGGATAGTCCGCGTGTCGCGGCGTCCAGTGCGGTGCCCGCGCCGACCACGCCTGCGCCTACGACCAGCACATCCAGCTCACGCTCTGCCATCGCGGCGAGCGCCTCTGCGCGCTGGGCGGGTCCCAGTGTCGCTGTCCTCACGGCTGCCTCCCGTCGCCCCCGTGGGTCGGAGTCACAAACTTGATTCTGTCCGTACTCCCGGACTTCAGCCACCGCCTGTGGACAACACTCGGGCAGCCAGAGCCTCGCAATGCCGTATTTCGGTCATATTTACGCCTAGTGTGACATTGCGCCCCGCTGGTTCTGCCTCGTTCTGTCCACAGGACTTGCGAGCCACGTCCCCTTCGGCTACTGGGAGCTTCGGCTACCGGGAAGGACGTCCCCCGCCATGCCCGCAGATCTCGCCGTCATCGGACTCGGCCACCTCGGACTGCCGCTCGCCCAGGCCGCCGTGGCCGCCGGCATCGAGACCATCGGCTACGACACCGACCCGCGCCCCGTCGCCGAACTCGCCGCCGGCCGCCCGCCGGTGGACGGTTCGCTCAGCGCCTCCGAAATCCGCCGGATGCTCTCGGGGGGCTTCCGGCCGACCACCGACCCGGCCGAGCTCGGCCGGGTCCGTACAGCCGTCATCTGCTCCCCCACCCCCCTGGGCGCGGACCGCATGCTCGATCTGACCGCGGTCGGCGACGCCGCCCGCGCCCTCGCCGCCCGCCTGCGCCCGCGCACCACCGTGCTGCTCGAATCCGCGGTCGCACCGGGCACCACGGAGAGTTACCTCCAGCCGATCCTCGAAGAGGGATCGGGGCTCCGCGCGGGCCGCGACTTCTCCCTCGCGTACGCCCCCAGCCGTCTCGACCCCGGCAACCGCGCCGCAAGCCACGCCAACACCCCCCAGGTGATCGGCGGGCTCACCCCGGCCTGCACCGAGTCCGCCGCCGCGTTCTACGGGCGGATCACCGACAAGGTGGTCCGCGCACGCGGACCGCGCGAGGCCGAGACCGTCAAGCTCCTGGAAACCAACTTCCGGCACGTCAACATCGCCCTCGTCAACGAGATGGCGGTGCTCTGCCACGACCTCGGCGTCGACCTCTGGGACGTCATCCGCTGCGCCGAGACCAAGCCGTTCGGCTTCCAGGCCTTCCGCCCGGGCCCCGGCGTCGGCGGCCACGGCGTCCCCGTCGACACGATCGGCGCCCACCGGCCGCTGCGGCTCGTCGAGCTGGCGGGCCAGATCAACGAGCGCATGCCGCAGTACGTGATCCAGCGCAGCGCCACGCTCCTGAACGAGCACGGAAAGTCCGCGCGCGGGGCCAGGGTGCTGCTGCTCGGCATCACGTACAAGCCGGACCTCGCCGACCTCGAGGCCTCCCCCGCGCCCGAGATCGCCCGGCGTCTGATGGAGCTGGGCGCATCCGTGAGCTACCACGACCCGTACGTCTCGGACTGGCGCGTCCGCGACCGGCCGGTCCCCCGCGCGGACTCCCTCTACGAGGCCGCGGCCAACGCCGACCTCACGATCCTGCTCCAGCACCACCGCACCTACGACCTCCAGGGCCTGGCGGTGAAGGCCCAGCTCCTGCTGGACACCAGGGGCGCGTCTCCCGCAGGCGCTGCGCACCGCCTCTGAGCGGCCGCAGCCGGGACGGCCCGGGAATCCCCGTGTGTGCTGTCGGACCTGGGTGTTAGCCTCCAGCGCCACGTGTCGCACATCCGTGCGCACCCTTTTCCCGTGGGGGGATCCCGTATGTCTCAGTCCGTGCCGCCGCCCGGCAACCCGTTCGCCGACGGCGCCGCGCCCGCCGCCCCGGCTCCCGCGCCCGCCCGGTCGGGCAACGTCGCCCTCGGCATCGTCGCCGGTGTCCTGGCAGCCCTCGTCGGCGCCGGCGTCTACGGCGGCCTGATGCGCGCGATGGCCAAGGAGGACGGCAGCTACTCCGAGATCGGCTTCGTCGCCCTCGGCGTGGGTGCGCTCGTCGGCTTCGCGCTCGGCAAGGTCGGCGGCCGTAACCCGCTCCTGCCCATCCTCGGTGTCCCCCTCGCCCTCGCGGGCGTCTTCCTCGGCCAGCTGTTCGGCTACGCCCTGATGATCAGCTGGTGGTCCACCGCCTCCGGTGACGCCGTGACCGTCGTCGAGCTGCTCACGGCCCACATCGGCGACCTGGTCAAGGCCTGGAAGGAGGAGGCCGACTTCATGAGCGTGGTCTTCTTCGCCATCGCGGGCTTCGAGGGCTTCGCCATCACCAGGAAGGTCGCCGGGTAAGCGACCGTACGGACGCGACGCACGAGGGGCCCTGCACCGTCACGGTGCAGGGCCCCTCTCTCACGTACGAATCCCTCACGCACGAACGGGCGTCAGCCCGCGAGCACGGCGTCAGCGCTTGTGCTGCGAGTCCGCGACCGTCACCTCGACGCGCTGGAACTCCTTGAGCTCGCTGTAGCCCGTCGTCGCCATGGCCCGCTTCAGGGCGCCGAAGAAGTTCATCGAGCCGTCCGGGGAGTGCGACGGGCCGGTGAGGATCTCCTCCGTCGTGCCCACGATGCCCAGGTCGACGAGCTTGCCGCGCGGGACGTCCTCGTGGACGGCCTCCATGCCCCAGTGGTGGCCGCGACCGGGCGCGTCCGTCGCGCGGGCCAGCGGGGAGCCCATCATCACGGCGTCCGCGCCGCAGGCGACGGCCTTCGGGAGGTCCCCGGACCAGCCGACGCCGCCGTCCGCGATGACGTGCACGTACCGGCCGCCGGACTCGTCCATGTAGTCGCGGCGGGCCGCGGCGACATCGGCGACGGCGGTGGCCATCGGGACCTGGATGCCCAGCACGTTGCGCGTGGTGTGCGCGGCGCCGCCGCCGAAGCCGACGAGGACACCCGCCGCGCCCGTACGCATCAGGTGCAGGGCCGCGGTGTACGTGGCGCAGCCGCCGACGATGACCGGGACGTCGAGCTCGTAGATGAACTGCTTCAGGTTCAGCGGCTCCGCGGCGCCCGAGACGTGCTCGGCCGAGACGGTCGTGCCGCGGATGACGAAGATGTCCACACCCGCGTCGACGACGGCCTTGGAGAACTGGGCGGTGCGCTGCGGCGAGAGCGCGGCGGCGGTGACGACGCCCGAGTCGCGCACCTCCTTCAGGCGCTGCCCGATCAGCTCCTCCTTGATCGGGGCGGCGTAGATCTCCTGGAGGCGGCGGGTCGCGGCCTCGGTCGGCAGCTCCGCGATCTCGTCGAGCAGCGGCTGCGGGTCCTCGTACCGGGTCCACAGGCCCTCGAGGTTCAGCACACCGAGGCCGCCCAGCTCACCGATGCGGATCGCGGTCTGCGGGGAGACCACGGAGTCCATGGGAGCGGCCAGGAAGGGCAGCTCGAAGCGGTAGGCATCGATCTGCCACGCGATCGAGACCTCCTTGGGGTCCCGGGTGCGCCGGCTCGGGACGACGGCGATGTCGTCGAACGCGTACGCCCTGCGGCCGCGCTTGCCGCGCCCGATCTCGATCTCAGTCACGATGTGTGGCCTTTCCCTCTACGTCTGCGCCTACCAGTATCCCCGACACACACGTCAGGGGCGGTCCCGGCCATCCCCGGTACCGCCCCTGATAAACCCGTGCGACTACTTCCTGCTGTAGTTCGGCGCCTCGACCGTCATCTGGATGTCGTGCGGGTGGCTCTCCTTGAGACCCGCGGACGTGATCCGTACGAACCGGCCGCGGTCCTGCAGCTCCGGCACCGTCCGCCCGCCGACGTAGAACATCGACTGGCGCAGACCGCCGACCAGCTGGTGGACGACCGCGGACAGCGGGCCACGGTAGGGCACCTGACCCTCGATGCCCTCGGGCACGAGCTTCTCGTCGGAGGCGACGCCCTCCTGGAAGTAGCGGTCCTTGGAGAAGGAGCGCTGCTCGCCACGGGACTGCATCGCACCGAGCGAGCCCATGCCGCGGTACGACTTGAACTGCTTTCCGTTGATGAACATCAGCTCGCCCGGCGACTCCTCGCAGCCCGCGAGCAGCGAGCCGAGCATCACCGTGTCGGCGCCCGCGACCAGGGCCTTCGCGATGTCGCCGCTGTACTGCAGACCACCGTCGCCGATGACCGGGATGCCCGCCGCCTTCGCCGCGAGCGAGGCCTCGTAGATCGCGGTGACCTGCGGAACCCCGATTCCGGCGACGACTCGCGTCGTACAGATGGAGCCGGGGCCGACACCGACCTTGATGCCGTCGACACCGGAGTCGATGAGCGCCTGGGCGCCGTCGCGGGTGGCGACATTGCCGCCGATGACGTCGACGGACGAGTTGGACTTGATCTTGGCGATCATGTCGCCGACCAGCTTGGAGTGACCGTGCGCGGTGTCGACGACGATGAAGTCGACCCCGGCCTCGATCAGGGCCTGGGCGCGCTCGAAGGCGTCACCGGCGACACCGACGGCGGCGCCGACGAGGAGCCGGCCCTCCTTGTCCTTCGCCGCGTGCGGGTACTTCTCCGCCTTGACGAAGTCCTTGACGGTGATGAGGCCCTTGAGGATGCCCGCGTCGTCGACCAGCGGCAGCTTCTCGATCTTGTGGCGGCGCAGCAGCTCCATGGCGTCCACGCCGGAGATGCCGACCTTGCCGGTGACCAGCGGCATCGGGGTCATGACCTCGCGCACCTGCTGCGAACGGTCCGACTCGAAGGCCATGTCGCGGTTGGTGACGATGCCGAGCAGCTTGCCCACCAGGTCGGTGACGGGGACCCCGCTGATCCGGAACTTGGCGCAGATCGCGTCGGCCTCGGCGAGCGTCGCGTCGGGGTGCACCGTGATCGGGTCGGTGACCATGCCGGACTCGGAGCGCTTCACCAGGTCGACCTGGTTGGCCTGGTCGGCGATGGAGAGATTGCGGTGCAGTACACCGACGCCGCCCTGGCGGGCCATCGCGATGGCCATGCGGGCTTCGGTGACCTTGTCCATGGCGGCGGACAGCAGCGGGATGTTCACCCGGACGTTCTTCGAGATGAACGAGGAGGTGTCGATCTGGTCGGGCGCCATGTCGGACGCGCCGGGCAGCAGCAGCACGTCGTCGTAGGTCAGCCCGAGTGTCGCGAATTTCTCGGGCACTCCGTCGACGTTGGCAGTCATGACACCTTCCCCAAATGGCCTTGATCGGTGCGGATGTCCATGCTAACGGGCTCCGCGGGTGTCTCATTCCACGATCAAGATCAGTCAGAATATTTGTGCGTTCGTACGTATGTGACGTACGAACACGAAGGTACGTGACGCACGCGCCGCGCGTGACGCGACGTGTGACGTACGCACGCGGACGGTCATTGCTCCGCCAGCGCCCGCAGCCGGCTCAGCGCCCTGTGCTGCGCCACCCGGACCGCGCCCGGCGACATCCCGAGCATCTGCCCGGTCTCCTCCGCGGTAAGGCCGACGGCGACCCGCAGCACCAGCAGTTCCCGCTGGTTCTCGGGCAGATTGGCGAGGAGCTTCTTGGCCCACTCCGCGTCGTCGCTGAGCAGGGCCCGCTCCTCGGGGCCGAGCGAGTCGTCGGGTCGCTCGGGCATCTCGTCGGACGGGACGGCCGTGGATCCGGGGTGCCGCATCGCGGCACGCTGCAGATCGGCGACCTTGTGCGCGGCGATGGCGAACACAAATGCCTCGAACGGGCGTCCGGTGTCCTTGTAGCGCGGCAGCGCCATGAGGACCGCGACACAGACTTCCTGCGCGAGGTCCTCCACGAAGTGGCGGGCATCACCCGGCAGCCGGCTCAGCCGGGTGCGGCAATAGCGCAGGGCGAGCGGGTGCACATGGGCCAGCAGGTCGTGCGTGGCCTGCGCGTCGCCGTCGACGGCACGAAGAACGAGTGCACCGATGGCCCCGTGGGCATTCGCCGCCTCGTCGTTGCGCATCGGTCCATGGTGCCTTGACTGGCGCTGCTCTGTGGCACTGCGTCCGTAGTTGTGCACCGAAGCGTTATGAGCAGGTGCGCCGGAAGTCATCTCCTGCGCCCTCCCCTTGCGCTCGACAGACTGGTCCCTGAGGAACTCCACACCCTCAAGGATGCGGCATGTCGCGGGAAACGTGTGCCCATGGGCTGCGGTCGCCCCGCCCACCGGTCGGCGGGCGGGGACGGCCGTGCGCTCGGCACCGCTCAGCGGACCAGGCCCCAGCGGAATCCGAGCGCTACGGCGTGCGCCCGGTCCGAGGCGCCCAGTTTCTTGAACAGTCGCCTGGCGTGCGTCTTCACCGTGTCCTCGGAGAGGAACAGCTCGCGCCCGATCTCGGCGTTGGACCTGCCGTGGCTCATGCCCTCCAGCACCTGGATCTCGCGCGCCGTGAGCGTGGGCGCTGCACCCATCTCGGCCGAGCGCAGCCGGCGCGGGGCGAGCCGCCAGGTCGGGTCGGCGAGTGCCTGGGTGACCGTGGCCCGCAGCTCGGCGCGCGAGGCGTCCTTGTGCAGATAGCCACGGGCACCTGCGGCCACGGCGAGAGCGACGCCGTCCAGGTCCTCGGCGACGGTGAGCATGATGATCCGGGCGCCGGGGTCGGCGGAGAGCAGCCGGCGGACGGTCTCGACGCCGCCCAGTCCGGGCATGCGTACGTCCATCAGAATCAGGTCCGAGCGGTCGGCCCCCCAGCGGCGGAGGACTTCCTCGCCGTTGGCCGCGGTCGTCACGCGCTCTACGCCGGGCACGGTTGCGACCGCGCGACGGAGCGCCTCTCGGGCGAGCGGGGAGTCGTCGCAGACGAGGACGGATGTCATGGCCGCCCTCCGCAGCTGATGCGCGTCACCTTGAGCCTCCAGGCTGGTTACGTATCGTCACCTGTGCGGTTGACGCTCTCGGACTCCTGCCCGAGCGCTTGTTCTCTCAACCGCCTCCGCACTCTCAACGACGGTCACTCGAAAGAGTTACGGGTGCGCCGGGCACCTTCGGCACTCTACGTGAGGACCTACGCACGGAGCAGAGCGACACAGCTCATCGACGCGTCACCTGGTGGGTATGCCCCATTTAGCGGCTTTTCTTCCCTTTTGCTGGTGTCTGTGGCTAGATTCGCAATGAGTCATATTTACATCTACTTACACCGTAGATGTACGGTCGGAGCTTCAGGCATCCACTCAGCACGGCTAAAGGGGACATGCGCTATGGCAGATTTCTCCCGCCTTCCCGGACCGAACGCCGATCTGTGGGACTGGCAGTTGCTCGCGGCATGCCGTGGGGTCGACAGCTCACTCTTCTTCCATCCCGAGGGGGAACGCGGCGCGGCAAGGAGTGCGCGCGAGAACTCGGCGAAAGAGGTCTGCATGAGGTGCCCGGTGCGCGCGGAGTGCGCAGCGCACGCACTGGCAGTGCGGGAGCCCTACGGGGTATGGGGCGGACTGACGGAGGACGAGCGTGAGGAGCTCATGGGGCGGGCCCGTAACCGGCTGATCCCGGCGTCCAGCGCGGGAGGCGTCACCGGTCACGGTTGACGTACGGCCAACCGTTCCAAGAAAAGAAGAAACGTTCCTGCACCCTCCGGCCCGGCGTCGGGCGCCAAGGGGAGCAGGGGTTCAGCGCGCCTATGCGCAGGAGCGCGCCGAGGGGGCGGAGTTCAGCGCGCCGCGGCGAGTGCCAGCTGGTCGAGGGTGGCCGCGACCGTCGGGACCTGGGCCAGATCGGGGAGGGTCAGAGCGACGATCTCGCGCTGTACGGACGGCTCCACCGTGACCGTACGAGCGCCCTTGGGCAGCACCGACTCCAGTGCGAGTTCCGGCAGCACCGCCACACCGAGACCGGCGCCGACGAGTCCGACGACGGCCGGGTAGTCGTCCGTGGCGAAGTCGATCCTGGGGGTGAACCCGGACTCCTCGCAGACCGCCACGAGTTGGCGGCGGCAGCGCGGGCAGCCCGCGATCCAGGGCTCGTCCGCCAGTTCGGCGATGGGGACCGCCCCCGCGTCCGCGAGCCGGTGCCCCTCGGGCACCAGACCGACGAGCCGGTCGCTCAGCAGCGGCCGTACGACCAGGTCCTCCCACTCCGCGCCCGCGGAGCCGTAACGGAAGGCCAGCGCCACATCGCAGTCGCCCTCGCGCAGCATCTCCTCGGAGCGCGGCGGCTCGGCCTCGACGAGCGAGACACGGGTGCCGGGGTGCGCCGCGCGCAGGGCGGCGAGCGCGGTGGGCACGAGCGTGGAGCTGCCGCTGGGGAACGACACCAGACGCACCCGGCCCGCGCGCAGCCCCGCGATCGCCGCGACCTCCTCCTCCGCGGCGGTCAGCCCGGCCAGGATTCCGGCGGCGTGGCGCACCAGGACCTCGCCGGCCTGGGTGAGCCGCATCTCCCGGCCGGTCCGGATCAACAGCGGTGTGCCGGCGGAGGTCTCGAGGGCCTTCATCTGCTGACTGACGGCGGGCTGGGTGCAGCCCAGCTCGCGCGCCGCCGCGGAGAAGGAACCGGTGGCGGCGACGGCGCGCAGGACACGGAGATGGCGGGCCTCGATCACCTCTTGAGCATAAGGCGCACTTGGGGTAGTGGCGAAATATTCAATGGAAACTTGGGGACGGTCGGCGCGGCGCCGGGTTAGCGTCGCCCGCATGAAGCTTCTGACCGTGAATGTGGGACGGCCGAAGGCCGTGGAGTACACCGACCAGCCCGACGGCGTCACCGGGATCGACAAGCGTCCGGCGGACGGCCCGGTGCGGGTGACCGATCCGGGACCCAAGGGCACGGGCGCGAGCGGCGTCGCCGGGGACGCGGTGTGCGACCTGCGGCACCACGGCGGGACGCACCAGGCGGTGTACGCCTTCGCGCGCGAGGACCTCGACCTCTGGGAGGGCGAGCTCGGCCACCCGCTGCCCAACGGGGCCTTCGGCGAGAACCTGACCACGTCCGGGCTCGATGTGACCGGCGCCCTCATCGGGGAGCGATGGCGGATCGGCGCGCAGCTGGTCCTCGAGGTCACGTCCGGCCGTGTTCCGTGCCGTACGTTCGCGGGCCACCTCGGTGAGAAGGGGTGGGTCAAGCGGTTCACGCAGACCGCTGCCCCGGGGGCGTATCTGCGGGTCGTCGAGCCGGGCGAGATCCGGGCGGGCGACGCGATCGAGATCGTGCACCGGCCGGACCACGAGGTGACGGTCGGACTGTCCTTCCGGGCGGGGACGACCGAGCGGTCGCTGCTGCCGCGCGTGCTCGCGGCCGGGGACGCGCTCCACCCCGGCCAGCTCGCCGACGCCAGGGAATACCTGGCCAAGTACGGGTCGTAGGCGGCGCGGTCCGGCGGCGCCCGGGCCGGGCGGTCGGGTGCGTCGTACGCGTACGCGGGGCACTAACGTGCCGCGTATGACGACAGCACTGATTACGGGCGCGACCGCGGGCATCGGGGCCGCCTTCGCGCGGCGGCTCGCGGCGGACGGGCACGACCTGGTCCTGGTGGCGCGGGACACCAAGCGGCTGCAGGAGCAGGCCACGGAGCTCCACGACCGGCACGGCATCGAGGCGGAGGTCCTGTCCGCGGACCTTGCGGAGGAAGGCGGGATCGCCTCGGTCGAGGCCCGCCTCGCGGACCGGAAGCGGCCCGTGGATCTGCTGGTGAACAACGCAGGGTTCGGCAACAAGGGCCGCTTCCTGGAAGTGTCCATGGCCGATGAGCTGCGGATGCTGAAGGTGCACTGCGAGGCGGTGCTGCGGCTGACGTCGGCGGCGGCCGGGGCGATGCGCGAGCGCGGTCGCGGCGGGGTGGTGAACGTGGCGTCGGTGGCGGCGTTCGTGCCGCGCGGGACCTACGGCGCGTCCAAGGCGTGGGTCGTGCAGTTCACGCAGGGCGCGGCGCGCGATCTGGCGGGGACGGGGGTGCGGCTGATGGCGCTGTGCCCCGGTTTCGTACGGACCGAGTTCCACCAGCGGGCCGGGATGGGGACGGACAACATTCCGGGCTGGATGTGGCTGGACGCCGACAAGCTGGTGTCGGCGGCGCTGGCCGACCTGGCGCGCGGGAAGAAGGTGTCCATCCCGGATCCGCGCTACAAGGCGCTGATGGGCGTGGTGAAGTTGGCGCCGCGCGGTCTGCTCGGCGGGGTCAGCTCCAAGGCGGGCCGCAAGTACGGACCGAAGTAGTTCCGTCCTGCCAGGTCACCGTGAGGGTTCGGGTGCCGGTGACCTCTATGTCGGCGAGTGAGGCGACGGGCGCGGGGGCGGGCTCGTCGGTGAGCGAGGCGAGGGCGACGAAGAACGCTTCCGGTCCGCCGGTCGTGCCGTGCAGCGCGGCGGTACGGGAGCCCGGGCCCTGGAGGGTGGAGCCGGTGTCGGACGCGGTGCGCACCGTGTAGCCGTGCACCGGCTGGAGTTGGGCGGTGGGGCCGTCGGGGGTGGTGGCCCAGCCCGTCTGGCGTACGGGAGTTCCGTCGGGCGCGCCGACGACGAGATGGGCGCGGACCTCGGCGCGGCCGTGGGCGAGCGTCAGGGAGTGGACCCGGACGCCGGGGCACGGAGTGTGGGCGGACGCGGCCCAGCCGGGGCCGGATCCCTGCGGCTCGGCGGGGCCGCGTGAGGTGGGGCTTCCGTCGAGGACCAGGGCGAAGTGGTTGTCGTCGGAGTCGGTTCGCCCGGTGACCGGGCCGGTACGGGTGGAGTACGCGAAGCGGGCGTAGCAGGGATCGTCGTCGCCTCCGGTGGCACCGACGGGTCCTGTCCCGTGGTTGTGGAGGCGTACGAGCCCGTCGGCAGCGGTGGACTGGATGAGCAGGCCGGCCGGGGCGAGGGCCGTGACGGCGTCCTCGGTCTCCGCGGGCAGCGGCTCCTCGCGGTCGGTCCAGGCCGGGTGGCCGGGCGGAAGGAGCAGGCCGAGGAAGCCCTTCGAGGCCCAGTAGGGCGATGCCGGTCCCGAGTAGCGCTGGAGCACGGGTTCGTACGGGCCGTGCCAGCCGAGCGTGAGCAGTCCCCGGGCGTCGGTGGCACCCCGGTGGAGGAAGTGGCGCACGGCACCGGAGGCGAGACGGCGGGTGGCGCCGGGGGTGAGCGGCGTGTGACCGGTGAGGGCGCCGAGCCAGGGGGCGGCCGCGGCGGCGAACCGGTACGTGAGCGAGCGGCCGTACGGCATCGGCGAGCCGTCGGCGCCGAAGAGGCGGGCGTAGCCGTCGAGATGGGCGCGCAGCCGCGGACCGTAGCGGTCGAGGAGGTCCTTGTCGCCGGCGAGATGGGCGTGCAGGACGGGATAGAGGTGCAGGGCCCAGCCGTTGTAGTGGTCGAAGGACCGGCCGGCGCCGTCGCTGTACCAGCCGTCGCCGGCGTACCACTCCTCGATCCGGGCGAGTGAGCGGTCGATCGTGAGCTGGGCGCGGTCGGTCTCGATGCCGGCGTCCTGGAGGAAGCCGGCGACGGTGAGGCCGAAGAGCCACCAGTTGTTGTCGACGGGGGACGGGCCGAGGGCGGGCAGCAGCCAGTCGACGGCGCGCTGCCGGGTGCGCTCGTCGAGGGTGTCCCAGAGCCAGGGGCGGGTGAGCCGCAGGGAGAGGGCGACGGAGGCGGATTCGACGATCGCCTGGCGGACGTCGACGATGCGGGGCCAGGCGTCGGTGCCGTACGTGCCCAAGGCGCCGTACGCGCCCGAGGTGCCGGAGGCGAGCCCTTCCGCGTATCGCGCGAGGTGGCCGTACGGGTCGTCGCCGCCGGCCCCGGCGACGCGGAAGGCGGCGAGCAGGAACGTACGGGCGTAGCCTTCGAGGCCGTCCGACAGCGACCCGGAGCAACTGGGGCGCGGCCCCGGGAGGTTGATCAGGCCGCGACGGGGTGAGGCGTACGGGCGCACGGCCAGCAGGAGTTCGTCCGCGACGGCCTCCCAGTGGGCGCGGGTCCAGCCGGTGTACGGGCTCAGCTCACGGTTCTCGGACGGCGACGCGGGCATGATCCGCATCATGGGCACGGATTGTTCGAAGGTCAACTAGTTTGAGCGAATGATCGAAATTCTTGTCGTTCGATCACGTTGCATTAATGTCCGGCTCACCGGACCACCACATCGCGAGGGGGACTGCCGCCGTGCGCGCGAGTGCTGCCCAACGTCACGACAGACTGCTCGACCTGGTGCGGGAGCGCGGCACCGCGCGCGTGGCCGACCTCGCGGGCCAACTCGGGGTGTCCGCGGTGACCGTGCGCCGGGACGTGGAGGCGCTCGCCGGGCGGGGGCTGCTGGACCGGGCGCACGGGTCGGTGTCGTGGCCGGAGGGGCACACACTCCCCCAGCAGCGCCCGGACGGGAGCGGCCTGGTGCTCGGCATGCTCGCGCCCTCGGCGACGTACTACTTCGCGGAGGTGATCCGCGGGGCGAGCGAGGCGGCCGCGCGCGCCGGGGCACGGATCGTCCTGCGGATCTCCGACTACCGCCCGGCCGAGGACCGCGCGCACACCGAAGGGCTGCTGGACGCGGGCGCCGACGGGCTGCTGATCGCGCCCGGGTGGCGCAGTCCCGACGACCCGGCCGAGCACGGTGACTGGATCGCCGAACTGCCCGTGCCCGCCGTACTGCTGGAGCGCCGGCCGGTGCCGGGGAGCGCGCTGGACGAGCTGGACCGGGTCTCGTCCGACCACCGGCACGGGGTGCTGCTCGCCGTGCGCCACCTGGTGGGGCTCGGGCGCGGGACACCGCTGCTGATGGCGCGCGCGGACAGCCCGACGGCGCTGGCCGTGCGCTCCGGGTACGGGGAGGCGCTGGGGGCGCTCGGGTTGCGCGCACCCGCGCCGGTGATCGATTCGGTGCCGGCCGAGCAGGACCCCGAGGGCTTCGAGGCGGCCGCGCAGGCACTGCGGGCGGCAGTGGTGTCGGGCGAGGCGACGGCGGCGCTCGTGCACAACGACGTGGACGCGATCCAGCTGGTGCAGCGCCTGGCCGAGCTGGGTCTACGGGTGCCGGAGGATCTGGCCCTGATCGCGTACGACGACGAGGTCGCGGCGCTCGCCGGCACACCGCTCACGGCCGTTGCCCCGCCGAAGCGTCATGTGGGGAAGCAGGCAGCGGAGTTGCTGATCGAGCGGCTGACGGGTGGCGCGGCGCAGGCCGCGGACGAGCCGCGGCGGCATGTGACGCTCCTGCCACGGCTGAACGTCCGGGCGTCGTGCGGGGTGGACGACGGCGCCCCTTCCGCATAATCGGCCCTAAGGGGCATTTCTCACTAAAATGGGCGTATCCCAGCGACCTCCGGGGTGACGCCATGACATTCGTACAATTGATCGACTGCAAGACGGATCGCGTGGACGAGCTCAACCGGCTCATGGACACCTGGATCGAGCAGACCAAGGGCAGGCGCACCGCGACCCACAGCCTCCTCGGCACGGACCGCTCCGACTCGACCCATGTCGTGGAGATCGTCGAGTTCCCGTCGTACGAAGAGGCGATGAAGAACTCCAACCTGCCCGAGACCGACCGGATCTTCCAGGAGATGGTCGCCCTGTGCGACGGCCTGCCGACGTTCACCGACCTGGAGGTGATCAGGGACGAGCAGCTGAACGAGGCGGCCTGCCGCAGGTTCTTCACGGAGGCACTGCCGAGCGGTGACGCCGCCTTGCTCGGCGAGCTGCTCACCGAGGACTACCTCGACCACGATCCCTCCAACGCGCAGGACGTCGTCGGCGTGGAGGGACTCCGCAAGGAAGTCGCCACATGGAAAGGCGGGTTCGACTTCGGCTTCACGGTCGAGGACCAGATCTCGGACGGCGAACGCGTATGCACGCGCTGGACCTGGACAGGCCTGCACAAAGGCGAGTTCATGGGGGTCACGGCGACCGACAAACAGGTGACCATGACCGGGACGACCGTGCAGCGTTGCCGTGAGGGCAAGATCTGCGAGAGCTGGTGGCAGTACGACCGGCTGGGCCTGATGGGCCAGCTCGGCGTGCTCGAGATGTAGCCGCCAAGCGTACGTACGGCACGCGGAAGGCCCCCGCTCCCTCTCCGGGAACGGGGGCCTTCTCAAGCCCTGAACGGGTGAGTGGGCTCAGTGGGAGTGACCGTGGCCGTGGCCGTGGCCCGCCTCCGCCGGCTCCTCTTCCTTCTTCTCCACCACGAGGGTCTCGGTGGTGAGCAGCAGGGAGGCGATCGACGCGGCGTTCTCCAGCGCGGAGCGCGTGACCTTGACCGGGTCGATGACGCCGGCCTTCACCAGGTCGCCGTACTCGCCGGTCGCGGCGTTGAAGCCGTTGCCCTTCTCCAGCTCCGCCACCTTGGAGGTGATGACGTAGCCCTCGAGACCGGCGTTCTCGGCGATCCAGCGCAGCGGCTCGACGGCGGCGCGGCGGACGACCGCGACACCGGTGGCCTCGTCGCCCTCCTTGCCGAGGTTGCCCTCCAGCACCTTCACGGCGTGGACGAGCGCGGAGCCACCACCGGAGACGATGCCCTCCTCGACCGCAGCGCGGGTCGCGGAGATGGCGTCCTCCAGGCGGTGCTTCTTCTCCTTCAGCTCCACCTCGGTGGCGGCGCCGACCTTGATCACGCACACGCCGCCGGCCAGCTTCGCGAGGCGCTCCTGGAGCTTCTCGCGGTCCCAGTCGGAGTCCGTGGACTCGATCTCGGCCTTGATCTGGTTGACCCGGCCGAGGACGTCCTCGGAGCTGCCGCCGCCGTCGACGATCGTCGTGTCGTCCTTGGTGATGGTGACGCGGCGGGCGGAGCCCAGCACGTCCAGACCGGCCTGGTCGAGCTTGAGGCCGACCTCCTCGGCGATGACGGTGGCACCGGTGAGGGTGGCCATGTCCTGGAGCATCGCCTTGCGGCGGTCACCGAAGCCGGGGGCCTTGACCGCGACCGCGTTGAAGGTGCCGCGGATCTTGTTGACGACGAGGGTGGAGAGCGCCTCGCCCTCGACATCCTCGGCGATGATCAGCAGCGGCTTGGAGCCACCCGCCTGGATGACCTTCTCCAGCAGCGGCAGCAGGTCCTGGATCGAGGAGATCTTGCCCTGGTTGATCAGGATGTACGGGTCGTCGAGGACGGCCTCCATACGCTCCTGGTCGGAGACCATGTACGGGGAGAGGTAGCCCTTGTCGAAGGCCATGCCCTCGGTGAAGTCCAGCTCCAGACCGAAGGTGTTGGACTCCTCGACGGTGATGACACCGTCCTTGCCGACCTTGTCCATCGCCTCGGCGATGAGCTCGCCGACCTGCTGGTCCTGGGCGGACAGCGCGGCGACGGCGGCGATGTCGGACTTCTCCTCGATCGGACGCGCGGTGGCGATCAGCTCGTCGGAGACGGCCTTGACCGCGGCGTCGATGCCCTTCTTCAGGGCGGCCGGGGAGGCACCGGCGGCGACGTTGCGCAGACCCTCGCGGACCAGGGCCTGGGCGAGCACGGTGGCGGTGGTGGTGCCGTCACCAGCGATGTCGTTGGTCTTGGTCGCCACCTCCTTCACCAGCTGGGCGCCGAGGTTCTCGTACGGGTCGTCGATCTCGACCTCGCGGGCGATCGTGACACCGTCGTTGGTGATGGTGGGGGCGCCGAACTTCTTGTCGATCACGACGTTGCGGCCCTTGGGGCCGATCGTCACCTTGACCGTGTCGGCGAGCTTGTTGACGCCGCGCTCAAGGGCGCGACGGGCGTCCTCGTCGAACTTCAGGATCTTCGCCATGGAGCTTCTCAAGTCCTCTCAAAACGAACCGCGCCCCGGACCGCCCGGCTTCTTACGATGCGGGGGCCAGGGGCGCGGCTCAAAGCAAATCTGCCGGTGAATTACTTCTCGACGATCGCGAGCACGTCGCGGGCCGAGAGGACGAGGTACTCCTCGCCGTTGTACTTCACCTCGGTGCCGCCGTACTTGCTGTAGAGCACGACATCGCCGGTCTTGACGTCGAGCGGCAGGCGCTCGCCGTTCTCGAAGCGGCCCGGGCCGACGGCCAGGACGACGCCCTCCTGGGGCTTCTCCTTGGCGGTGTCCGGAATGACCAGGCCAGAGGCCGTGGTCTGCTCGGCGTCGAGCGGCTGGACCACGATGCGGTCCTCGAGCGGCTTGATGGCAACCTTGGAGCTGGTGGTCGTCACGATCCGACCTCCCCCTTCGGAGATCTCACGGGGTTTGACTGTCTGAGGTGGCGACCAGGTCGATCCGTCGTCGCGGGTGCCGGACCTGCCCGTCGCTGTTTTGGCACTCTCCGGTGGGGAGTGCCAGAGCCGAGACTATGACCGCGATTAGCACTCGGTCAAGCGGAGTGCCAATCCCCCGCGCGCCGAGCGCGGGCGGCCGGGAGCTGTGGCTCGATCTCCTGAAGCCGCGGCTCGATCTCGAGCCGGACACCGACAGGACAACGACGGGACGCGGCGCGGCGTTCCGTACGACCTACGGGGATGCCGTCCGACAGGGTCGCGCCCGGCGCCTTCGCCCGCGGCGGCCGCTGCGCCTGCCACAGCGCAGGCGGCAGCCGTCACGGGTGCGCCGGGGGCCAGGGCTACGGGCCGGAGAACGCCGTGCACGTCATCCCGTCCGCAGCCCGCCCCCTCACACGTAGTCCTCCAGCCGGGCCACGGCATAGCCCTTCGCGGTAGCGACGTTCATGACCTGCCGGATCAAGTCGGGCATGCTGCCCTTCCACTGCTCCTTGCCGCGGAAGTGCGTGAGGATGATGTCGCCGGGGTGCAGCGTGTGGTCCCACTCCCGCCACTCCATGTGGTCGGGGAACGCCTCCTCGGCCCACAGCGGCACGGCCTTCACCCCGCACGACTTGGCGGCCCTCAGCGTGTCCTCGTTGTAGCTCCCGTACGGCGGCCGGAAGAGCCGGGGACGCTCCCCGAACCGCTTCTTGATCTTCCTCTGCTGCCCGCAGATCTCCTCCTTCTGCTTCTTGTACGAAAGCGCGGGCAGGTACGGGTGGGTGAGGGTGTGGTTGTTCAGGGAGACACCGCGGTCCTGCATCTCCTCGAAGTACTCGTAGTCGTCCCGAATGAGGTAGTCGCTGAGGAACGCGCTGTACGGGATGTCCAGCTCGCTCATCATCCTCAGCAGCTCGGGGTCCTTCTCGGCCCCGTCGTCGATCGTGAGGAAGACGACCTTCTCCTTCGTCGGCACGGTCGTGAAGACGGGCGGCAGTCCCTCGTGGTCGTCGACCTCGAAGCCCTTGCGGGTGGTGATCGTGGGCTTCTCGGCGGGCGGCGGGGGTGCGACGAGCGGGGGCTTGTCGAGCCCCCAGCGCTTGGCGGCCGCGACCCGGGCGGCGTAGGCCTTCTTCGTCCGTCTCGCGTAGTCGGAGAGCGCCCCGGCCGAGCCGGGGGCCCCCTGTGGCCCGCCATGGGCGGCGGGCTTGGGGGCTCGCGGATCCGTGGTGGCGGTACCGGACGGCTCGGCCGCACAGGCGGAGCCGGCAGCGGCGATGAGCAGTGCGGCCAGCACCGCGCGGTGGCGCTGCCGGTACAGGGCCGCGCGCCGGTCCCGGCGGGGCTGCCGCGCGCGCCCGTTCCACCAGGTCGGCACTGCGGCCCAATCCGGTGATCGTTTTCGCATATTTCCCTTTTGTCGTACTGGCTCCATGGCGCCGCATCCTGTCAGCGCAGCCCCGCCACGACGGCCCGACACCGCCGCCCGGCGCCGCACCATCCCCCGCCTGGCCGACAATGGCCGGGTGAACGACGCCTCCTTCCCCCACCTCGGACCGCTGCTCGGCGACGAGGGACAGGCCCTGCTCGCCGCCCTGCGCGACTACGACCCGGCCCAGGAGCTCGCCCTCGCGACCCGGCTGCGCCGTGATCACCCGGCGGAGCTTGTCTCGGCGGCGCTCGCCCAGGCGCGGCTGCGGCAGCGGGCGGTGGCGAAGTTCGGCGCGGAGGACGCGTTCCGCATGTACTTCACGCCCAACGGCGTCGAGCAGGCGACGCGCACGTCGGTCGCCGCGTACCGCGCCGGACGCCTCCGCGCCCTCGGCGTACGCTCCGTGGCGGACCTGTGCTGCGGCATCGGCGGCGACGCGATCGCGCTCGCCCGCGCCGGGATCTCCGTCCTCGCGGTCGACCGCGACCCGCTCACCGCCGAGACGGCCCGCACCAACGTCGAGGCCCTCGGCCTGGCCGGACTGATCGAGGTCCGCTGCGAGGACGTCACCGAGACCGACACCTCGCCGTACGACGCGGTCTTCGCCGATCCGGCCCGCAGGGGCGGACGGGGGCGGATCTTCGATCCCGAGGCCTACTCCCCGCCGCTGTCCTGGGCGACCGGTGTGGCCCGCACGGCCCGGCACGCGGCGCTCAAGATCGCCCCCGGCATCCCGCACGAGGCGGTCCCCGAGGACGCCGAGGCCGAGTGGATCTCGGACCACGGAGATGTGAAGGAGGCGGTCCTCTGGTTCGGCACCGCCCCCGGCACCCGCCGCGCCACCCTCCTCCCCTCCGGCGCCACCGTCACCTCCCGCGGCCTCCCGAATCCCGCCGTCCGCAAGCTCGGCCGCTATCTGTACGAGCCCGACGGCGCCGTCATCCGCGCGCATCTCGTCGCCGAGATCGCCGAGGACCTCGCCGGCGGCCTCGTCGACGAGACGATCGCGTACATCACGGCGGACGAGCTCCGCCCGACGCCCTACGCCACGGCCTACGAGATCAGCGACGAACTCCCCTTCAACCTGAAGAGGTTGAAGGCCCTCCTGCACGAGCGCGAGGTCGGCAACCTGACGGTCAAGAAGCGCGGCTCGGCGGTCGAGCCGGAGGAGGTCCGCCGCAAGGTCAAGCCGAAGGGCCCGAACGCGGCGACGGTCTTCCTGACCCGCGTGGCGGGCGCGCCGACGATGCTGATCGGCGGACCGGTGGCGTAATCCGGCGGCGCAGCGGGGGTCATCCACGCCTCGGGCCGCAACCCTCGTCCCTGTGTGCCGGCGGTGAGCGTGCCGGATCGCCCCGCGGGCGGTCAGTGGTGCGCGCCGCCGGGCGCCTTCGCAGGTGGTGCGGCCGTGGTGAGGCGGACGGCCCAGCGGTAGTGGGCCACCGCCTTCGTGGCGCCGATCAGGCCCGCCACCCAGAGGATGACGCCCACGCCCATCAGGTACGCGACCTCGCCGTACGTCGAGCTGCCGGGGCGTGCGGTCGCCGGGGTCGCGAAGGAGAGCCAGAGGCCGAAGGCGCCGGTGAGGAAGGAGACCAGGAACCAGCACAGGCTCGGGCCGGGCGCGCGGAAGCGGACGTCGCCCGCCGGATCGCGGTCCAACGAGGCCCACTGGGTGAGCAGTTCACGGAGGCGGCGGTCGCGCCGGATGCCGGAACCGACCGCGAGACCGCCCGCGACCATGATCCCGACACCGATCGCTCCGCCGAACACCATGACGAGCAGGGTCAGAGGATCGACGAGGCCGTGCCCCAGCGAGGTCAGTCCGGCGCCCACGAAGCCCCAGCCCAGTTGCAGCACAGCGACCACGAGCAGGAACCACAGCAGCCTCGGCACCCCGAGGAGCCGCTTGACGAGGTCCCCCAGCACCACCGCCCGGTCGGCGAGCAGTGCATCGCGGTCGGGCCATGTGCGTATGTGCTCGGGCGGCGGTGGTGGCGGCAGAGGGTTACGGCGGGACATGTCCCGAGACTACCGGCGGTTGATCTTGTCTCGTCAGTCGCCGGCGACCTCGCCCGCGCGCGCGAGCAGCAGCTCACGCTCCCGGGCGTTGCGGGCCAGCGACGCCGCCCGCTCGAACTCCGTCCGGGCTTCGGCGGTACGGCCCAGGCGGGCGAGCAGATCCCCGCGCACGCTCGGCAGCAAGTGGTAGTCCCTCAGGGCGGGTTCGACTGCGAGGAGGTCCACGATCGCGAGACCGGCCTCAGGCCCTTCGGCCATGGAGACGGCGACCGCGCGGTTCAACTCGACGACCGGGGACGGGGCGACGGCGGCGAGGCGCCGGTACAGCGCGGCGATGGTGGCCCAGTCCGTGTCCTCGTACGTCACGGCCTGCGCGTGGCACGCGGCGATCGCGGCCTGGAGGGCGTACGGGCCGGGCGGGCCGCCCGCGGCGTTCGCACGGCCGAGGGCCGCGAAGCCGCGGCGGATGAGGAGCTGGTTCCAGCGGCGGCGGTTCTGGTCGGCGAGGAGAACGGGCTCGCCGTCGGGTCCCGTGCGGGCCGTCGTACGGGAGGCCTGGAGCTCCAGGAGCGCGGCGAGGCCGTGCACTTCGGGCTCCTTGGGCATGAGGCCGGTGAGGACGCGGGCGAGCCGCAGGGCGTCCTCGCACAGCGCGGGGCGCAGCCAGTCGTCGCCGGCGGTGGCCGCGTAACCCTCGTTGAAGATGAGGTAGATGACCTCGAGCACCGAGGAGAGGCGGTCGGCGCGGTCCTCGCCGTACGGGACCTCGAAGGGCACGCTCGCCTTCGCCAGGGTCCGCTTGGCGCGCACGATGCGCTGCGCGACGGTCGGCTCGGGCACGAGAAAGGCCCGGGCGATCTCCTCGGTGGTGAGGCCGCCGAGCAGGCGCAGCGTGAGCGCGATGCGCGCCTCGGCGGAGAGGACCGGGTGGCAGGCGGTGAAGACGAGCCGCAGCAGGTCGTCGTCGATGTCGCCGGGGCCGCTGACCAGGTCGGCGGGATCCGGTTCGTACGCCGCGGCCGCCGTCTCCAGGTCGCGGCCCATCTCGGCGAGCTTGCGCGCGTATGTCTCACGGCGGCGTACGAGATCGATCGCGCGGTGTTTCGCGGTGGCCATGAGCCAGGCGCCCGGGTTGTCCGGGACGCCCGACTCCGGCCACTGCTCCAGCGCGGCGACCAGAGCGTCCTGCGCGAGTTCCTCGGCGATACCGATGTCCCGGACGATGCGGGTCACGCCGGCGATGATCCGTGCGGACTCGATCCGGAAGACGGTCTCGACGGTCTCGGCTGTCTCAAGGGTCTCGGCGATCTCGGCTGTCTCAACGGTCTCGGCTGTCTCAACGGTCTCGGCTGTCTCCGCGGGTTCGCCGGTCCCACCGGTCCCGCCGCCGACTGCGTTTCGTGCGCTCACGGGTACCCATCAGAGCACCCGCGCGGCGCAGCGGCAATCGGCGGCTCAGCCCTCGACGATCTCGCGGATCTCGGAGGTGACGTTCCAGTGGGCCTCGTGGATCTGCAGGAAGCGCTTCGTCCACTCCAGGGCCTCTGCCTTGTCCTTGGCCTGGATGATCGCGTAACCGCCGACGACCTCCTTGGACTCCGTGAACGGTCCGTCGGTGACGGTGAGCTTTCCGCCGGACCAGGTGACGCGGGTGCCCTGCGAAGTCGGGGTGAGCCCGGCGGTGTCCAGCAGGACGCCGGCCTTGGTCATCTCCTCGATCAGGTTCCCCATCCGCTCCATGAGCTCATGGCTGGGGCCCTCTGCGGGGGCCTCGGCCTCGTTGACACGGACCATCGTCAGATAGCGGGGCATGGTGACTCCTCGGGTCGGGTCGGCGGGGGCTGTTCCCCGCCTCTCACCCTGTACGTCGAACGGGAGTCGGGCCGATCGACACGGCGGCCCAAGTTTTTTGCACGCGGTCCTCGACGCTTCTCACAAGTAGTCCTCGAGGCGCGCGACCGTGAAGCCCTGCTCCTGGATGCGGCGCAGCATGTTCGCCGTCATCTCGGTCATCGTCCTGCCCTTCAGCTCGGAGGGCCCCCGGAAGTGGGCCAGGACGATGTCGCCGGGGTGCAGCTTCCTGTCGCCTCGCTGGTACTGCATGTTCTTGATCTGCATGGACTCGCGCCACAGCACGATCGCCTCGACGCCGCAGGCCTTGGCGGCGGCGCGGGTGTCCTCGTTCCAGTTGCCGTAGGGCGGGCGGAAGAGGCGCGGGGCGGTTCCGTAGTGCCGTTCCAGCCTGTTCTGCTGGCCGCAGATCTCCCGCTTCTGGGCGGCGGCGCCCAGGGTGCGCAGGTTGGGGTGGGTGAGGGTGTGGTTCTGTACGCCGTTGCCGAGCCGCTGCAGCCGCTCGAAGTAGCCGTAGTCACTGGCGATGGCCGCGTCGGTGAGGAACATCGTGAAGGGGATCTTCAGCTCGCTCATCATCGTCACGAACTCCGGGTCCTTCTCGGCCCCGTCGTCGACGGTGATGAAGACGACCTTGTCCTTGGTCGGGATCTCACTGATCACGGGTATCTCACCGCCCTGGCGCAGCATGACCGGCTTCTTCGCGGGCGGGGCGGGCGGCGCGGCGAGCGGCTCGAGGCCCCACTTGCGGTAGGCGGCCGCGGTGTCGGCAGCTGCTCCGGGCGCGGAGCCGTGCCCGGTCGCGCTCGGTGACGCGCTCCCGGGCGCGGCCGCGGACGCGGTGGACGAGGGCGGGGTGGACGACGCCTCCGAGGGGGTCGAGCACCCCGATATCAGCCCGGACATCAGCCCTGCCGCGAGCAGTACCCCGGCAGCCCGCCGCCGCCCCGCGATGTTCCCGCCCACCCCAGCACCTCATGTCCGTACGCCTGAACCGGTTCGCCCTGCTTGATGGCCGAACGGCGCACGGGGTTGCGTGCGGGGGTGCGGGATGTTGCGTGCGGGGGTGCGGGATTCAATCCCTGGGGAAGTCGAGCGACTCGAAGCGCCAGCGGTGCACCGGCCGCGTGATCAGGTCCGTGGCCGGCTCGGGGAGTTCCGGCAGCTCGGCGCCGTCCCCCGGCGTCTCCCACCAGGTCAGCACCAGGACCCGCTCACCCGGCGCCCGGAAGGTCTCCCTCCGCAGGGGCACGGCGTCGAGGGTCCGCGTCCGCGCCCACTCCAGCAGCTCCGGGCCCCGCCCCTCGGCCGCCCGCGCCTCCCACATCAGCGTGACGACCGTCATGAGTACAGGTTGTCCTTGCTGATCTCGTGCACATGGTCGTGGTCGTGGTGCTGGACGCCCGGCACATGAGGGTCCGTCACCGGCAGCGAGGAGTCGGCGGACAGCTCCCAGTCCGAGGCCGGCCGGTTCCTGGCGACCATCTCCGCGCCGAGCGCCGCGACCATCGCCCCGTTGTCCGTGCACAGCTTCGGCCGCGGTACCCGAAGCCGGATCCCCGCCCGCTCGCAGCGCTCCTGCGCGAGCGCGCGCAGCCGCGAGTTGGCCGCGACACCGCCGCCGATCATGAGGTGGTCGACGCCCTCCTCCTTGCAGGCCCGCACGGCCTTCCGGGTCAGCACGTCCACCACGGCCTCCTGGAAGGACGCCGCGACATCCCGTACGGGCACGTCCTCGCCCGCGTTCCGCTTGGCCTCGATCCAGCGGGCGACGGCCGTCTTCAGCCCGGAGAAGGAGAAGTCGTACGCCGGGTCCCGCGGGCCGCTCAGCCCGCGCGGGAACGCGATCGCCGTCGGGTCGCCCTCCTTCGCGAGCCGGTCGATGACCGGACCGCCCGGGAAGCCCAGGTTCAGCACCCGCGCGATCTTGTCGAAGGCCTCGCCCGCCGCGTCGTCGATCGTCGCGCCCATCGGCCGTACGTCGCTCGTGATGTCCGGCGCGAGCAGCAGCGACGAGTGGCCACCGGAGACCAGCAGGGCCATCGTCGGCTCGGGCAGCGGGCCGTGCTCCAGCTGGTCGACGCAGATGTGCGAGGCCAGGTGGTTCACCCCGTACAGCGGCTTGTCCAGCGCGTACGCGTACGCCTTCGCCGCCGACACGCCCACCAGCAGCGCCCCGGCGAGCCCGGGGCCCGCCGTGACCGCGATGCCGTCGAGGTCGCGGGCGGTCACGCCCGCGTCCTTCAGGGCGCGCTCGATGGTCGGGACCATCGCCTCCAGATGCGCGCGCGACGCGATCTCCGGCACGACCCCGCCGAAGCGCGCGTGCTCGTCGACGCTGGAGGCGACGGCATCGGCGAGCAGGGTGGTGCCGCGGACGATGCCGACGCCGGTCTCGTCGCAGGACGTCTCGATGCCGAGGACGAGCGGTTCGTCAGCCATGGTTATCGGTTCCTTGTACGTCGTGTACGTGTAGGCGCATGACGAGGGCGTCGATGTTGCCGGGCTGGTAGTAGCCGCGGCGGAAGCCGATCGGCTCGAAGCCGAACCGCTCGTACAGCTTCTGGGCGCGGGTGTTGTCCACGCGCACCTCCAGAAGCACCTCGTCGCATTCGAAGGCGGTGGCGTGCTGCAGCAGATCGGTCAGGAGCCGGGCCCCGAGTCCGGTGCCCCAGTGGTCGCGGGCGACGGCGATGGTCTGTACGTCACCCAGTCCGCCGGCCGCGGCGAGGCCCGCGTACCCGACGATCCGGCCGTCCGCGGGATCGTCCGCGACGACATAGCGGCGGGTGGCGCGCGGGCCGCGGGAGTGCGCCAGCTCGGACCAGAACATCCCGGGCGACCAGGCGTCCTCGGGGAAGAGGTCGTGCTCGAGGCTCAGTACCGGCTCGATGTCCCACCACCGCATCTCGCGCAGCACAGCGGCGGTCGTGGTGGTCATTTCGGTGTGACCACCTTGTAGTTCTTCGGGACCTGCGCGTCCGGGCGGCGCAGATACAGCGGCCGCGGCGGCAGCAGTTCCTCGCCCGCGGCCAGCTTCTCGGCGGCGAGCGACGCGAGGGCGGCGGCCGACTGGTGCTCGGGGCCGCGGACGTCCGGGAACGTCTCGGGGTACAGCAGCGCCCCGGCACCGACCGCCGGAAGCCCGGCGACCTCGTCGGCGATCTCGGCGGGACGGTCGACGGCCGGCTCGCTCACCCGGGTGCGGAAGCCGTCGTAGCGCGCCCAGTAGACCTCCTTGCGGCGCGCGTCCGTCGCCACCACGAAGGGCCCGTCGAGCCAGGAGGCGTACGCGAGCCCGTCGAGCGTGCACAGGCCGTGGACCGGGACCCCGAGCGCCGAGCCGAACGTCGCGGCGGTCACGAGTCCGACGCGCAGCCCCGTGTACGGTCCGGGGCCGACGCCGACCACGAGGTCCGTGACGGAGGCGAGTTTGAGCCCCGCGTCGGCGAGGACGCGGTCGACGGCGGGCAGCAGCAGCTCCCCGTGCCGGCGCGCGTCGGTCGAGGTGGCCTCGGCGACGACGGAGCTGCCGTCGTGGAGGGCGACGGTGACGGCGGGGGTGGCGGTATCCACGGCGAGCAGAAGCACGCAAACAGCCTACGGCCACGCGCGGGGGGCACGGTTCCCGTACCGTCCTGCCGCTCCTGCTACCGTCAGCCCGGTACGTGCGTGCGAGAGGGGAGCGAAGGTGGCAAGGAGCAGCTCGGGAACGGTGGCCGGGCTCACCGCTGCGGCCCTCGCCGTGGTCGCGTTCCTCGCCTACCAGGCCTCGGCGAACGTGCCCGAGACCCTCAAGAAGCCCTCCGTCGCCGGTGTGTCACCCGCCGAACGCCCCTCCGGCAGCGCGGCCGAGCAGCCGCGGAAGAACCCGCTGGACCTGCCGCCGGACTCCGGTAAGGGCATGCGCGTCGTCTACGCACTGGGCGAACAGCGGGTCTGGCTCGTGGACGAGAAGGGGCAGCCCTCGCGGACCTTCCCGGTCATGCCGAGCACGGTGAGCCCGCCGCCCGGCGCGTACGTCGTGACCTCGCGGAGCGGCAGCATCCGCGGATCGGACGGAGCGCAGATCGAGCACGTCGTGCGGTTCGCGAACGTCGACGGCGTGCACGTCGGGTTCAGCGCCGCGGTGGACGGGTCGATGGAGAGCCCGGACCCGGAGAAGAAGACCGGCGGCGTGCGGATGAAGCGCGCGGACGGAAACGCGATGTGGACGTTCGCGACGATCGGCTCCAAGGTCGTCGTCGTTCCGTAGCACCTACGACCGAACGGCTGCAGCACCTACTGCCGCACGGCCGCACACGCGCGTGCGCCACTCGTACGTACACCACTCGTACGGGCTACGCGGCGTCGCGCCGCTCCTCCCGCCGGCCGGCCTCGGCAGACTCCGCCTTCTCCGCGTCGCGCTGCCGCGGCGGAGTGGAGACCGCACTGGCCGCCGCGCACGACGCCAGCAGATCCCGCATCGAGAAGGCCGACGGTGACCGCGGCCGCGACTGCGGCTGCGCTTCGCGCTCGGACGCCGACATGAATGCCTCCTGGGGCTCCGGGGGCAGGCGAGGTTAGGTAGACCTAACCAGGTCGTGGTATCCATGTGACCACGCCCGGAGCGGCGGACGCAACAGTTTGCCGACGTCTTGTCGGAACGTTGTCGGAAAAGACCAATGCTTCCGCGCGGGCAGAACCCGTCGGGCCGGTCAGGCCGTGAGCCCCTCGAGCCCCGCGTCCTCCCAGCGCGCCCCGACACCCGTCAGGGTGACCGTGCGGCGCTCGTCGTCCGTGTTGCCGACGACCCGGTGGATGACCACGTGCAGACGGTCGTCGGACAGCTCCTCGACCTTGCCGTCACCCCACTCCACGACCACGACCGACTCGGGCAGCGAGACGTCGAGGTCGAGGTCCTCCATCTCGTCGAGCCCGCCGCCCAGGCGGTACGCGTCGACGTGCACCAGAGCAGGGCCGCCGACCAGCGAGGGGTGCACGCGGGCGATGACGAAGGTCGGGGACGTGACGGCGCCGCGCACACCCAGGCCCTCACCGAGCCCGCGCGTCAGCGTCGTTTTGCCCGCGCCGAGCTCACCGGAGAGCAACACCAGATCGCCGGGCCGCAACAGCTTCGCGAGCCGGCGGCCCAGCTCCTGCATCTGGTCCGGGGAGGTGAGGGTCAGACGAGTGGCGGCCTCAGCCGCCGGGCTGTGGGTTGCTTCCATCTGTTTCCCATTCGCTGCGCCGACACTGATCGCCGTGCTAGCTTTTTCTCGCCTTTTCGGAGGCCGGTTCGGGCTGGACCGCAACCCGTTTGGGTTGGAAGTCCGCCGCGCCAGCGGTGGACGGAGTCACACGTGCCAACGTTAGCCGCACGGCAGGAGCACCCCGACACGCGCCAGCAGATCGGCCAGCCGGTCCGTGACCGTTTCGGGGTGCTCCAGCATCACCAGATGCCCGGCGTCCGGCACGATCACCAGCTCCGAGTCGGGCAGCAGATCCGCGATCCCCTCGCTGTGCGAACTGGGCGTGACCAGGTCCTTGTCCCCGGCCAGGACCAGCACCGGGACCTCCTGGAAGACATCGAGCGCGTCGGCCTTGTCGTGCTCCTGGAACGCCGGGTAGAACTCGGCGACCACATCGATCGGGGTGCCCTCGATCATCCGCTCGGCGAACCGGGCCACGGCCGGGTCCACGTCCTTCGAGCTGAACGAGTACCGCTTGATCAGGCCCGCGAACAGGTCGGCCGTGGCCCTGCGGCCCCGCTCGACCAGTTCCGCCTGCGAGCCGAGCGCCTTCAGGACCCCCGGCAGCACGCGCCGTACCACGTTCACGCCCGCCACCGGCAGGCCGTAGTTCACCTCGCCGAGCCTGCCCGCCGACGTACCGACGAAGGCGACGCCGACGACGCGCTCCCGGATCAGCTCGGGGTACGCGTCGGCCAGGGCCATCATCGTCATGCCGCCCATGGAATGGCCGACCAGCACCAGCGGGCCCTCGGGCGCGGCCGCTTCGATGACCGCCTTGAGGTCGCGGCCCAGCTGGTCGATGGAGACCGGCACACCGTCGGGACCGGACTGGGAGGCCCCACGGCCGGAGCGGCCGTGGCTGCGCTGGTCCCAGTGGACCGTGCGGACCAGGCCGCGCAGGGCGGCCCGCTGGAAGTGCCACGAGTCCTGGCTGAGGCAGTAGCCATGGCTGAAGACGACGGTGACCGGCGCGGGTGACTTGCGGCCGAACAGCCGGCGCCTGCGCGGCGCCGCGCCGCCCGCCTCCGGGTCGACCTCGTCGATCTCGTAGTAGAGCGCCGTGCCGTCGTCCGCGGTGGCCCGGCCGGGGGTGCCGCGAAGCCCACCGTAGGGACCGGAGGCGTCCAGGGCGAGCCGGGCCTTGCGCCGCATACCGCGGCCCACGGTCATGCGCTCTATCGCGACGCCCGCCGCCGCACCGGCGGCGATCACCCCTATGGCGGCGCCGGCGAAGCCCGCCCGGCGCCAGTTGCCCGTGGCGGCGTCGGTCATCGCCGCCGCCACGTCCCCCGCGCTGTTCTCGCTCACCGTGCCGCTCCTACAGGTCCAGGTCTCAGTGGTCCAGGTCTCAGTGGTCCAGGTCTCAGGGTCTCGTCACTGCTCGTCGATGTAGACGCGCGGGACGCGCGCGCCGATCCGGGTGACGATCTCGTACGCGATGGTGCCGGCGGCCTCGGCCCAGTCCTCGGCGGACGGCTCGCCACGGTCGCCCGGGCCGAACAGCACCGCCTCGTCCCCCTCCTGGACGGTGCCGCCGTCCGGGCCGAGGTCGACCACGAACTGGTCCATCGCGACCCGGCCCGCCACGCGCCGCACGCTGTCCCCGACCAGCACCGGGCCGCGGCCCGACGCGTGCCGGGGGATGCCGTCCGCGTAACCGACGGGGATCAGGCCCAGCGTGGTCTCGCCCTCCGTGACGTAGTGATGCCCGTAGCTGACTCCGTGGCCCGCCGGGACGTGCTTGACGAGCGCCACGGAGGCCTTGAGCGTCATGACGGGCCTGAGCCCGAAATCGGCCGGTGTGCCCAGTTCTGGGCTGGGCGAGATGCCGTACACCGCGATGCCCGTGCGCACCAGGTCGAAGTGCGTCTCGGGAAGGCTCAGTGTGGCCGGGGAGTTGGCGATGTGCCGGACCTCGGGCTCGATGCCCTCCTTCTCGGCGTACGCCACCAGATCCTTGAAGACGGCCAGTTGGGCGGCGATGGAGGGATGCCCCGGCTCGTCCGCGCACGCGAAGTGCGACCACAGGCCCGTGACTTCGACCGTGCCCGCCTCCTCGGCGGCGCGCGCGGCGGCGACCAGCTCCGCCCAGTCGGCCGGCGGGCAGCCGTTGCGCCCGAGGCCGGTGTCGGCCTTGAGCTGGATACGGGCCGGGCGGCCCGCCTCGCGCGCGGCGCGGGTGACCTCGCGCAGCGCCCACAGGCCGCTCACCGCCATGTCCAGGTCGGCCTCGATGGCGTCGCGCCAGGGCCCGCCGGGCGTCCACAGCCAGCACAGCACCCGGCTGCGGATCCCGGCCGCCCGCAGCGCGAGCGCCTCCTCGGGCGTCGCGGTGCCGAGCCAGGTCGCGCCCGCCTCGAGCGCGGCCTTCGCACAGGGCACCATCCCGTGTCCGTACGCGTCCGACTTCACCACGGCCATCACGGCAGCGCGGGGCGCCCGCGCGCGCAGGGCGCGGACGTTGGCGCGCAGCGCGGCGAGGTCGATCTCGGCGCGGGCTCGAAAGGGTGCGTTCTGAGTCATCGCCGTCAGTCTCTCAGAGCCCCACGACAGAGTTCGTACGGCAGCGACCACGAGTGGCCCTGGTCACCCGCGTGACGGGTCGGACCTCGTGGTTTCGTACGACAAGCATCCGGAACGGGTGGGCCGGCGCCCGTCCGTCAGGGCGTCCTCGTGTCGCGCCAGGCGCGTGGAATCGCCGTGGCCACGTCATGGGCCGAGACCGGGGCGTCGTGGGATGCGAGTCGGGCGGCGAGCCCATGCAGATACGCGGCCACCGAAGCGGCGTCGAACGGTGCCAGGCCCGCCGCGAGCAGGGAGCCGGCCAGCCCGGACAGCACATCGCCGCTCCCCGCGGTGGCCAGCCAGGAGGTGCCGGTCGGGTTCACCCGGACCGGGCGGCGCGGATCGGGGCTCGTCACGAGGGTCGTGGAGCCCTTGAGCAGCACCGTCGCCCCGTACTGCGCGGACAGCGCCCGCACGGAGGCCAGCCTCGCCCCCTCGACCTCCGCGCGCGACACGCCGAGCAGCGCGGCGGCCTCACCCGCGTGGGGGGTGAGCAGCGTCGGGGCGGAACGGGCGCGCACGGCGGCCGGGTCGAGGCCCCTGAGCCCGTCCGCGTCGACCAGCACCGGTACGTCGGAGTCCAGTACCTCGTCCACGCCGGGCCCGTCGCCCAGGCCGGGACCGACGACCCAGGCCTGGACGCGGCCCGCCTTCGACGGGGGCCAGCCGTGGACCAGCGCCTCCGGGAAGCGGGCGATGACGGCGTCGGCGCCCGGGCCCACGTACCGCACGGCGCCCGCGCCGCCGCGCAGCGCGCCCGCCACGGCGAGCACGGCGGCGCCCGGGTAGCGCGGGGACCCGGCGACGACGCCCACGACCCCGCGCCGGTACTTGTCGCTCTCCGCGGCGGGCACCGGCAACAGCTGGGCCACGTCCGCGTGTTGCAGGGCCTCCAGCTCCGGCACCGACGGCAGATGCGGCTCGAGCCCGATGTCGACGAGCCGGACGGCGCCCGTGTACTCGCGCGCGGGGTCGATCAGCAGGCCCGGCTTGTACGTACCGAACGTGACGGTCGCATCGGCCCGCAGCGCCTCCCCCGCGACCTCGCCCGTGTCCGCCTCGATCCCGCTCGGCAGGTCGACGGCGACGACCACGGCGTTGGATCCGCGCGCCGCGCGTGCGACCGGCACGGCGTCGGGCCGCAGGCCGCCGCGGCCGCCGATGCCCGTGATCCCGTCCAGGACCAGGTCCGCCACCGCCAGCACCTCGTACGGGTCGTCGGCGACCCGGCCCCCGGCCTTCACGAGTGCCGCAAGACCGGCCCGATGGGCGCGGTCGGGGCTGAGCAGCACGGCGTGCACGGCGGCGCCGCGCCGGGCGAGTCTGGCCCCCGCGTACAGCGCGTCGCCCCCGTTGTCCCCGCTGCCCGCGAGCACCACGACCCTGGACCCGTACACCCGCCCGAGCAGACCGGCGGCCGCGGCGGCGAGGCCGGCGGCGGCGCGCTGCATGAGCGCGCCCTCCGGCAGCCGGGCCATCAGCTCGGCCTCGGCGGCCCGTACGGTCTCGACGCTGTAGGCATGACGCATGGTCAGCAGTCTGCCGCGATTTCCCTCTCCCCGGGGGCTGCCGCCCCCGAACGGCCGTGTGCCGGGCCGTGGCCGCAGGGCCTGTCCGATCTCTCCCCGCACCTCAACAGGAAGGTTCCTGTCCTCATGGCGTCCCTGGACAGCGGCGGATGCGACAAGGGCAAGCCGGATGCGGCCATCTCCGAGGCGAGCGGCGGGCGTTGCCTGGACACGAGGAGCGATCTCGTCGCGGCACTGCGGGACGAGGTCGCCAGGACCGGAACGGGGGAGGAATGACGAGGCGAACGAGGCGCACGAGCGGAAGGCGCCATGTCGTCGGCGCCCTTGGCCTCGCCCTCCTCCTCGCCGTCGGCGCCTGCACCGGCGACGGCGGGGCCGGCACCGACGGCACCGGCAACCCCGGAGCCACGGGTGCCGCGGAGCCCGCGGGCGACATCGTGGTGGCCAGCGGCCGTGACGTCACCGGCAGGGGCGGCATCCGCCAGCAGCTCATCGACGAGTGGAACCGGCGGCAGGCGGGGAAGGGCCACCGGGCCCGCCTGGTCGAGCTGTCGGGCTCCGCCGACCAGCAGCGCAGCCAGCTGCTGGGCGCGCTCCAGTCCGGCAGCGCGGAGTACGACGTGGTCAATCTCGACGTGACCTGGGTACCGGAATTCGCGGAAGCGGGTCTCGTCCGGCCACTGCCCGACGGCCTGGTCGACGGGGATGTCATCGAGTCCGTTGCCGCCACGGCCCGCTGGAACGACAAGGTGTACGCCGTTCCGTTCAACAGCGACGTCGGGCTGCTCTACTACCGGCACGACTACCTCAAGAAGGCGGGCGTGACGGACACCGACCTCGGCAAGGTCACCCGGTGGTCCGAGATCCAGCAGCTGATCGACACTCTCGACGACGCGGGCCAGAAGGTGCCGGCCGGCTACGAGAAGGGCTGGACGACGCAGCTCGACGCGTCGTACGAGGGCCTCACCGTCAACGGCATCGAGGCGTTCGCCTCGGCCACCGACGGCTTCTCCCTCACCGACGGTGACGGCCGCTACGCCGGTTCGGTGACGGACCTGCAAGCGGGGCTGGACGAGCTGCGCAACCGCGCCCAGGCCCCGTACACCCTCGGGGACGCCATCCACTCCGACGAGGCCCGGTCGCTCACCGACTTCGCCGACGGCCGCACCGCCTTCCTGCGCCACTGGCCGTACGCCTACGGCTCCCTGCACCAGACGCTCTCCGACCAGCAGCTCGGAGTGGTCCCGCTGCCGGGCAGGGCGGTGCTGGGCGGCCAGAACCTGGCCGTGACCCAGGCGTCGCAGCGGAGCGCCACCGCACAGGAGCTGATCGAGTTCCTCACCAGCAGGGAGAGCGAACGCTGCCTGCTCAACGCGGGGTTCGCGGCGACCAGGGTGTCCGCGTACGACGACGACGGCCTGACCTGCGAGTCGGTGCGGCCGCCCGGCACGGCAGGCCCGTCCCCGTCCACCTCCCCGTCCGGCGAGACCACCGACCGGATGCCGCGGGACGGGTACGGCCGTCCCGCGTACGCACGCACCATCCTGCTGCCCGCACTGCGGAACGCCGTCCAGCGCCCCCGCACCCCGCTCTACGGCGCCTTCACCCAGACCTTCGCCGCCGAGCTGGGAAGGCTGTTCGGTGACAGCCCGCCCTCCGCCGCACAGCTCGCCAAGGCCCTGGACGAAAAGCTGGCGAAGGCGCTGCCCCGAGGGTGACGCCACGGCGTCACCCTCGGGGCACACGTCCGTCCGGCACGGGGGACGTCACCCCTCCGCGATCACCACCGCCGACGCCACGCCCGCGTCGTGGCTGAGCGAGACGTGCCAGGAGCGCACCCCACGCGCCTCCGCAGCCGCCGCGACCGTTCCCCGCACCCGTAGCCGCGGCTGCCCGGACTCCTCGACGTACACCTCGCAGTCCGTCCAGAGCAGCCCGGCCGGTGCGCCCAACGCCTTCGCGACCGCCTCCTTCGCGGCGAAACGGACCGCGAGCGAGGCGACTCCTCGCCGCTCCCCGCTCGGGAGGTGCAGCTCGCTGTCGAGGAACAGCCGGTCCGCCAGCCCCGGCGTCCGCCGCAGCGCATCGTCGAACCGGTCGATCTCGGCGACGTCGATCCCCACCCCGATGATCATTCGACGGTGACCGACTTCGCCAGGTTGCGCGGCTGGTCCACCTCATTGCCCCGGGCCGTCGCCAGCTCGCACGCGAACACCTGCAACGGCACCGTCGCGACCAGCGGCTGCAGCAGCGCGGGCGTCGCCGGGATCCGGATCAGATGATCCGCGTACGGCGCCACCACCTCGTCACCCTCCTCCGCGATGACGATCGTCCGCGCTCCCCGCGCCCGGATCTCCTGGATGTTCGACACGATCTTGTCGTGCAGCACGGACCGGCTCCGCGGCGACGGCACGATCACCACCACCGGAAGGTCCTCCTCGATCAGCGCGATCGGCCCGTGCTTGAGCTCGCCCGCCGCGAAGCCCTCCGCGTGCATATAGGCGAGCTCCTTGAGCTTCAGCGCTCCCTCGAGGGCGACCGGGTACCCCACGTGCCGCCCCAGGAAGAGCACGGTGTTCTTGTCCGCCAGGGACCGGGCCAGCTCCCGCACCGGCTCCATCGTCTCCAGGACCCGGTCGACCTCGTCCGCGATCTTCGACAGCTCGCGGACGACCGCCTGGATCTCGTCGCCCCACTTGGTCCCCCGGACCTGCCCCAGGTACAGCGCCACCAGGTAGCACGCCACCAGCTGCGTCAGGAACGCCTTCGTCGACGCGACGGCGACCTCGGGGCCGGCATGGGTGTACAGCACCGCGTCGGACTCCCGAGGAATCGTCGACCCGTTGGTGTTGCAGATGGCCAGGACCTTCGCGCCCTGCTCCCGCGCGTGCCGCAACGCCATCAGCGTGTCCATGGTCTCGCCGGACTGCGAGATCGCGATCACGAGCGTCCGCTGGTCGAGGATCGGGTCCCGGTAGCGGAACTCGCTCGCCAGCTCCACCTCGCACGGAATACGCGTCCAGTGCTCGATCGCGTACTTGGCGATCATCCCCGCGTGGAAGGCCGTACCGCACGCCACGATGACCACCTTGTGCGCTTCCCGCAGCACCGCGGCCGGAATCCGCACCTCGTCCAGCGTCAGCGACCCGCTCGCGTCGATCCGCCCGAGCAGCGTGTCGGCGACCGCCTTCGGCTGCTCGGCGATCTCCTTGAGCATGAAGTAGTCGTAGCCGCCCTTCTCCGCGGCGGAGGCATCCCAGTCCACGTGGTACGTCCGCACCTCGGCCGGCGCACCCTCGAAGTCGGTCACCGTGACGGCGTCGCGCCGCAGCTCGACCACCTGGTCCTGCCCCAGCTCGATCGCCGACCGCGTGTACGCGATGAACGCCGCCACGTCCGAGGCCAGGAAGGCCTCCCCCTCCCCCACGCCGACCACCAGGGGCGAGTTGCGGCGGGCACCCACGACCACGTCGGGCTCGTCCGCGTGCACCGCGACCAGAGTGAACGCGCCCTCCAGCCGCCGGCACACCAGCCGCATCGCCTCCGCCAGCTCACCGCAGGACGAGAACTCCTCGGCGAGCAGATGCGCCACGACCTCGGTGTCGGTCTCGGACGCGAGATCGTGCCCGCGCTCGGTCAACTCGGCCCGCAGCGCCGCGAAGTTCTCGATGATGCCGTTGTGCACGACCGCCACGCGCCCCGCGTTGTCCAGATGCGGATGCGCATTGGCGTCGGTCGGCCCGCCGTGGGTGGCCCACCGGGTGTGCCCGATGCCCGTCGAACCGCTCGGCAGCGGCCGGTCGACCAGCTCCTTCTCCAGGTTCAGGAGCTTGCCCGCCTTCTTGGCCGCGGCCAGCCCGCCGTCGGCCAGCACGGCGACGCCCGCCGAGTCGTACCCCCGGTATTCGAGCCGCTTGAGCCCCGCGATGACGACATCGAGCGCGGACTGCGCTCCCACGTAACCCACGATTCCGCACATGGCCGCAGCCTACGGCGTGCACCGCGCGCCGCCCCGGACCCGGGGTGCGGCTGTCCCGGCCGACCGCCCGCCCACCCGCAACTGTGACGTACGCCACCGACATTCCTGCCCGGCGTGTCCACAGACGCCCCCCGGCGTGAGCGACGCCACGCCGCACTCCGTCCGGCCTGGACCGACAATGAGCATGTGATCACTTCGCCGCCACGAAGCCGCAGGGCCGACAGGACAGAGACGTCCCCCTACGTCGACCTCACCCGGGAGGAGTGGAGCGCCCTCCGCGACAAGACTCCGCTCCCGCTGACCGCAGCCGAGGTCGAGCAACTGCGCGGGCTCGGTGACGTCATCGACCTCGACGAGGTACGGGACATCTACCTGCCGCTCTCCCGGCTGCTCAATCTGTACGTCGGTGCCACCGCCAATCTCCGCGGCGCGCTCAACACCTTCCTCGGCGACGCGGGCAACGGCCACGGCACCCAGCGCGGCACGCCCTTCGTCATAGGCGTCGCGGGCTCCGTCGCCGTCGGCAAGTCCACGGTCGCCCGTCTGCTCCAGGCCCTGCTCGCCCGCTGGCCCGAGCACCCGCGCGTCGAACTCGTCACCACCGACGGGTTCCTGTACCCCATGAAGGAGCTCCAGGACCGCGGCCTGATGTCGCGGAAGGGTTTCCCCGAGTCGTACGACCGGCGCGCACTGACCCGCTTCGTCGCCGACATCAAGGCGGGCAAGGACGAGGTCACCGCCCCCGTCTACTCGCACCTCATCTACGACATCGTGCCCGGCGAGCGCCTCACCGTCCGCCGCCCCGACATCCTCATCGTCGAGGGCCTCAACGTCCTCCAGCCCGCGCTCCCCGGCAAGGACGGCCGCACCCGGGTCGGACTCGCCGACTACTTCGACTTCTCCGTCTACGTCGACGCACGGCCCGAGGACATCGAGCGCTGGTACCTCAACCGCTTCCGCAAGCTCCGCGAGACGGCCTTCCAGGACCCGTCCTCGTACTTCCGGAGGTACACCCAGGTGTCGGAGGAAGACGCGCTCGACTACGCCCGCACCATGTGGCGCACGATCAACGGCGTCAATCTGATGGAGAACGTCGCCCCGACCCGGGGACGTGCCACGCTGGTCGTGCGCAAGGGCCCGGACCACAAGGTCCAGCGCCTGTCCCTTCGCAAACTCTGAGGAGCGCCGCGTGCTGCACCTGCGCCTGATCGTCCCGACGGACCGCACCGACGAGGTCGTTCGTACCGTCGAGAAGACGGTCGGTACGGCCCATCTCGCCGTGGTGACGGGCGCCGCCCGCAACCCTTCGGGCGATCTGGTCCTGTGCGACGTGGCACGCGAGGCCGGCGACGAGCTGATCGGCCGCCTCCGGGAACTCGGCCTGGACAGGGACGGCTCCATCGCCGTCGAGAACATCGACCTGTCGCTGTCCAAGCGCGCCGACAAGGCGGAGGAAGAGGCTCCGGGCGAGGGCGCGGACGCGGTGCTGTGGGAGCAGCTGACCGACGCGACCCACGAGGAGTCGACGCTCTCCTTCACGTACATGGCGTTCCTGACGCTGGCGACGATGATCGCCGCGTGCGGTGTGGTGCTCGACAACGCGATCCTCATCGTGGGCGCGATGGCCGTCGGCCCCGAGTTCGGGCCGCTCGCCGGCTTCAGCACGGCAGTGGTGCAGCGCCTGCCGCGGCTGGCGTGGCGCTCACTGGTGGCGCTGATCGTGGGCTTCGCCGCGGCGATGCTGCTCACGGTCGGCTTCAGCTACTTCATGAACGGCATCGGCCTCTTCGAGCGCTCGATGCTGGAGGCGGACCGGCCCAACACCGCCTTCATCTACGCCCCCGACGAGTTCTCCTTCGTCGTCGCCGTCCTCGCGGGCATCGCCGGCACCCTCTCGCTGACCTCGGCCAAATCGGGCGCCCTGGTCGGCGTGGCGATCTCGGTGACGACGGTCCCGGCCGCGGCGAACGCGGCGGTGGCCCTGAGCTACAGCGAGTACGGCCAGGCCTGGGGCTCCAGCGAGCAGCTGCTGCTCAATCTGCTCGGCATCATCCTCGCCGGGACGCTCACGCTGTACACCCAGAAATGGCTGTGGAAGAACCAGCGGCGGCGTACGGCGAGGAACTCAGCGGCCTGACAGCGTCTCCCGCAGCCAGTCGAAGACGACCTCGCAGTGCAGCTGCGGGGCCATCGGGGAGCAGTGCAGCTGCGCGCCCTGGGCGGTGGTGAGCTTCACGTAGTCCTTGGGGGCGGTGAGCTTGTCGAACATCTGGCGCGGCTGACCGGGATAGAACTGCTCGTCGTCGTAGTCGAGGACCAGTGTGGGCGCCTTGATGCGGCCGACGATGTCCGTGATCTTCATCGACTCGATGAGCTTGGCCGGTGTGTAGAAGTCGGTGAAGATCTTGCCTTGTCTGGCGGCCAGCATCGCCGGGATCGAGAAGGGCTCGAAGCGCTTCTTCACCGTCGCTGCATCGGCCGGAGGCAGCTCGGGGACGACCTCCTTGTTCCAGATGTCGTTGGTCTCCTGTTTGCTCGGCCCGAGGATCTCCCGGAGCTCCGGAGGGAAGCCCAGCCAGGGATCCACACAGCCGGGCATCGCCACCAGAGCGGCGATCCTGCTCTCGAAGGCCGCGGCCCGGGGTGCCAGGTCACCCCCCATGCTCAGCCCGGTCAGGGCGATCTTGCCGGTGTCGACGTCCGGGCGGCCGGAAAGCCAGTCGACGAGCGGGGTGACCACCTTCTCCCAGGTCGGCGTGAAGACCACCTGGTCGACGAAGAGCAGCTGCCCCTGGCCGGGCCCGTCGTAGACGAGAGCGTTCCAGCCGCGGTCCAGAGCGGCCGCGACACCGTAGGTCCACATGTCGACGTTCTGTCCGTCGCTGCCGTTCGTGAGGATCACGGTGGGGCGGCGCGTAGTGGACTCGTCCGGCCGGAAGAACCACACCGGCAGCGGCGTCTTCCCGTACGGGACGTTCGCCTTCACCGGTGCCGGGTCGCACAGATCGCAGAACTTGTCCCAGGCGCCGCGCCCGGCCTTGTACAGCTGCTCCTCGCTGCCCGGGTTCTCGGAGCCAAGGACGAAGAACAGCGCCTGGCCGTAGTACTGCGCGGCCCGCAGCGCACGGAAGCGCGTGGTCTGGTCGTCGGGCTTGCTGTCCTCGGGCGCCTCCATCAGCTGGTCGCCGAGCTTCCTGAAGGTCTCGACGTACGTCTGCGAGGACAGGCCGGCCTTGTTGATCGCGTTCACGGCGGTGAGCACCTCACCGACCTCAGCGCCGCCGAAGCCGGACCCGCCGAGCGCGAGGAGCCCGCTGAAGTTGAACGCCGGGTCCTTGAAGAGCGTCATCGCTCCGGGCGTCGGACCGCCCGCGCCGGCGGGGGCCGACGCCGTGGGGCTCGGGCTGGATGTGGGCGCCGCGTCCGAACGCGTACACCCGGCGACCATCGCGGCCCCGCCGACGAGCCCGGCAAGCGCGGCGCGCCGACTGGGCCGCTCCCTGGATACGTCCGTCATACGACCCGAACGTACGAGCCTCAACCACCGGCGCCCACCGCGCCACACCCCGACTCGCCCGAACGGCGGAGCGTTGCCGTCTGCAGCCCGGTGCCGGAGGGCGGACTACCACCCACAGCAGCCGCACCCGGCACCGGCCAAGCCCACGGCACCGGCCAAGCCCGCACCCCGCCAGGGGGTACCCGCAGGGGGCACCCCCTGCGGAGACGTCAGCCCAGCGCCGACTTCACCTCGTCCGCCAGCCGCCCCGCCACCGACCGCGCCTGGTCGATGTCCGCGGCCTCGACCATCACGCGGACGAGAGGCTCGGTGCCGGACGGGCGCAGCAGCACCCGGCCCGTGGAGCCGAGCTCGCGCTCCGCGTCGGCGACCGCCGCCGCCAGCTCGTCCGACGTCGCGACGCGCGACTTGTCGACGTCCGGGACGTTGATCAGGACCTGCGGCAGGCGGTCCATCACACCGGCCAGCTCCCCCAGCGAGCGTCCCGTCGCCGCGACCCGCGCCGCCAGCATCAGACCGGTCAGCGTGCCGTCGCCCGTCGTCGCGTGGTCGAGGACGATGACATGGCCGGACTGCTCGCCGCCGAGCGCGTACCCCTCGGCCTTCATCGCCTCCAGGACGTAGCGGTCGCCGACCGCCGTCTGCACGAGTTTCACGCCCTCGCGCTCCATCGCCAGCTTGAAGCCGAGGTTCGACATCACGGTCGCGACGACCGTGTTCCCCCGCAGCGTGCCCGCCTCGCGCATGGCCAGGGCCAGCACGGCCAGGATCTGGTCGCCGTCGACCTCGTTGCCCGCCGCGTCGACGGCGAGGCAGCGGTCGGCGTCACCGTCGTGGGCGATACCGAAGTCCGCGCCGTGCTCGACGACCGCGGCCTTCAGCAGATCCAGGTGCGTGGACCCGCACCCGTCGTTGATGTTGAGCCCGTCCGGCTCCGCGCCGATCGTCACGACCTCCGCGCCCGCCCGCGCGAACGCCTCGGGCGAGACCCGGGCCGCGGCGCCGTGCGCCTCGTCGAGGACGACCTTGAGCCCGTCGAGCCGGTTCGGCAGGACCGCGATCAGATGGGCGACGTACTTGTCGAAGCCCTCGTCGTAGTCCCGTACGCGGCCGACCCCGGCGCCCGTCGGCCGGTCCCACGGCGCGCCGGTGCGGTGCTCCTCGTACACGGCCTCGATACGGTCCTCCAGCTCGTCGGCCAGCTTGTGGCCGCCGCGGGCGAAGAACTTGATGCCGTTGTCGGGCATGGCGTTGTGGCTGGCGGAGAGCATCACGCCGAGGTCGGCGCCCAGCACACCGGTGAGGTACGCCACAGCGGGGGTGGGCAGCACACCGACGCGCAGGACGTCCACGCCCGCGCTCGCGAGACCCGCCACGACGGCGGCCTCCAGGAACTCCCCGGACGCACGGGGATCACGCCCGACCACCGCCGTCGGCCGATGGCCCTCGAACGTGCCCGCCTCAGCGAGCACGTGCGCCGCCGCGACCGACAGACCGAGCGCGAGCTCCGCCGTCAGATCCGCGTTGGCGACACCGCGCACACCGTCCGTGCCGAAGAGTCGTCCCACTGGTGTCCTCCGAAAATGCTCCGAAAACGCGAGCCTCTTAGCGCTTTCCTGTGTTTATACGCCCGAGGCATCGAGCTGTGTCACCCCGGGGGGTCGCCCCAGGTGCGATAAACGGAACGCCCCGGCAGCACGGAGTGCCGCCGGGGCGAACGTATGCCGTTGTGGCAAGCAGGCGGGATTAGCGCTTGCTGTACTGCGGCGCCTTACGGGCCTTCTTCAGACCGGCCTTCTTGCGCTCGACCGCACGGTCGTCGCGGCTCAGGAAGCCGGCCTTCTTCAGCGGGCCGCGGTTGTTGTCCACGTCCGCCTCGTTCAGCGCGCGGGCCACGCCGAGGCGCAGGGCGCCGGCCTGGCCGGAGACGCCGCCACCCGAGATACGGGCGATGACGTCGTAGCGGTTGTCGAGCTCGAGCACCTTGAAGGGCTCGTTGACTTCCTGCTGGTGCACCTTGTTGGGGAAGTAGTCCTCAAGGGTGCGACCGTTGATCTTCCACTTGCCGGTGCCCGGAACGATCCGGACGCGGGCAATGGCGTTCTTGCGACGGCCGAGGCCGGCGGCCGGCTGCGGCTCGCCGAAGCGGGACGCGAGCGACTCGCTGGTGTACTCGCCCTCGACGGGGGCCTCGGACTCGAAGGTGGTGACCTCGGCGTAGGTCTCTTCGCCCTCGAGCGGAACTTCGGTGGTGGTCTCGTCGGCCACGATTCTCCTCAGAATTCTCTTCGTCTTAGGGGGTGGCCGGACTTACTGCGCGACCTGGGTGATCTCGAACGGGACCGGCTGCTGAGCAGCGTGCGGGTGGTTCTCGCCCGCGTAGACCTTCAGCTTCGAGAGCATCTGACGGCCCAGGGAGTTCTTGGGGAGCATGCCCTTGACGGCCTTCTCGATGGCCTTCTCGGGGTTCTTCTCGAGGAGCTCGTCGTAACGGACGGAACGCAGACCACCCGGGTAGCCGGAGTGGCGGTACGCCATCTTCTGGGTCCGCTTGTTGCCGGACAGGTGCACCTTCGCGGCGTTGATGATGATGACGAAGTCACCAGCGTCAACGTGCGGCGCGTAGATCGGCTTGTGCTTGCCCCGCAGAAGGGTGGCGGCAGTGGTCGCCAGACGTCCCAGGACGATGTCCTGGGCGTCGATGACGTGCCACTGGCGGGTGACATCGCCGGGCTTGGGGCTGTACGTACGCACGGTCGTAGCCTTCGCTTCTTCAGTGAGTGGGTCCTGACAAGGCCACCCGGACGATCACGACAGCCTTGGCCGCACATCGGGGACGCAACCCGAGTGCCTGCCGCTGGTCATCGGCCCGGTGGACCGGCGTAAGGGCCCCTCGCGTGAGAACGACCAAGCCAATACGCATAACGAACCAGAAGAATACCTTCGGGCACCCACCCGGGTCAAAACGCCTCGGCCCCACAGCCGGGGACACGTCCGAAGGCCCAGGCGCCGTTACCGCTCCCGCACCACCCTACGCTCGTCCCACACCGGCTCCGCCGTCTCCCGTACGCGGCCGTCCGCGCCGAAGACCAGGTAGCGGTCGAACGACCTCGCGAACCAGCGGTCGTGCGTGACGGCCAGGACGGTGCCCTCGTACGCCTCGAGCCCCTCCTGCAGCGCCTCCGCCGACTCCAGGTCCAGGTTGTCCGTGGGCTCGTCCAGCAGCAGCGCGGTCGTCCCGCGCAGCTCCAGCAGCAGGATCTGGAAGCGCGCCTGCTGGCCGCCCGACAGGCGGTCGAACGTCTGGTCGCCCTGCCGTTCCAGCTCGTACCGCCGCAGCGCGCTCATCGCCCCGCCCCGGTCCTTGGCGTGCTCCGTCCACAGGATGTCGACGAGGGTGCGGCCCATCAGCTCCGGGTGGGCGTGGGTCTGGGCGAAGTGCCCGGGCACGACCCGCGCCCCCAGCTTCCACTCGCCCGTGTGCGCCACGTCCTCCCCGGCCAGCAGCCGCAGGAAGTGGGACTTGCCCGAGCCGTTCGACCCCAGCACCGCGACCCGCTCCCCGTAGAAGACCTCCAGGTCGAACGGCTTCATCAGGCCGGACAGCTCCAGTCCGGAGCAGGTCACCGCCCGCACACCCGTCCGTCCGCCCCGCAGCCGCATCCGGATGTCCTGCTCGCGCGGCGGCTCCGGCGGCGGTCCTGCCTCCTCGAACTTCCGCAGCCGCGTCTGCGCCGCCGCGTACCGGGACGCCATCTCATGACTGACCGAGGCGGCCTGCCGCAGATTGACGACCAGCTTCTTCAGCTGCGCGTGCTTTTCCTCCCAGCGCCGCTTCAGCTCCTCGAAGCGCGCGAACCGCTCCCGCCGCGCCTCGTGGAAGGTGTCGAAGCCGCCGCCGTGCACCCAGACGTCGCTGCCCGACGGCCCCGGCTCCACCGCGACGATCTTCTGCGCTGCCCGCGCCAGCAGCTCCCGGTCGTGGGACACGAAGAGCACGGTCTTACGGGTCTCGCGCAGCTGGTCCTCCAGCCACCGCTTGCCCGGCACGTCCAGATAGTTGTCCGGCTCGTCGAGCAGCAGCACCTCGTCCGGCCCACGGAGCAGCGCCTCCAGCACCAGCCGCTTCTGCTCACCGCCCGAGAGCGTCCGTACGAGCCGCCACTGCGCCTTCTCGTACGGCATCCCGAGCGCGGCCATGGTGCACATGTCCCAGACCGTCTCGGCCTCGTACCCCTGCACCTCCGCCCAGTCGCTCAGCGCCTGGGCGTACCGCATCTGCGCGGCCTCGTCGTCGACCGTCATGATCAGTTGCTCGGCCTCGTCGACCGCGCGCGCCGCCGTGCGGATCCTCGGCTGGGCCACCGAGACCAGCAGGTCACGGACCGTGCGTTCGTCCCGCACCGAGCCCACGAACTGCTGCATCACCCCGAGCCCGCCGCTCCCCGACACGGTCCCGCCGTGCGGCTTGAGCTCCCCGGAGAGCAGCCGCAGCAGCGTGGTCTTGCCCGCGCCGTTCGCCCCGACGAGGGCGACCACCGCCCCTTCCCCCACCCGGAAGGAGACGTCGCCGAGCAGCGGCCGCCCGTCCGGCAGGTAGTACTCCAGATGTCCGGCCTCGAGATGTCCCATGGCGGGCATTCTCACCGCCGGACACGCTTCCGCCCAACCGGTTTAGGATGCGCGGCATGAGCTTTGGGGGACCACAGTGGCCGCAGGAGCCGCATCAGCACGCACAGCCGTCGCAGACACCCGACTGGGCCGCGCTCGCGGACGCGTCCGCGTCGCGCGCCCGGCGCAAGAAGTGGCTGCTCATCGGCGGCGGCGCGGTCGCGACGGCGGCGGTCGCCGCGATCGTGGCCACGGCCGTCGTCTCGATGAACGAGGACAACGGCGACTCCGGCAAGAACGCCAGTGACCTGCCCACGGCTCCCGATCTGCCGAACGAGACGGGCCGGCCCGAGCCTTCGTTCTCGTCGGTGGCGCCGCCTCCCCCGCCCAACCCCAAGGACTTCATCTCCAACGAGAAGAAGGACAAGGCGCCGCTCAGCGCCGACACCCTCTTCCCGGGCAAGAAGCTGACGATGGGCAACCGGGTGTACGCCAAGGGCCCGACGGCCCGCACGGGCAACTGCGCCTCGGCCACCCAGGGTTCGCTCGGCGCGGCCCTCACCGCCAACGGCTGCGAGCAGGTCTTCCGCGCCACGTACACCAAGGACGGCGTGGCCGTCACCATCGGTGTCGCCACCTTCCCGACGGAGGCTCAGGCCCAGGCGGCCGTCAAGCGGTCGGCCCGCAACATCGCCCCGCTCTCCGGCTCGGGCGTGGACGGCTTCTGCAAGGGCGGTCCGGTCTGCCGCTTCGTGGGCAACTCCTACGGCCGGTACGCGTACTTCACGGCGACCGGCTACCTCAACGGAAAGTCCGTCACCAAGGGCGACACCAAGGCGTTCCAGCCGGGCGACGACCTGGCGGAATTCACGTTCCGTCAGATCGTCGCGCGCGGCGAGATGCAGGCGTCAGCAGCAGCCACCGCTCCCGCCGGTGGGTGAGCCCGGCAGTGACCGCTTGTTGCGGGCCTCCAGATTCCTGGCGGCCAGCAACTCGTCGGCGGGGTAGCCGACTTCCTCCAGCGTGAGCCCGTGGGGCCGTACGACGTGCACGGCCGAGTCCCGTACCCCCGCGGCCAGCACCTTCCCCGGCCAGTCCACCGGCCGGTGCCCGTCCCCGACGAACAGCATGGCGCCCACCAGCGAGCGCACCATGTTGTGGCAGAAGGCGTCGGCCTTGACCGTCGCGGTCAGGATCCCGTCCGCGCCGCGCTCCCAGCGCAGCTCCTGCAGCGTCCGGATGGTGGTGGCACCCTCGCGCTTCTTGCAGTACGCCGCGAAGTCGTGCTCCCCCAGCAGCCGTGCGGCTGCGGCGTTCATGGCATCCACGTCCAACGGCCAGTCGTGCCACAGCACATGGCCGCGCAGCAGCGGGTCGACACCGCCGGGGTGGTCGGTGACGCGGTAGGCGTACCGCCGCCAGATCGCCGAGAAACGCGCGTTGAAGCCCGCCGGGGCCCCCTCCGCCTTCCACACCCGCACATCGTGCGAGAGCCGCCCGGCAAGGCGCCGCAGCAGCTTCTCGCGGTGCTCGTCCCACAGCTCCTGCGGCAGATCGACGTGGGCGACCTGGCCGCGGGCGTGCACACCGGCGTCCGTGCGGCCGGCGACGGTCAGCTCGTACGACTCCGACGACCGGGTCACCGTACGGATCGCGTCCTCGATCTCGCCCTGTACGGTCCGCTGTCCCCGGGTCTGCCTGGCCCAGCCGGAGAAGTCCTTGCCGTCGTACGACAGGTCCAGCCGCACCCGTACGAAGCCGGGCCTCACGTCATCGCTCACGTCTCATATCCCTTTCAGCGGAACGGGCCCGCCCCCACAAAGGGGAACGGGCCCGTTCACTGGTCTTCAGAACGCTCAGGCGTCCTTGGACTCCTCGGCCGGAGCCTCGGCGGCGTCCTCGGCCTTGGTCTCCTCGACCTTGGCCTCCTCGGCCTCCTTGACCGCACGCTTGGTGGCGGCCTCGGCCTCGGCGACGGTGGCCTTCTTCGCGATCTCGCCCTCGACGAGCTCGATCACGGCCATCGGGGCGTTGTCACCACGACGGTTGCCGATCTTGGTGATACGGGTGTAGCCACCCGGACGCTCGGCGTAGCGCGGGGCGATCTCGGTGAAGAGCGTGTGGACGATGCTCTTGTCCGTGATCGTCTGCAGCACCAGGCGACGGTTGTGGATGTCGCCCTTCTTCGCCTTCGTGATCAGACGCTCCGCGATCGGACGCAGGCGGCGGGCCTTGGCCTCGGTCGTGGTGATGCGGCCGTGCTCGAACAGCGACTTCGCGAGGTTCGCGAGAAGCAGCTTCTCGTGCGCGGCGCTGCCGCCCAGACGGGCACCCTTGGCGGGCTTCGGCATGGTTCTTCTCCTTGAGTGCTGCACCGGCCGTGTCAGGTACCGGTGTCAGTTCCCTCGCCGCGGTCGCGGGAGGGCGTACGAGAGGCGCGGGCCGGAACCCGCGCCCCCGTAATTCTCTTAGTACTGCTCGGTCTCGACGAACCCGGCGTCCGCGTCGTCGTCGGCGCCGAAGGCGTCGGCAGCGGCGGTCGGGTCGAATCCGGGCGGGCTGTCCTTGAGGGCCAGGCCCATGCCGGCCAGCTTCGCCTTGACCTCGTCGATCGACTTCGCACCGAAGTTGCGGATGTCGAGCAGGTCGGCCTCGGAGCGGGCGACGAGCTCACCCACGGAGTGGATGCCCTCGCGCTTGAGGCAGTTGTACGAGCGGACCGTGAGCTCCAGCTCCTCGATCGGCAGCGCCAGGTCGGCGGCCAGGGCCGCGTCCGTCGGGGACGGGCCCATGTCGATGCCCTCGGCGTCGATGTTGAGCTCGCGCGCCAGACCGAACAGCTCGACCAGGGTCTTGCCGGCCGACGCCATGGCGTCACGCGGACGCATGGCCTGCTTGGTCTCGACGTCGACGATCAACTTGTCGAAGTCGGTGCGCTGCTCGACGCGGGTCGCCTCGACCTTGTACGTGACCTTGAGCACCGGCGAGTAGATGGAGTCGACCGGGATACGGCCGATCTCCTGGCCCACCTGCTTGTTCTGCACGGCGGAGACGTAGCCGCGACCGCGCTCGACGGTCAGCTCCATCTCCAGCTTGCCCTTGCCGTTCAGGGTGGCCAGGACCAGGTCGGGGTTGTGGACCTCGACACCGGCCGGGGGCGCGATGTCGGCGGCGGTGACCAGACCCGGACCCTGCTTGCGCAGGTACATCACGACCGGCTCGTCGTGCTCCGAGGAGACGACCAGCTGCTTGATGTTCAGGATGAGGTCGGTGACGTCCTCCTTGACGCCCGGCACGGTGGTGAACTCGTGCAGGACACCGTCGATCCGGATGGACGTGACGGCAGCGCCCGGGATCGAGGAGAGGAGCGTACGGCGCAGAGAGTTGCCGAGCGTGTAGCCGAAGCCGGGCTCCAGCGGCTCGATGACGAACCGCGAGCGGTACTCGTCAACAACCTCTTCGGTCAGCGAAGGACGCTGAGCGATCAGCATGGTGTTTTTCCTTCAGTCGTGGACGCCCACTATTTGACGTCCGACGGAGTACTGCGTACTGCAAGGGTACGGGCGGCACGGCCCGAAGGAGCCGTACCGCCCGAAGCCTCAGGTCAAGCGCGACGAGTCAGACGCGGCGGCGCTTGGGCGGACGGCAGCCGTTGTGCGGGGTGGGGGTGACGTCCTGGATCGAACCGACCTCGAGGCCCGTGGCCTGGAGGGAGCGGATCGCGGTCTCACGGCCGGAGCCCGGACCCTTGACGAAGACGTCGACCTTGCGCATGCCGTGCTCCTGCGCGCGGCGAGCGGCCGACTCGGCGGCCATCTGCGCGGCGAACGGGGTGGACTTGCGCGAGCCCTTGAAGCCGACGTGGCCGGCGGAGGCCCAGGAGATCACGTTGCCGGTCGGGTCCGTGATGGACACGATCGTGTTGTTGAACGTGCTCTTGATGTGCGCGTGGCCGTGCGCGACGTTCTTCTTTTCCTTGCGGCGCACCTTCTTGGCAGCGCCCTGGCGTCCCTTGGGGGGCATGTATTTCTCCCGTGGAGGTGGTCGGTCCTACAGCGAAGACCGCTGATGAGCGTCCTGCTGAGGACTACTTCTTGCCCGGCTTCTTCTTACCGGCGATGGCGCGACGCGGGCCCTTGCGGGTGCGAGCGTTCGTGCTGGTGCGCTGACCGTGGACCGGCAGACCACGGCGGTGGCGCAGACCCTGGTAGCAGCCGATCTCGACCTTGCGGCGGATGTCGGCCTGGATCTCGCGGCGGAGGTCACCCTCGGTCTTGAGGTTGGCGTCCACGTACTCGCGGATCTTGACCAGGTCCTCTTCGGCCAGGTCACGAACGCGGGTGTTCGGGTTCACACCGGTCGCGGCGAGGGTCTCCTTCGCCAGGGTGCGGCCGATGCCGAAAACGTAGGTGAGTGCGACCTCCACACGCTTGTCGCGCGGGATGTCAACACCGGAAACGCGTGCCATTCAATGGCTCCTGTGGTGTTCGGGGGTCTTCCGCAGAACCACTCCCGACCGCCGACCGCTCCCGAAGGAGAGGGTGGTACGTCCGGGTCCCCGGCCCCCGCCGGAGGTGCCGCCGACCCTTGCGGGCTGGGCGGGCTCTGCGTATCTACATGTATTGCTCGCGTCGCGCGAAGTAACTGCGAAATGCAGGAGGTCGTGCGTCAGCCCTGGCGCTGCTTGTGGCGCAGGTTGTCGCAGATGACCATGACCCGGCCGTGACGGCGGATCACCTTGCACTTGTCGCAGATCTTCTTGACGCTCGGCTTGACCTTCATGGGATGTGAGGTTCTCCGGGTCAGTGCCACCACCCCACGGGAGGGGTGAAGGCAAGATCTACTTGTACCGGTAGACGATCCGGCCACGCGTCAGGTCGTACGGAGACAGCTCCACGACGACCCGGTCGTCCGGGAGGATACGGATGTAGTGCATCCGCATCTTGCCGGAGATGTGCGCGAGGACCTTGTGACCGTTCTGGAGCTCCACCTTGAACATGGCGTTCGGCAGGGACTCGATCACGGTGCCCTCAATTTCGATGGCACCTTGCTTCTTGGCCACTCTTTGCCCTTCGAATCGGCTACCTTGATCGACTTTCGCCTCCGTATGCAGACACACGGGTGCACGAGAGCCGACGCATCAGTCTACGTCAGGCCCCCGGGAAAAGACGAATCCGGGGAGTTTGCCCGGCAGGACAGATCATCATGCGAGGGGATCCGGAGCCGCCGTGACGCCCAGCTCGGCCAGCTTCGCCTTGCCCCCGTCCACCGCGGTCAGCACCAGCGGGCCCTCCTCCGTCAGCGCCACCGAGTGCTCCCAGTGGGAGGACCACGTGCCGTCCGTCGTGATGACGGTCCAGTCGTCCGAGAGGACCTCGGTGTGCGCGGTGCCGAGGGACACCATCGGCTCGATGGCCAGGCAGAAGCCGGGGACCAGCTTCGGGCCCTTGCCACGCTTGCGGGTGACGTAGTTCAGCAGGTGGGGGTCCATGTGCATCTCGGTGCCGATGCCGTGGCCGCCGTAGTCCTCGATGATCCCGTACTTCCCGCCGCCGGGCTTCGGCTGGCGGCGGATGTACGTCTCGATGGCGCGGGAGATGTCGACCAGCCGGTTGCCGTTCTTCATCGCGGCGATACCGGCCCACATGGACTCCTCGGTCACCCGGGAGAGCTCGATCAGCTCCGGTGCGTGACCGTCGCCCACGAACGCCGTGTACGCCGCGTCGCCGTGCCAGCCGTCGACGATGGCGCCTGCGTCGATGGAGATGATGTCGCCGTCCTTGAGGACGGTCTTCTCGTCGGGGATGCCGTGGACGACGACCTCGTTCACCGAGGTGCAGATGGTGGCGGGGAAGCCGCCGTACCCGAGGAAGTTCGACTTGGCGCCGTGGTCGGCGATCACCTTGCGGGCGACCTCGTCCAGATCCTTCGTGGTGGCGCCGGGGACCGCCTCCGCACGGGTCGCCGCATGGATGGCGGCGACGACCAGTCCCGCCTCGCGCATCTTCGCGATCTGCTCGGGGGTCTTGATCTGCACCATGACGGCTGACGCCTTTCTAGGACCAGTGGTTCGGGTTGCCGGCGTGTGGGCGGCCCGCCGGGCACGGCGAGGCGCCCACATCATTGTGGTGAGCGCCTCGTACCACGATACGGCCGTGGTGGGCCGGGCACGTTGCGCCACCTCAGCACATCGGCCGCGACGCCCTGTGAGGGCGCCGCGGCCGAGAGGTGAAGCGTACGGCTCAGGCCTGCGCGGCCCGGTCGGTACGGAGAGCCTCCATCGCCCGCTCGGTCACGTCCGTGACCTTGCCGAGCGCGGAGATGGTGACCACCAGGCCCTGGGCCTTGTAGTAGTCGATGATCGGCTCGGTCTGCGTGTGGTAGACCTCGAGCCGCCGACGCACGGTCTCCTCGGAGTCGTCGTCGCGCTGGTAGAGCTCGCCGCCGCAGATGTCGCAGACGCCCTCCTGCTTCGGCGGGCTGTACGAGACGTGGAAGACGTGCTTGTCCTCGTTGCGGCACAGCCGGCGCCCGGCGATCCGCTTCACGACCTCGTCCTCGGGGACCTCCAGGTCCAGGACCGCGTCGAGCTTCATGGACTCGGTGGTCAGCATCTCGTCCAGGGCCTCGGCCTGCGAGACGTTGCGCGGGAAGCCGTCCAGCAGGAAGCCGTTCTCCGCATCCGGCTGCTCCATGCGGTCCTTGGCCATCCCGACGGTGATCTCGTCGGGCACGAGGTCCCCGGCGTCCATGTACGCCTTGGCCTTCCTGCCCAGTTCCGTGCCCTGGCTGATGTTGGCCCGGAAGAGGTCGCCCGTGGAGATGTGCGGGATCGACAGGTTCTTGGCAAGGAACGCGGCCTGCGTTCCCTTGCCGGCACCGGGCGGTCCGACGAGGACGATTCGCATCAGCGGAGGAACCCTTCGTAATTGCGCTGCTGGAGCTGGCTCTCGATCTGCTTCACGGTCTCGAGACCGACACCCACGATGATGAGGATGCTCGTGCCACCGAACGGGAAGTTCTGGTTGGCACCACCGAAGCCTGCCAACGCCATCGTCGGCACAAGAGCGATCAGACCCAGGTACAGCGAGCCCGGCCAGGTGATCCGGTTGAGCACGTAGCTCAGGTACTCGGCGGTAGGTCGACCAGCCCGGATACCCGGGATGAAGCCACCATACTTCTTCATGTTGTCCGCGACTTCCTCGGGGTTGAACGAGATGGCCACGTAGAAGAAGGCGAAGAAAACGATCAGGAGGAAGTAGGTGACGATGTAATAGGGGTGGTCACCGGTACGGAAGTGGGTTTCGATCCACGTCTTCCAGCCCGCGTTCGAGCTGGAGAACTGGGCGACGAGCGCCGGGATGTAGAGCAGCGACGACGCGAAGATGACGGGAATCACACCCGCCTGGTTCACCTTCAGCGGGATGTAGGTGGACGTACCGCCGTAGGACCTGCGGCCGATCATCCGCTTCGCGTACTGCACGGGGATCCGGCGCTGGGCCTGCTCGACGAAGACGACGAGGGCGACCATCACGAAGCCGATCAGGATGACCGTGCCGAACTCGATCCAGCCCTTGGCGAGCTTGCCGCTCTCCTTGATGGCCCACAGCGCGCCGGGGAAACCGGCGGCGATGGAGATGAACATCAGGATGGACATGCCGTTGCCGATGCCGCGGTCGGTGATCAGCTCACCGAGCCACATGACGACGCCCGTACCGGCGGTCATGGTGATGACCATGGTGGCGGTCACGAAGATCGACTGATCCGGAACGATCTCGGTCGCGACCGGGCAGCCGGAGAACAGAGCGCCGCTGCGGGCAGTGGCCACCAGGCCGGTGCCCTGGAGCACGGCCAGCGCGACCGTGAGGTAACGCGTGTACTGCGTGATCTTGGCCGTGCCGGCCTGACCCTCCTTCTTGAGGGCCTCCAGACGCGGGATGACCACGGTCAGCAACTGCAGGATGATGCTCGCGGTGATGTACGGCATGATGCCGAGCGCAAAGATCGTGATCTGCAGCAGGGCACCGCCACTGAACAGATTGACCAGACCCAGGAGGTTGTTGCCCTTCGATGCCTGGTCGACACAGATCTGGACGTTCTCATAGCTGACACCGGGGACCGGAATGTGTGCTCCGATCCGGTACAGCACGATGATGCCGAGCGTGAAGAGCAGCTTCTTGCGCAGGTCGGGCGTCTTGAACGCCCGGGCGAACGCGGTGAGCACGGTGCCTCCTGCGACCCCCGCGTTACGCGCGTGAGGGTGACGGTTGGTAAGTGAGCAGGTACAGAACACGGCAGCCCCACGCACGAGCGCAGACTGCCGGGAATCCTAACAGCGGCTACCATACCCGGCCGCACGGCGAGCGTGAAACGTCACCGAGGCACGTCAGCGGCCCGTTCGCCCAGGGCGACCCGTGGGCCCGGGCATCCGACTTTCGTCGGGGGCGCTGCCGACCAAGGGACGTGATGACACGGGATGCCACCCCCAGAAGACTGATCGCGCGGTTCCGGTGTGGCCGGAACCGTTCGTTGCAGCCGACCACCCGGGGGAACCACCCATGAAGAAGTCATTGACCGTTGCGACCGCGGCGAGCGCCGCCCTGCTGTTCGGGGCTACCGGCGCCACGGCGGCGGAGTCCGCGCCCGCGCCGGCGGAGAGCAGCGCCGTCCTGGTCAGCGCGAAGAGCACCGCTGCCGCGCCCATGGCGGCCGCCGCGACGTGCACCCTCAAGCTGGGCAAGCCCTGGAAGGAGAACATCGCGCGCGTGGGCAGGAGCGACCACGCTCGGGGCACCTACTCGACCCTGAACAACTGCAGTGGCTTCGCCCTCAGCGCCACGCTGCAGTACCACCGCTGGCACGGCTGGTCCGGCCTCTCCAGCGCGAGCTGGGCGGGCAACCGCTCCACCCGGATCCTCCAGTGGAAGTGCCAGGGCAAGGGCACGTTCACCTACCGCATGTACGGCACCGTTCGCGGCGGCAGCACCGGCGAGGAGCCGCGCGTCGGCCGTGGCTGGGGCCCGGAGCGCCGCTTCAGCTGCTGACGCCTCTCTCGGCTGACCCCATCTCATCAGATGCACCGGGGTCGTTCATGGCTGGATGAACGACCCCGGCCTGCTGCCGAGCGGACCGATCAGGACCGGATCATCATGAGGAAGCGAATCTGGGCGGCCCTCGCAGGGGCTGCCGCGACGACGGCCGCCGTCGTCGTCATCACCAATCCGGGAGCCCCGGACGCCCCGGACGCCGGACGGCGCACCGGCACCGAATCGACTGTCACCCTCATCGGGTTCAAGGAAGTGGCACGGCTGGATCCCACAGGGTCCATGACGGCCACGCGCCAGGTCGACATCTACGCCGAGCACAGGGCCGACGCGGTCAGCACCCTCCGGTTCGTCATCACGACAGAGGGAAGGGTGACGGAGGAGCGCCTCTGGGAGGCAGAACACCCCGACTCGATCACCGTCCGGAACTGGGACTCGTGCAGTACGACATCGGAGCCGACCCCGGCGCCGAGACCGGACAGCCTCGAGGTGATCGTCACCGAACTCTTCGGGCCCGACTCCGTCCCGCCCGGCGCGAAGAAGGCGCCGGGGGGCGCGACCAGCTGGGTGAGCACAGCAGGTCTCGTCACCACGAAGTACACGGACAACGGCGGTCCATATCCCGACAGAGTGGTCGAGATCAAAGGGCCGGACGGCTCGATCGGCTCTGTCATCGACCACTCGAGAATCAGTCACGCCGCCGCCCTGCCGGAATGGCGCGACGGGTGGCAGACATGCCGGCCCACGGCAGGATCCGCCTGATCGGTCCCCGCGGCAGCAGGACGAGCCGGCCTCTTCATCACCCGCCGAGGGTGCGGAAGGGGTCGGCTTTCGGCTTTTCTGAGAGCAAGTGAAACGGAATCTCAGATACCGCTTCAACCCCCTACGTCGCCACGGTGCCGTCGGTTACACTCGCAATCATCAGCGATCACTCGGGGCGGGAACGAGGGCGCGACATTCCGCCCCCGGAATCGATAACTAAGCGGGGGAAATGACCACTGAGAAGAGTGCCCACGCCCTTGTCGTCGACGATGACTTGACCCGCACTCTCGGAATTCAGCAGATCGTCGAGCAATTCTCGTACGTGACAGCGATCAGCACCAGCACGGGTTCCGGCCTCTACAGCGCAGCCACACACAGCACACCGGACGTCATCCTGCTCGGCCCCTCCAGCCTGCCCGACGGCGAGCAGCACACCTTCGCCCGACTGCAGGCACTGACCGGCGGATGCCGAATCATCACGTTCGGGGACTCGACCAGCACCCGAATAAATCCACCCAACGTTTCGGTCGGGCTCTACGGGTTCCTGCCTTCCAGCGCAACTCGCGAGGACTTCGATCGCGCCTTGTCCAGCGTCCTGGCAGGATTCACCTATTTCCCTCAGAACATGACTGAGGAATTAATCGACTACCGCATCCGGTTCCCGCAGCTGACCACTCGGGAGCAGGAGGTGCTCGATCTCCTTTCCGGCGGTCTGAGCAATCATCGAATTGCAAAGGCCCTCGGAATCAAGGAAACCACGGTGAAGATGTATGTGACTCAGGTGCTGGCCAAGCTCAACGTCGAAAGCCGACTTCAGGCCTGTCTCAAGGCCCGGGGTTTCGAGGCAGCGGCCTGATCACCTGTCACCATGCATGAAGAAAGCCTGGCCGGCGCCCACGAGGGGCACCGGCCAGGCTCTGTTCTGTCAGACCGAAGCTCAGACGAGCTCGGTGACCGTGCCGCCGGCGGCGGCGATCTTCTCCTTGGCGGAGCCGGAGACGGCGTCAACCGAAACCTGCAGCGCCACGGAGATCTCGCCCTGGCCCAGGACCTTGACGAGGCTGTTCTTGCGCACCGCACCCTTGGCGACCAGATCGGCCACCGTGACCTCGCCACCCTGCGGGTAGAGCGCGGCCAGCTTGTCCAGGTTCACGACCTGGTACTCGGTGCGGAACGGGTTCTTGAAGCCCTTCAGCTTCGGAAGGCGCATGTGGAGGGGCATCTGCCCACCCTCGAAGCGCTCCGGAACCTGGTAGCGGGCCTTCGTACCCTTGGTACCACGACCGGCCGTCTTACCCTTCGACGCCTCACCACGACCGACACGGGTCTTGGCGGTCTTGGCGCCCGGGGCGGGACGGAGGTTGTGGATCTTGAGCGGGTTGTTCTCCGCCATGATCAGTCGACCTCCTCAACCGTCACGAGGTGGCGGACGGTGTGCACCATGCCGCGGAACTCGGGGCGGTCCTCCTTGACGACCACGTCGTTGACCCTCTTCAGGCCAAGCGAACGCAGCGTGTCACGGTGGTTCTGCTTGCTGCCGATGTACGACTTCGTCTGCGTGATCTTGAGGCGAGCCATTACGCACCCGCTCCCGCACCGGCACGCGCACGCAGCAGAGCCGCGGGGGCGACATCCTCGAGCGGCAGACCACGGCGAGCCGCGATCTCCTCGGGACGCTGCAGACCCTTCAGGGCCGCCACGGTCGCGTGAACGATGTTGATCGCGTTGGACGAGCCGAGCGACTTCGACAGGATGTCGTGAACGCCGGCGCACTCGAGCACGGCACGCACCGGGCCACCGGCGATAACGCCGGTACCGGGGGAAGCCGGCTTGAGCAGGACGACGCCCGCAGCCTTCTCGCCCGTGATCGGGTGCGGGATGGTGCCCTGGATACGGGGGACCTTGAAGAAGTGCTTCTTGGCCTCCTCAACACCCTTGGCGATGGCGGCCGGCACCTCCTTGGCCTTGCCGTAACCGACACCCACGGTGCCGTCACCGTCGCCCACCACGACCAGCGCGGTGAAGCTGAAGCGACGACCACCCTTCACAACCTTGGCGACACGGTTGATCGCGACAACGCGCTCAACGTAAGCGGTCTTCTCGGCGGCAGCTGCGCCGCCGTCACGGCCCTTCCGGTCCCGCCGCTCGCCGCCACCGGCACCGCTTCCGCGGCGCTGGGGTCCAGCCATTGGAATTACCTCTCTTCGTTTTCCGCTGAGCTACGGAACCGGCTCAGAACTTCAGGCCGGCTTCGCGGGCGGCGTCCGCCAGGGCGGCGATGCGCCCGGCGTACTGGTTGCCGCCACGGTCGAACACGACAGCCTCGACACCGGCGGCCTTGGCACGCTCGGCCACGAGCTGGCCGACCTGCTTCGCCTTCGCCGACTTGTCGCCTTCGCCGCCGCGGATGGACGAGTCCAGGGTGGACGCCGACGCGAGGGTGTGACCCGCGAGGTCGTCGATGACCTGAGCCGTAATGCCGCGGTTGGACCGGGTGACGACCAGACGCGGACGCGCCGGCGTACCCGAGATCTTCTTGCGGATGCGGATGTGGCGACGCTTCAGGGAAGCGCCCTTGTAGGCCTTGCCCTTGGCAATCTTCACGCCGTATGCCATGGCTTACTTACCAGCCTTTCCGACCTTGCGGCGGATGACCTCGCCCGCGTACTTCACGCCCTTGGCCTTGTACGGGTCGGGCTTGCGCAGCTTGCGGATGTTCGCGGCGACCTCGCCGACCTTCTGCTTGTCGATGCCCTCGACCGAGAACTTGGTCGGCGACTCGACCTTGAAGGAGATGCCCTCGGGGGCCTCCACCAGGATCGGGTGGCTGTAGCCGAGCTGGAACTCCAGGTTGGAGCCCTTCGCGGCAACGCGGTAACCGACACCGCTGATCTCGAGCGCCTTGGTGTATCCCTGGGTCACACCGGTGATCATGTTCGCCACCAGCGTGCGGGACAGGCCGTGGAGGGCCTTGTTCTGACGCTCGTCGTTGGGGCGGGTGACGCTGAGAACGCCGTCCTCACCCTTCGCGATCTCGATCGGCGCGGCAACGGTGTGGGTCAGGGTGCCCTTGGGGCCCTTCACCTGAACCGTACGGCCATCGATGGTGACATCCACGCCGGCGGGAACCGGGATGGGGAGCTTGCCGATACGCGACATTGCTGTGTCTCCTCCCTTTCCCGACTACCAGACGTAGGCGAGGACTTCCCCACCCACGCCCTTCTTCTGCGCCTGCTTGTCGGTGAGGAGCCCGTGCGACGTGGAGATGATGGCCACGCCCAGGCCGCCGAGCACCTTCGGCAGGTTGGTGGACTTCGCGTACACCCGGAGACCGGGCTTGGAGATCCGCTTGATGCCCGCGATGGAGCGCTCACGGTTCGGGCCGAACTTCAGCTCGAGGACGAGGTTCTTGCCGACCTCGGCATCCTCGACACGCCAGCCCGTGATGAAGCCCTCCTGCTGGAGGATCTCCGCAATGTGCGACTTGATCTTGCTGTGCGGCATCGTCACGGAGTCGTGGTACGCCGAGTTCGCGTTCCGCAGACGCGTAAGCATGTCTGCGATCGGATCAGTCATGGTCATGAATTGGCCTTCGGCCTCTCTCGCCGGGGTTTCCTGTATGCGCCATCCCTCTCCCCACACATGGGCGGGACGGGTGCGGCGCGGGGACCTACGGCGTAGTAAGTCGATCAGGGCGGCGGGCGCCCAACCCCACAAGCCTACGGCATGTGGAGGTGGGCCCCGCCGACCCGTTGCTTACCGAGAGCCTCCGGTAATTCCCGTGAATACGGGGATTACCAGGAGCTCTTGGTCACGCCCGGCAGCTCGCCACGGTGAGCCATCTCACGAAGGCACACGCGGCACAGGCCGAACTTGCGGTACACGGAGTGCGGGCGGCCGCAGCGCTGGCAGCGGGTGTACGCACGCACACCGAACTTGGGCTTACGAGCAGCCTTGGCAATAAGAGCCTTCTTCGCCATCTCGCTTACGCCTCCTTGAACGGGAAGCCGAGGTGACGGAGAAGGGCACGGCCCTCAGCGTCGTTGGTCGCCGTGGTCACCACGGTGATGTCCATACCCCGGACGCGGTCGATCTTGTCCTGGTCGATCTCGTGGAACATGACCTGCTCCGTGAGACCGAAGGTGTAGTTGCCACGGCCGTCGAACTGCTTGGGGGACAGGCCACGGAAGTCGCGGATGCGCGGCAGCGCGAGCGACAGGGTGCGGTCCAGGAACTCCCACATGCGGTCGCCACGGAGCGTGACGTGGGCACCGATCGGCTGACCCTCACGCAGCTTGAACTGCGCGATGGACTTACGGGCCTTGGTGACGGCCGGCTTCTGGCCGGTGATCGTGGTGAGGTCGCGAATGGCGCCCTCGATCAGCTTGGAGTCGCGGGCGGCGTCGCCCACACCCATGTTGACCACGATCTTCACGAGGCCGGGAACCTGCATGACGTTCTCGTACGAGAACTCCTCACGCAGCTTGCCCGCGATCTCCTCGCGGTACTTCGTCTTGAGACGCGGAGTGGTGGTGGTAGCCATCAGATGTCCTCACCCGTCCGCTTGGCAACGCGGATCTTGTTGCCCTCGTCGTCGAAGCGGTAACCGACGCGGGTCACGACCTTGTTGCCGTCCTTCTCCACGACGAGCTGAACGTTGCTCACGTGAATGGGGGCCTCGGTGGTGACGATGCCGCCGGCCTGCGACGCACGGCCCGGCTGGTTGGCCTTCGTGTGCTTCTTGACCCGGTTGACACCCTCGACCAGGACACGGTCCTCGCGGGGGAAGGCCGCGATGACCTTGCCCTGCTTGCCCTTGTCCTTACCGGTGATGACCTGGACCAGGTCGCCCTTCTTGATCTTCATGCTTACAGCACCTCCGGCGCGAGCGAGATGATCTTCATGAACTTCTTCTCGCGCAGCTCACGGCCCACCGGGCCGAAGATACGGGTGCCGCGAGGGTCGCCGTCGTTCTTCAGAATGACGGCGGCGTTCTCGTCGAAGCGGATGTACGAGCCGTCCTGGCGGCGGCGCTCCTTGACGGTGCGAACGATGACCGCCTTGACGACGTCACCCTTCTTCACGTTGCCACCGGGGATCGCATCCTTGACGGTGGCGACGATGACGTCACCGATGCCCGCGTAGCGGCGACCCGAGCCACCGAGAACACGGATGCAAAGGATCTCCTTGGCACCAGTGTTGTCGGCGACGCGAAGTCGCGACTCCTGCTGGATCACGTCTATCTCCTGTTTGTCTGCCGGTTCCCGGCAGGGGCTTCCCTCCGAAGAGGTACGGCCCCTGCCGAGCCTGGCGGAACGAACTCGAAGGGTTACCCCTTCAAGTAATTACTTGGCCTTCTCGAGGATCTCGACGACGCGCCAGCGCTTCGTCGCGGACAGCGGCCGGGTCTCCATGAGGAGGACGCGGTCGCCGACACCCGCGGCGTTCTGCTCGTCGTGCGCCTTGAGCTTGTTCGTACGGCGGATGACCTTGCCGTACAGCGCGTGCTTGACGCGGTCCTCGACGGCGACGACGACGGTCTTGTCCATCTTGTCGCTGACGACCAGACCCTCACGGGTCTTGCGGAACCCGCGCTCGGCGGTCTTGTTCTCAGTCACGTTGCTCTCGCTCATCAGGCGCTCTCCACCGTCTCGATGCCCAGCTCGCGCTCACGCATCAGGGTGTAGATCCGCGCGATGTCCTTGCGGACGGCCTTCAGCCGGCCGTGGTTCTCGAGCTGGCCCGTCGCCGCCTGGAAGCGGAGGTTGAACAGCTCTTCCTTGGCCTCGCGGAGCTTGGCAACAAGCTCCTCGTTGCCCAGCTCGCGCAGCTCGGACGCCTTGGTACCGGCCGACATCACGCTTCACCTGCCTCGCGCTTGACGATCCGGCACTTCATCGGCAGCTTGTGAGCCGCGCGAGTCAGAGCCTCACGTGCGATCTTCTCGTTCGGGTAGGACAGCTCGAACATGACCCGGCCCGGGTGCACGTTCGCGACCCACCACTCCGGGGAACCCTTACCGGAACCCATGCGGGTCTCGGCAGGCTTCTTCGTCAGCGGGCGGTCCGGGTAGATGTTGATCCAGACCTTGCCGCCACGCTTGATGTGGCGGGTCATCGCGATACGAGCCGCCTCGATCTGGCGGTTGGTCACGTACGCCGGAGTCATGGCCTGAATGCCGTACTCGCCGAACGCAACCGTCGTACCACCCTTGGCCATACCGCGGCGCTTGGGGTGGTGCTGCTTGCGGTGCTTGACCCTGCGGGGGATCAGCATTTCGGTCAGGCCTCCGTTCCGGTGCTCTCAGCAGCCGGAGCGGCGGCGGGAGCGTCGGCCTTGGGGGCCTCGGCAGCCGGCGCGGACTGCTGCTGCGGCTTGCGACCGCGACCGCCACGCTCGCCACCACGGCCACCACGGGCCGGGCGGTCGTTGCCACCACGGGCCGGGCGGTTGCCGGCGCGGGCAGCGGCGTTCTCGGCGCGGACCTCGGCGATGTTCTTGACGTCGCCCTTGTAGATCCAGACCTTCACGCCGATGCGGCCGAAGGTGGTCTTGGCCTCGAAGAAGCCGTACTCGACGTTCGCGCGGAGCGTGTGCAGCGGCACACGGCCCTCGCGGTAGAACTCCGAGCGGGACATCTCGGCGCCGCCGAGACGGCCACCACACTGGATCTTGATGCCCTTGGCGCCGGCCTTCATGGCGGACTGCATGCTCTTGCGCATGGCCCGACGGAAGGAGACGCGGGAGGACAGCTGCTCGGCAACGGCCTGGGCCACGAGCTGAGCGTCGACCTCGGGGTTCTTGACCTCGAGGATGTTCAGCTGGACCTGCTTGCCCGTGAGCTTCTCGAGGTCGCCGCGGATGCGGTCGGCCTCGGCGCCACGGCGGCCGATGACGATGCCGGGACGCGCGGTGTGGATGTCCACCCGCACGCGGTCACGGGTGCGCTCGATCTCAACCTTCGAGATACCGGCGCGCTCCATGCCGGACGTCATCATCCGACGGATGGCGACGTCTTCCTTGACGTAGTCCTTGTACAGCTTGTCGGCGTACCAGCGGGACTTGAAGTCCGTGGTGATGCCGAGCCGGAACCCATGCGGGTTAACCTTCTGGCCCATTACCGGGTTCCTTCCTTGCTGCTGACGACCACGGTGATGTGGCTGGTCCGCTTACGGATCCGGTAGGCACGGCCCTGAGCACGCGGACGGAACCGCTTCAGGGTCGGGCCCTCGTCGACGTACGCCTCGCTGATGAACAGCGAAGAGGCGTCCGTGTGGTCGTAGTTGTGCGCGGCGTTGGCAATGGCGCTGTCCAGCACCTTGCCGACCGGCACGCTCGCGGCCTGCGGGGCGAAACGCAGGACCGCCTGAGCCTCCGTGGCGTCCATGCCACGGATGAGGTCCACCACGCGGCGGGCCTTCATGGGCGTGACGCGGATGTACCGCGCCTGGGCCCTGGCTTCCATGGTTGTCCCTTCGGTGTAAGTCATAGTCGTTTCCACCCCGCGATTAGCGGCGCTTCGACTTCCGGTCGTCCTTGACGTGGCCGCGGAAGGTGCGAGTCGGCGAGAACTCGCCGAGCTTGTGGCCGACCATGGACTCGGTGACGAACACCGGGACATGGGTCTTGCCGTTGTGCACCGCGATCGTGTGGCCCAGCATGGCCGGGACGATCATCGAGCGACGGGACCAGGTCTTGATGACGTTCTTGGTGCCTGCTTCGTTCTGGGCGTCCACCTTCTTGATCAGGTGGTCGTCGACGAAGGGCCCCTTCTTGAGACTGCGCGGCATCTAAACCCGCTCCTAGCGCTTCTTGTTCGTCTTGCGGCGGCGGACGATGTACTTGTCACTCGCCTTGTTGCGAGAACGCGTACGACCTTCCTTCTGACCCCACGGGGAGACCGGGTGGCGACCACCGGAGGTCTTGCCCTCACCACCACCGTGCGGGTGGTCAACCGGGTTCATGGCGACACCGCGGACGGTCGGGCGAACGCCCTTCCAGCGCATGCGGCCGGCCTTGCCCCAGTTGATGTTCGACTGCTCGGCGTTGCCGACCTCGCCGACGGTGGCGCGGCAGCGGACGTCGACCAGGCGGATCTCGCCGGACGGCATACGGAGGTGCGCCATGGCGCCCTCCTTCGCCAGCAGCTGCACGGAGGCACCCGCGGAACGGGCGAACTTCGCGCCGCCGCCGGGCCGCAGCTCGATGGCGTGGATGGTCGTACCGACCGGGATGTTGCGCAGCGCCAGGTTGTTGCCGGGCTTGATGTCGGCGGCCGGGCCGTTCTCGACACGGTCGCCCTGGTTCAGGCCACGCGGCGCGATGATGTAGCGCTTCTCGCCGTCCGCGTAGTGCAGAAGGGCGATACGCGCGGTGCGGTTGGGGTCGTACTCGATGTGCGCGACCTTGGCCGGCACGCCGTCCTTGTCGTGACGACGGAAGTCGATCACTCGGTAGGCGCGCTTGTGGCCACCGCCCTGGTGGCGAACGGTCACACGACCGGCGTTGTTACGGCCGCCCTTGCTGTGCAGGGGGCGGACCAGCGACTTCTCCGGCGTGGACCGCGTGATCTCGACGAAGTCGGCGACGCTGGAGCCACGACGGCCCGGAGTCGTCGGCTTGTACTTGCGGATACCCATTTCTCAGTCCTCGTCCGATATCGGACGATCCGGACCGCCCTTAGGCGGTCGGACCGCCGAAGATGTCGATTCGGCTGCCCTCGGCAAGGGTCACGATGGCGCGCTTGGTGTCCTTGCGCTTACCGAAACCAGTGCGGGTGCGCTTGCGCTTGCCCTGGCGGTTGATCGTGTTGACCCCGGTGACCTTGACCGAGAAGACCGCCTCGACGGCCTGCTTGATCTGGGTCTTGTTGGCGCGCGGGTCGACGATGAACGTGTACTTGTTCTCGTCCAGCAGCGCGTAGCTCTTCTCGGAGACGACCGGCTTGACGAGAATGTCGCGCGGGTCCGAGAACGTCTTGCTGGTGACGACGGCCTCAGTCATCAGGCCTCGCTCCCTTCGGTCTCAGCGGCCTTGGGGCCAGACACGAAGGACTCGAAAGCGGCCTGGGTGAAGACCACGTCGTCGGAGACGAGCACGTCGTACGTGTTCAGCTGGCCCGGCTCCAGGATGTGCACCTGGGGCAGGTTGCGGGCGGACAGCCACGCGGCCTCGTCGGCGCGCTCGACGACCAGGAGCAGGTTCTTGCGCTCCGAGATCTTGCCGAACAGCGTCTTGGCGGCCTTGGTGGACGCCTCGCCCTCGACCACGCCGGAGACGACGTGGATACGGGAGTGGCGGGCCCGGTCGGTGAGGGCACCGCGCAGGGCGGCGGCCTTCATCTTCTTCGGGGTCCGCTGCGAGTAGTCACGCGGCACGGGGCCGTGGACGACGCCACCGCCGGCGAACTGCGGCGCACGGGTCGAACCCTGACGGGCGCGGCCGGTGCCCTTCTGGCGGTAAGGCTTCTTGCCACCACCACGGACTTCGCCGCGGGACTTGGTCTTGTGCGTGCCCTGACGGGCAGCGGCCAGCTGCGCGACGACGACCTGGTGGATCAGCGGAACGCTGACCTTGGCGTCGAAGATCTCCGCGGGGAGCTCGACGCTACCGGCCTTGTCGCCAGCGGGCGAAAGGATGTCAATGGTGCTCATCGGTTACCTCAGGCCCCCTTGGCCGCGGTACGGACCAGGACGAGGCCGCCGTTCGGACCAGGAACCGCGCCCTTGATGAGCAGCAGACCCTTCTCCGCGTCAACGGCGTGGACGGTCAGGTTCTGGGTGGTGACCCGCTCGTTGCCCATGCGGCCCGCCATGCGGAGGCCCTTGAACACACGGCCCGGGGTGGCGCAGCCACCGATGGAGCCGGGAGAGCGGTGCTTGCGCTGGGTGCCGTGACCGGCGCCGAGGCCCTTGAAGTTGTGACGCTTCATGACACCGGCGAAGCCCTTGCCCTTGCTCTTGCCGGTGACGTCGACCTTCACGCCCGCCTCGAAGACCTCAGCGGTGATCTCCTGGCCGAGGGTGTACTCGCCGGCGTCGGCGGTACGGATCTCGACGAGGTGACGACGGGGGGTGACGTCGGCCTTGGCGAAGTGGCCCTTGAGGGGCTTGTTCACCTTGCGCGGGTCGATCTCGCCGAAGGCGATCTGGACCGACTCGTAGCCGTCGGTGTCGTTCGTACGGACCTGGGTGACGACGTTGGGGCCGGCCTTGACGACGGTGACCGGGACGACACGGTTGTTCTCGTCCCAGACCTGAGTCATGCCGAGCTTCTCGCCCAGGATGCCCTTGATCTGCTTAGCCATCTCGCGCGTCACCTCAGAGCTTGATCTCGATGTCGACGCCGGCCGGCAGGTCGAGACGCATGAGCGAGTCAACCGTCTTCGGCGTGGGGTCGAGGATGTCGATGAGGCGCTTGTGCGTGCGCATCTCGAAGTGCTCGCGCGAGTCCTTGTACTTGTGCGGCGACTTGATGACGCAGTACACGTTCTTCTCAGTGGGCAGCGGCACCGGGCCCGCGACCGACGCACCAGTGCGGGTCACCGTCTCGACGATCTTCTTCGCCGAGGAGTCGATGACCTCGTGGTCGTAGGCCTTGAGCCGGATGCGGATCTTCTGTCCCGCCATGGCTACTTCGTAGTCCTGTCTGTCTCGTAACGCTCTGGAACCCGGTGTTACCAGCCCTCTCCTCCGACCCACGCGGTCGGGCGTGTCGCACTCCCGCTACGCAGATATCCAAAGACGGATTCCCGCTGGAGGGGATTGCGAGCCGCAGAAGAGACCGCAGGACGGGGGCGAAAACCCACCGGGTGCCTGGCCGGGGCCCCGCTGACACTTCCCGGAAGATTCCCGTACGTCCGCCTCAGCGCTGCCGTGAGGCAGTTGGGGCGACGAGTACTGTGGGACTCGCTTCCGGTCCTCCCGGCGGGAGGCGCGCAGCATCGGCACTCAACCGAGCAACCCCGACAGTCTGCCATACGGAGCGCTCGGGCCGCCAATCGAGCGGAAGAGATTACCCCGACGGGGTCGCGTGTCAAACCGCGGCACGCGAAGTCCCGCGTCTTGACAGGTTCTGCTCAGGTGCGGGGTGGTCATGCCGGCGGCTTGCCGGGCTCCGGCAGGTACGGGTGACCGTGAAAGCGGTCCCCCGCCCCGCTCAGCCGCCCTCCACGACGGGGGCGAGGCCGTCGAGGAGGGGCCGGAGTCCGAACTCGAAGAGGGCGTCGAGGTCGAGGTCGTACCCGCCGTCGAAGCCCCGGAGCATCCGGCTGAACGTGGGGTACCGCCCCGAGGCGACGAGCATCTGGATCGCGGCCGCCTGGTCGTCCATCCACTCGTCCTCGGTCTGCCCGGTGGTGGCCATGGCATGGGCCTCGCGCTCCAGGTTGACGGCGACGCCCTGCACATAGGTGTAGACCACGATCTGGAGGTCCATCATCGTCACCGGGTCGAGCCCGTGGCCGTCCAGGGCGCTGAGCAGCCACTCGCCGTGCGCCAGCAGGTTCGGCAGCATCATCGGGCGGGTGAGCGGGCTGAGCTGCGCCAGCCACGGATGGCGGCGGTAGAGGCGCCACTGAGTGCGAGCGCCCAGTTCCAGGCGGGCGCGCCAGCCCTCGGGGGGCGGCTCGGGGTAGCCGAGCTCGCCGAACGCCGCGTCGGCCATGAGCGCGACGAGCTCCTCCTTGCTGCCGACGTAGCGGTACGGCGACATCGCCGCCACGCCGAGCCGGGCGGCGACACCGCGCATGGAGAGGGCGGCGAGCCCCTCGGCGTCGGCGATACCGATGGCGGCGCGGACGATGCGCTCCTGGGTCAGTTCGTGGTCGGCGGCAGGTGTGGGGGCGATCCGCTCGGCGGTGTCCGGGGCGGCGGTGGCGTGGCGCGGCGGTCCGGGCGCCGCCGGCCGCCGTCCGGCAACGACGGTGCCCGCGCGCGGGCGGGCCTCCACGTACCCCTCCAGGCGGAGGGTGGTGAGCGCCTTGGTCGCGGTCGCGAGGGCGACGCCCCAGTCCTGGGCGATGCAGCGGGTGGAGGGGACCCGGTCGCCGGGGGCGAGCTCACCGGTGGTGATGCGCCGCCGGATGTCCGCGGCGATGCGCAGATAGGGCGGGTCGACGCGATCGGCCATGCGCACCTCCGGAGTCTTTCGGCCATTCTTCGGCCACTTCAGATCTGTACTAGTGCAGACCCTACCGCCTGAATGGCCGTCGCCGACTGAACCTGACCTAGTACAGACGGCCAATATTGCCTGTTGGGGAGGGTGAATGTACGTCGTACATTCAGCATGTACACCGTACGAAGGGAAGAGGAACATGCAGACCGTACTCATCTCCGGCGGCGGCATCGCCGGGTCCGCGCTCGCGTTCTGGCTGCGTCGGCACGGGTTCGCGCCGACCGTCGTCGAGCGGGCGCCCGAGCCGCGCCGCGGCGGTCAGGCGATCGACGTGCGGGGCGTCGCACTCGACGTCCTCGACCGGATGGGACTGCGGCAGCAGGCCCAGGAGCTGCGCACCCATATGCAGGGCATGTCGATCCTCGACGCGGACGGCAACGAAGTGCACCGGTCGACGGAGTACGCGTTCAGCAGCGGGCGCCTCGACAGCGAGGACATCGAGCTGATGCGCGACGACCTGGTGGGGCTGCTGCACACGGTCACGCGCGACGACGTGGAGTATGCGTTCGGGGACGCGATCAGCGGGCTGACGGAGACGGCGGACGGGGTGCGGGTGGACTTCGCGTCCGGACGGTCTCAGGAGTTCGATCTGGTCGTGGGCGCCGATGGGCTGCACTCCGGGGTGCGGCGGCTGGCTTTCGGGCCGGAGGAGCGGTTCAGCAGTCACCTCGGCAAGTACCTGTCGGTCTTCAGCGCGGAGAACTTCCTGGGTCTGGAGGACTGGCAGGTATGGCTCCGCGACGGCGAGGCCGGCCTCGCCGCCATGTCCGTGCGCGGCAACGCAGGGCTGCGGGTGGCGGTCGGGTTCGAGTCCGGGCCTCTGGACGGCGACCACCGGGACACGGAGTGGCTGCGCGGGCTCATCCTCGACCGGATCGAGGGGCTGCGCTGGGCGGAGGCGCCTCGGCTGGCCAAAGCCGCGCGCGAGGCTCCGGACTTCTTCTGCGACGCGATGGCGCAGATCCACATGGACCGCTGGTCGCGAGGCCGGGTGACGCTGCTGGGTGACGCCGGGTACTGCGCGTCACCGCTGTCGGGGCAGGGGACGAGCCTGGCCCTGGTCGGGGCGTACGTCCTGGCGGAGGCACTCGGCGGGGCGGGAGGGGACCATGTGGCGGGGTTCGCCCGGTACGAGGAGCGGATGCGGCCGTTCGTCGCGCTGAACCAGGCACTGGCGACGGAGAACCCTGACGGGCCCGCGATGGAGGAGTCGGTGACGGGGGCGAAGAACGCGATCGCGCTCGACGGGTGAGCGAGACGGCAGTGCGCCCCGCGCTCGGGTGAGCCGGGTGCGGTGTTGCGGTGCTGCGGTGCTGGGTGTTGCGGTGTGGCCTCCTGCTCGTCGAGGGCCTGGCGGACCGGTGGGGTGTGACGTCGGGCCCGGTTCCGCGCAAGACGGTATGGACCGAGCTGGACCTCGTGCGGCCCTCTCACCCCTGCGGGTGAACGTCGCGAACTCGCCCGCATTCACGGCGCCTTGCCCACCTAAGCTCGCCGACGAGACATTGCGGCATACGCCGTTGGCACATGCCGTCCGTCATGACAGCAAGGAGCCGCATGGTCAGCTCGTCCCATGAGGCGATGCACCGCATCTTCCAGGAGCACCCGGAGCTCTTCTCCCGGGTCTCCGAGGTGCTGGGTGTCCCCTTCCCCCGCCCCACATCAGTCACCGTCCTCCCGACCGACCTCACCGAGGCCAGACCCGTCGAACGCCGCGTCGACACCCTGTTACAGCTCGACACGGAGGCCGGCGAGTCCTTCCTCCTCGCGGTCGAGGCCCAGGGCAAGAAGGACCCGGACAAGCCCGCCAGCTGGGCGTACTACCTCTCGTATCTGCACACGAAGCACCGGCTGCCGCCCGTGCTGCTCGTCGTCTGCCAGGACCGCGCAACCGCCGAATGGGCGACACGCCCCGTCGACATCGGCCCCCGACAGTGGGCCGCGCTCACCCTGCGTCCCCTCGTGGCGGGCCCGCACAACATGCCCAAGATCACCGACCCTGGCGACGCCAGCAAGGACCTCGCACTGGCCACCCTGGCGGCAATCACCCACGCCGACGCCCAGGAATTCAGTGGGATACTGAAGGCACTCTCCAGCGCCCTGCGCGCCGTCCCTGAAGACCTCTCGATCATCCTCGCCGAATTCGTCGCGCAAGGCCTGGGCAGGCGCCCAGCCGCACGCTATTGGAGGCACCTGATGGCCGTCGACCTGTCGTTCTTCAAGTCCCCCATCTCCGAGGAGATCCGCGCCGAGAGCCGCGCCCAGGACATCCTTCTCGTCTTGGAGCGGCGCGGCATGGACGTGTCGGACGAGGTTCGTGAGCGCATCACCGACTGTGACGACCCCGAGATCCTGCGCCAATGGCTCGGCCATGCCGTCACCGCCTCCTCCACCGAGGAGATCTTCGCCGAGGAGTAGCCCGGTACTCGTAGCCCAGCGACTCACCGCCGAGCCGGACGGCGCTCTGCCGGGTCCGGGCGAGGCGTCACCTGGGGCTCGCCGAGGCGGACAGAGGTCCGCACGTTCTTGTCCGGGAAAGCGCAGACCTCCTGTCACCTGCTGCGCCACCTCATGCCGGCGGTGTGGTCCCCGCGGCGTTCGACGGCGTCGGGACGACGCCCGGTAGCGGTGTCATCACCCAGTGCTCGTCCTCCCAGGCCACCGTCTCGGTGACCTGGACGGACCGGTTGTCGGCTCGTGCGGTGCCGGTCATTTCGACGTTCCACACCCCGGCGAACTCGGAGGTGCGGTTCCACCGCACGTCCCAGTCCTGCCCGCCGTACGCCTTGATCCTGGCGCGGGCGTCCTCCGAGCCCTTGGGGTGAGCACCGAGCAGCCGCTCCAGCCCGGCCTCGTCCGACTCGTTGAGGTACTCCACGTACTCACGCAGAAAGCGGTCCTGGTCGGCGAGGTCCGGGGCCCTGGAGTCGTCCCCGCCCCCGCTTCCCCCGCACGCGGAGAGGAGGATCGCGCAGAGCGCGGCCATGAGCAGTGCGGCGAGGCGCCGCCCGCCGCCATCAGGTACGGAAGGCGTAGGGCGTCGCCCTCGGATGGGACGCCGCAATGCTCGCGTCACTACGAAATCCCCCAACTGCGGCCTCATGCAGACCACTTGAGGAAACAGTGCCATCAGCTGTTCCCTCAGGCCCAGCTTTTTCTCACCTCATTTCCGGAGTATTCGATTCAGGGTTGAGCCCCGGAGCTCGGCATGGAGTCGGCGAAATTCGATCGAGCACCGCTCCCCCGCGCTCCTAGAGTGACCGGGCACCACATACCGATTGACCGGGGGCCGATCACCATGCGGACGCACCCTCCGCGCACGCACCATCCGCGCACGCACTATCCGCGGACGCCGCACCTGCCGTGGTCGCCCGGCGCGACCTCCGACGACGTACGGGTCGCCGATCTGTCGGGGTTCGCCGGCCGGGAGGTCGTCGTCACCGAGAAGCTCGACGGCGAGAACACGACGCTGTACGCCGACGGGCTGCACGCGCGGTCGCTCGACTCGGCGCACCACCCGTCGCGGGCCTGGGTGAAGGCGCTGCAGGGGCGGATCGGGCAGAGCATCCCGGCCGGGTGGCGGGTGTGCGGGGAGAACATGTACGCGCGGCATTCGCTCGCGTACGAGGAGCTGGAGAGCTGGTTCTACGGGTTCTCGGTCTGGGACGGGGGCGGGCGGTGCCTGGACTGGGACCGGACCGTGGGGTTCCTGCAGGGGCTGGGGGTTCCGGTGCCGCCCGTGCTGTGGCGAGGGGTCTTCGACGAGAAGGCCCTGCGGGGGATCAAGCCGGAGACCGCCCGGCAGGAGGGGTACGTCGTACGGACCGTCGACGGCTTCGGGTCGGACGAGTTCGCGCGGCGGATCGCCAAGTGGGTGCGGCCCGGGCACGTACAGACCGATACGCACTGGATGCACGCCGCTGTCGTCGAGAACGGTCTCGGCCGGGCCGCCCCGTTCTGGGCCGTGCGGTCCGGGGCCGCGCCGGACACCTCCGCCCTGCTGGAAGCCGTGGGCGTGTCGGAGGGCGACAAGACGGCCGCCGCCGAGGTGGCCACCCGCATCGGGACGACCGGGGACGCGCGGCTCGCGGGCGTGCTGGCCGCGCTCCTGCATCGCAGTCGCCGGGGCGCGCTCGCCGGACGGCTGGCCGGCGCGCTGGGGCTGCCGCTCGCCCGGCAGGTCGCTGACCTGGTCGGGCTGCATGCCGGGCTGCACCGCCCGTACCCCGACGAGCAGCGCAGGACCGGGCTCGTACGGATGTCGTGCGCCGTAGACCTGGGCGTCCTGCATGCCGTCGCCGGGGCGCTCGCGCCCGACGCCGAGGCGCGCGAGCTGGTGGAGTGGTCGGCGCTGCACGCCGAGGAGGCCGGCCCCCTGGAGGGGCTGCGCGAGGCCTTCGCCGACCTGCCCCGGGACGCCGCCGCCCGCTGCTGGGCCGAGGCGCGGGAGGCGTACGCGCAGGGCCGGATCCGGACCGTCGAGGAGGCGGTCGCGGCGACCTGGCGGTGGCGGTCCGGGGAGTTCCCGAAGCTGATCCACACGGTGGGCCCCTCGGGCAGCGGGAAGAGCTCCTTCGCACGGGCTCTGCCGGGTGTCGACGCGTACGTCTCGCTGGACGAGCTGCGTGAGGCCCGCGGCTCGCGCGCCGACCAGCGCGCCAACGGCGACATCCTCCGCGCCGCCCTCGCCGAGCTCGACACCGCACTGGCCGGAGGTGGCACGGTGGTGTGGGACGCCACATCCCTCAACCCGCACCAGCGTTCCCTGGTGCACGCGGTCGCCCACCGCCGCGACGCGCTCGTCACGCACGCGGTGGTGCTGGTCGACGAGGACGAGCTGGCCCGGCGCAACGCCGGCCGGACGCACCCGGTGCCGCCCGAGGTGCTCACCTCGCAGCTGCGCCGGTTCGTCCCGCCGTACCCGGGTCAGGCCCACCGCACCTGGTACATCGGAGCGGGCGGAACCGTCGAGGAGGAGGCGTAGGTGCGTACGAGCGAGGAGATCTACCACCGGGTCCGCTGGGATCCGCGCTTCGACCCGGCCCGCTTCGTGATCGGGGTCAACCAGCGCGGCGCCGCGCCCGAGCGGATGCCGCTGGACGACTTCGACCCCGGCGGGGAGATCCCGTGGCACCGGGTGCTGTTCTTCGAGGCGGACGGCGAGGTGGTCTGGGACCGGTCCACGGGCGTGGACCGGATCGACGCCACGGACGCGGGGCGGGTGCGGGACCCGCGGCGGCTGCGGGCGCCGTTCTTCGCGGCGAGGACGCCGTACGTCTGGGACGCGGCGGGCGGCTGGGTCCCGGCGGCGGAGCCCCGCGGCGTACCGGCCACGGCCGGCCTGCGCGTGCTGACCTGGAACACGCTCTGGGACCGCTACGACAGCGACCTCATCGACACCGCCCTGCGCCGCCCGCTGCTGCTCGCGGCGCTGCGCGACGCCGACGCCGACGTCATCGCGCTGCAGGAGGTCGAGGCGGAGCTGCTCGCGCTGCTGCTGGAGGCGGAGTGGGTACGCGAGGAGTACACGCTGGGCGCCGATCCGGGCGGGAGGGACGTGGACGACTGCGGGCTGCTGCTCCTCAGCCGACTGCCCGTCCGTGAGGCCGGTGCCCACGCCCTCGGCCCGCACAAGGCCGTCACGGCCGTCGTCGTGGAGACCGGGTCCGGGCCGGTCACCGTCGCCGCGACCCATCTGAGCAGCGACCACTCCGAGAACGGGGCGGCCCGGCGGGACGCCGAACTCACCCAGCTCGCGGAGGGATTGGCGGGCATCGAGGGCGATGTGGTCCTGCTCGGCGACTTCAACGAGGGCGGGGACGGACCCGAGACCGCGCTCGGCATGCGGGACGCCTGGAGCGAGCTCCACGGCCTCGACGACCGGACGCCCACATTCGACCCGGGCGTCAATCCGCTCGCCGCGGTCTCGTCGCTGCACGGGCGGGCATCCCGGCTGGACCGGGTGCTGCTGCGCGCGGAGGGGCTGCGGGTGGACGGCGTCGCGCTGACGGGAGACGCGCCGGGCCCGGACGGGCTGTACGTCTCCGACCACTACGGCGTGGAGGCCGACCTGAGCCTCGACAGCCACGACGGCGTCGGCGAGGCGCCGGCGGGCGTCCTCGACGTACGGCCGACGGCCCGTACGGCGGTGGCGTGGCTCCCGCCGCCGGAGCTATGGCCGCCGGTCCAGGCCATCCGCCGCGATCACGACCCCCAGATCCGGCGCTGGCCGCCGCACGTCAACGTGCTCTTCGGCTTCGTACCGGAGTCGGACTTCGAGGCAGCGGCTCCGCTGCTGGCGGCCGCGGCCGCGGGTGTGGCCCCTTTCGCGGTCCGGCTGGACGGCGTCCACAGCTTCGGCCACCGGGAGTACGCGACGGTCTGGCTCGACCCGGCGGCGGCGGGCGAACAGCCCTGGGTCGACCTGCGGCGCGCCCTGGAACAGCGCTTCCCGCGCTGCCGGGGCCACCACCACGGCTTCACCCCGCATCTGAGCCTCGGTCGCACCCAGGATCCGCACCGCCTCGTCGCCGAGTGCGCATCGCGGCTCGGCGGGCCGCTGCACGCCCGCGTCGACGAACTGGTCCTGCTGTCGCGGCGCGGCGACGAACCGATGCAGGTACGGGCGACCGTCGCCCTGGGAACGGGCGAGGTGCGCTGGGCCCGCGAGCCGGGCGGCGGCGACTTCGACCTGGGGCCGGCGACGTCCGACCCACCCGCGAGCGGCCCGGCCGCCGACGCGGTGAGCGAGTCGCGGCCCGCGCCCGGGCGCGGGCGCGAGCGCGGGGTCGGCGGGACGGGCGAGTCCGGGGCGCGGATGGCCGCAGACGCGCCTGCAAGCACGGACGCACTGCCCGGGCCGGACCGGGCAGCTGCTGAGGACACGCCTCGCGGCAGCCTGGACACCGCTGGAGGCCTTGTGGCTGCCGCTGCCGCAACCGCCGGGGCCACGGCAGCCGCGGCAGGCGCGGCAGGCGCGGCACACGGCACCGCCGCATCCACCGAGTCGCACCAGGCAGCCGCACCCGGCCGGATCGCCACGCACGAGGCGGCTCCGCCGACCGCCGACGCCACCGCCGAGGACGGGGCCGCTGCCGACCACGCCCGCCGGGTCGCACAGCGCGTGTCCGACGCGTTGGCCGACGGGGTCGTGTACGTCGTCGGCTCGCGGCGCATGGGCTGTGCGCTGCCGGGCGCGGACCTGGATCTGGTGGCGGCGCTGCCGGGTGAGGCCGGGATCGTGGAGGTACGGGCCCGGATCGAGGCGGCCCTGCCGGAGGCCTCCGGCGTGCGGGAGGTGGTCGGGGCGAGGGTGCCGGGGCTGCGGCTGCGGGTCGGCGCTCTCGGCGTGGACGTGGTCGTCGTCGCCACGGGAAGCCTCGCCCCTGCCGAGGCGGTCACGCGCCGCGTCGCGCTGGGCGAGGCCGCCGCGGTCGCGCTCAGTGCGGTCAGCGACGCGGATGCCGTACTCGCCGCGGCCGGCGCCCACCGGGCCGCGTTCGCCCGCCTCGCCAGGGAGGTCAAGGCGTGGGCGAAGGCCCGCGGCCTGGACTCGGCCCCCTTCGGCGGGCTGCCGGGCCTTGCCTGGTCCGTGCTCGCGGCCCGTACCGCCCGCGAGGTCGGTGAGCTGCCGCCCGACGACCTGCTGCGGCACTTCTTCGCGACCTGGGCCGTACGGGACTGGGACGAGCCGGTCCTGACCCCGACCGAGCCGGTCCGGCCCTGCACCGACCAGCTCGGTGCCGGTGGCCGGGACCTCCTCACCCAGGAGCTCTACCGGGCCTGGGACCTCCTGGAGACGACGGCGGAATCGGGCGCCGCCATCCCCTGGCCCGAGCTGTTGTCCCCACCGCCCCTGCACCGCCGCCACGCCGCCTGGGCGGTCGTGACCGTCCCCACGGGCCCCGACGAGGGGCGCGTACGGGGCCGTGTCCGTGCCCTGCTCACCGCGCTGGAGACCGCGGGTGCGCGGGACGCCCACGCCTGGCCCCGCCCGTTCGCTTTCACATCCGCATCCGTATCCGCATCCGCATCCGTATCCGCATCCGCGTCAGCCCCGGCCTCCGCCGCGGCCTCGGCCCGGTACGCCATCGGCCTCGGCGCCACTCCCCCGGACAAGGCCCGTCTCGCGGAGATCGCCGAGCGATGGCTGCGGGGCCTGACCGGTACGACCGTCACCTGGGCGGCGTGCGGCGAGGTTCCGAGCCTCCGCTGACCGGCGAGACTCCGCCGATCGCCGTCGCCCCGGCGGGCGGCCGGCCCATGAACCCCCGCTCCCCCAGCGGCGGAAGCCCCAGCCGGGCCACCGTCTCCTCGTCGAAGGTGTCGAGGAAGCCGTGCAGCTCATCGGCGAGCCGGCCCAGCGACCGCACCCCGAACAGAAAGGGCTGGTAGCCCGCGACCTGGTACGGCACGCGGGCCATCTCGGCGATGTCCCACGGCCGGATCCGGGCCAGGTGCAGGCGGTCGAGTTCGCCGTACGAGGAGAGCAGGGCCGCGCCGTACGCCTGCACGCCCCGCGGCGCCGCGACGACGCCGTACTCCAGGCTGAACCAGTACACCCGGCTGATCAGGTCGAGGGCGTCGTCGCTCTCCACCCTCGTCGCGGCCGCCCCGAACAGGCGGTACAGGTCCGCGAACCACGGTGACGCGAGGTGGGTGCCGTGGCCGAAGACGTCGTGGATGACGTCCGGTTCGGGGGTGTAGAGCGGCATCGCCGGGTGGCGCACGTACTGCACCGCGTGGAAGTAGCCGCGTGCCATGGACCCCAGGAACCGCTTGTTCGGCACGATCCCGCCGGCCAGGGTGAAGGCGAAGCCGGTCAGTTCCCGCAGCCGGGAGCCGACCTCGGCGTGCTGCGGGACGTGGTCGGACGGGATGGGCGCCATCTCACGGGCTTCCAGGACCTCGCGGGGGACCCTGCCGCGGTGGGCGACGAGAAGGGCGGCGTGGACCTTGCGCCAGGTCTCGTGTTCCTCGTCGGTGTACGTGACGTGGGGCGACGGGTCACCCACCCGGTGGTCGCGCACGAGCTCGACGAGCGCGTTGCGCCGCTCGAGATAGCCGGCGTCGCTCAGTCCGGGATGCCGGTCGGCCGGGCCGAGCCGCCCGTCCGGCGTCACAGGTGTCTGAGCGAGCGGATCGACCATGCCCCCCATCATGATCCGCTTCGCCGGGCCCGCCCCAGCCAACGCGCCGTTGCGCACGGCACCCGACATCCCCCACGACATCAGGGCAACCCGACACGCCGATAATCCGTCTAGCTGATCGCGGAAGGGCGGCTCGACCGGCCCGGCCCTCCGCGCCTGGGGAGATCACGGTACGCAGACGGGGGCCCATGCCCGCCCGCTGCGGGGGAAGCGGACGGAGCACGACAAGTGGACGACAGCGCTGCGCGAAGCATGCCCGCGTACGCCCTCGGGGGCGAGCCGGACGCCGGGGTCACACCGGGCGTGATGCCGGACGGGCAGGTCGGCCGGGCCCGGCGCACGCGCCCCCGCCGCCGCTCCGTCCTCGCCGCCATCGCCGCCCTGACCGGCACCACCGCCCTCGGCGCCTGCTCGGTGCCCGCGCCCCGGCGCCCCACCCCCACCGCGGACCCCGCGCCCGGCATCCCGATCGCCAGCACGCGCCGCGCGCAGCTGATGCAGATCCTGGCGCACCCGGACGACGACCTGTACTTCATGAACCCGGACACCCAGCGGATGCTGGACTCCGGTGTGCCCCTCGTCTGTGTCTACGTCACCGCGGGCGAGCACGACGGCAAGAACCACATACCCGGGAGCTGGGAGGTCCCCGCCGACCGCCCCGCCTACTCCTCGGCACGTCACCAGGGCCTGCGGCAGGCGTACGCCACCCTCCTCGGCCTGGACGGGTTCACCGACTGGCAGAAGGGTGTGGCCACCCTCCGCGGCGACCACCGCGCCGAGATCAACACCCTCACCAACGGACACCGCCGGGTCGAGCTGATCTTCCTCAACCTCCCGATGCACACGCCCCGCCGCTGGGAGGCCCTGCCCAGCCTCTGGCACGACCGGGCACTCGGCCTGCACACCGTCGTCGCCGCGGACTCGCCGCTGCGCAGGACGGTCTCGTACGACTACGACCAGCTCATCGACGTACTCGTCGGGCTCATGGAGCAGTACCGGCCGACCGTGATCCAGACCCTGGACCCGGACCCCGACATCCAGCACAGCGACGAGACCACCCGCAAGAAGGACAGCGAGCAGCCCGGCTACTCGGACCACGCCGACCACACCGCCGTGGCCTGCTTCAGCTGGGCCGCGATGCTGCGCTGGGTCGCGGAGTCGACGAAGGACGGCGGTCAGGTGCCCGGCTTCGTCGCCACGGCGTTCCGCGGCTACTACAACCGCCACTGGCCGAAGAACCTCCCGCCGGCGGTCCTGCGCGAGAAGGCCGCGCACCTCGTCCCGTACGGCGGCGACCCCGGCTGGGACTGCGGCAATCCCTCGGGCTGCGGCGACTACAACGTGGGCGGCACGCGTCCGCTGACGAACAAGAAGGGCTGGGTCCGCTCGACGCACCACCGCTACCCGGGCGCCCGGCCCGTCGTCGTCACCGAGGCGGACGGGCGGCTCGCCGCGTACGGGGTGCTGGGCCTGCGGGCCGTGCGCTGGCGCGAGACCGCGCCGGGCAGCGGGCAGTGGGGCGCCCCGGACGACCTCGGCGGCGGGCCGCTCGCGCCGGCGCTGGGCTCGGCGGTGCTGGAGGACGGCCGTCTGCTGCTGTTCGGGCTGCGGTTCGCCGCGCTCGGCGGGCACGGCGGGGCGAACCGGCGCGAGGTGGTGCTGCTCGAACAGCGCTCCGCGGGAGGCGACTTCGCGGCCTGGACCGGGCTCGGCAGTCCGGAGCGGGACGACGACCGGAGCCGCCGTATCGGTGTGCCGGTCGCGGTGACCGCCCCCGACGGGCGCGTCCATCTCTTCGTACGCAACGCGGACAAGGGCCTCAGTACGCGGGTGCGGGACACGGACGGGCGCTGGGACGCCTGGCGCGATCTCGGCGGCGGCGAGATCCAGGACGGACTGACGGCGGTCGTGGACGGCGCCGGGCGGGTCCATGTCTTCGGGGCGGGCCACGACACCGTGCACCACTGGGCGCAGGACGTCCTCGGCGAGGAGATCACCTTCAAGCCGGACGGCGGCAGCGGGCTGCCGGCGCCGGGTGGTCCACTCGCCGCGCTTCCGACGCACGACGGCGGCGTCGAGGTCTACTACCGCAAGCCCGCGGCCGCGGCGCTGATCGCCGTACGGGCCGGTGGCTCCCCCGCCCGGCCGCGCAAGGAACGCTTCGACGGCTACGGCACCGTGAGCACGGCCGCCACCCCGAACGGGCCGGTGCTGCTCGGCAAGGATCTGCAGGGGCGGGTCCAACTCCACGTGGACGGAAGGGCTGTGACACGTCGCCAGGGAGCCGAGGCACTGGACTTCCCCACGCTTCATCCGGGCCGCTCCGGCGCGACGGCGGTCGGCATGGGCGCGGACGCGCACCCGTGGATCTGGCACCCGGAGACCGCCACCGCGAGCTGACGGCACGCGCAGGACGGGCTGGAGAGCGCAAGGCACATCAGAAAGCAAGAGGCCCCGCACCTTCCGGTGCGGGGCCTCTCACTTGGTGCTCGCAGGAGCTACCAGGTCAGATCAGCAATCACTTGGTGATCTTGGTGACCTGGCCGGCGCCGACGGTCCGGCCACCCTCACGGATGGCGAACTTCAGGCCCTCCTCCATGGCGATCGGCTGGATCAGCTGAACCGACATGGTGGTGTTGTCGCCCGGCATGACCATCTCGGTGCCCTCGGGGAGGGTCACGACGCCGGTCACGTCCGTGGTACGGAAGTAGAACTGCGGGCGGTAGTTGTTGAAGAACGGGGTGTGACGGCCACCCTCGTCCTTCGACAGGATGTAGGCCTGGGCCTCGAACTCGGTGTGCGGCGTGACCGAACCCGGCTTGATGATGACCTGGCCGCGCTCGACGTCCTCGCGCTTGATGCCACGGAGGAGCAGACCGACGTTCTCACCGGCCTGGCCCTCGTCGAGCAGCTTGCGGAACATCTCGATGCCGGTGACCGTGGTGGTGGTCTTCTCGGTCTTGATACCGATGATGTCGACGGTCTCGTTGACCTTGAGGACACCACGCTCGATACGACCGGTGACGACGGTGCCACGACCGGTGATCGTGAAGACGTCCTCGATCGGCATCAGGAACGGCTTGTCGACGTCACGCTCGGGCTGCGGGATCGCCTCGTCGACGGCGTTCATCAGGTTGAGGACGGACTCGCCCCACTCCTTGTCGCCCTCGAGCGCCTTGAGCGCCGAGACCTTGACGACCGGAACGTCGTCGCCCGGGAACTCGTACTCGGAGAGGAGCTCACGGACCTCGAGCTCGACGAGCTCCAGGATCTCCTCGTCGTCCACCATGTCGGCCTTGTTCAGGGCGACCACGATGTACGGAACGCCGACCTGGCGGGCCAGGAGGACGTGCTCCTTGGTCTGCGGCATCGGGCCGTCGGTGGCGGCGACCACGAGGATGGCACCGTCCATCTGGGCAGCACCGGTGATCATGTTCTTGATGTAGTCCGCGTGACCCGGGCAGTCGACGTGCGCGTAGTGACGCGACTCCGTCTGGTACTCGACGTGCGCGATGGAGATGGTGATACCGCGCTGACGCTCCTCAGGAGCCTTGTCGATCTGGTCGAAGGCCGAGGCCTCGTTCAGGTCCGGGTACTTGTCGTGCAGCACCTTGGTAATGGCGGCCGTGAGGGTCGTCTTACCGTGGTCGATGTGACCGATGGTGCCGATGTTGACGTGCGGCTTAGTCCGCTCGAACTTCGCCTTCGCCACTGGGGTCCTCCTGTGGAGTGGTTCTGTACGCCTTACTCATCGGCGCCAGGGTGATCTTTGCTGGTGGTGCCGGCCGTCGGGGCGAGCCTCACGGGTTCGCGGGGAACGCCCCGACGGTTACGGCGTCAAGCCTAAAGCGTGTACTCGGGTGAGTTACTCGCCCTTGGCCTTCGCGATGATCTCCTCGGCGACGTTCCGCGGAACCTCGGCGTAGGAGTCGAACTGCATCGAGTAGCTTGCGCGACCCGAGGTCTTGCTGCGGAGGTCGCCGACGTAGCCGAACATCTCCGACAGCGGCACCAGGCCCTTGACGACACGGGCACCGGCACGCTCCTCCATGGCCTGGATCTGGCCACGGCGGGAGTTGATGTCACCGATGACATCGCCCATGTAGTCCTCGGGCGTGGTGACCTCAACGGCCATCATCGGCTCGAGGAGAACCGGGGACGCCTTGCGCGCGGCCTCCTTGAAGGCCTGCGAGCCAGCGATCTTGAACGCGAGCTCGGAGGAGTCGACCTCGTGGTAGGCACCGTCGAGAAGCGTGACGCGAACGCCCGTCATCTCGTAACCGGCGAGGATGCCGAACGACATCGCCTCCTGGCAGCCGGCGTCCACGGAAGGAATGTATTCCTTCGGGATACGGCCACCGGTGACCTTGTTCACGAACTCGTAAGCGGCGTCGCCGCCCTCGATCGGCTCGACCGCGATCTGCACCTTGGCGAACTGACCGGTACCACCGGTCTGCTTCTTGTGGGTGTAGTCCACGCGCTCGACCGCCTTGCGGATGGTCTCGCGGTACGCGACCTGCGGCTTGCCGACGTTGGCCTCGACCTTGAACTCACGCTTCATACGGTCGACGAGCACCTCGAGGTGAAGCTCGCCCATACCGCCGATGACGGTCTGGCCGGTCTCCTCGTTGGTGTGCACCTGGAAGGAGGGGTCCTCCTCCGCGAGACGCTGGATGGCGACACCCAGCTTCTCCTGGTCACCCTTGGACTTGGGCTCGATCGCGACCTCGATGACCGGCGCCGGGAAGTCCATGGACTCCAGGATCACCGGGTTCTTCTCGTCCGCGAGCGTCTCACCGGTGGTGGTCTGCTTCAGGCCCATGACGGCGACGATGTCACCGGCGCCCACCGACTCGATCTCCTCACGCTTGTTCGCGTGCATGCGGTAGATCTTGCCGATGCGCTCCTTGCGGCCCTTCACGGAGTTCAGCACGGCGGTGCCGGACTCCAGACGGCCGGAGTAGATGCGCACGAACGTGAGCTTGCCGAGGTGCGGGTCGCTCATGATCTTGAACGCCAGCGCCGACAGCGGCTCGTCGTCGGACGGCCTGCGCTTCACGACCAGGTCCGCGTCCTTGACGTCGTGGCCCTCGATGGCCTCGATGTCGACGGGGGACGGGAGGTAGCGCACGACCGCGTCGAGCAGGGGCTGCACGCCCTTGTTCTTGAACGCGGTGCCACAGAACACCGGGGTGACCGTGGTGCCCTTGCCCTTGCCGGAGGCGATGGTGATACGACGGATCGCGGCGTACAGCTGCTCCTCGGAAGGCTCCTGGCCCTCCAGGTACAGCTCCATGATCTCTTCGTCGTTCTCGGCGACGGCCTCGACGAGCTTGCCGCGGTACTCCTCGGCAGCCTCGGTGTGGGTGGCCGGGATGTCGACGACGTCGTACATCTCGCCCTTGGCCGCCTCGGCGGACCAGACCAGGGCCTTCATGCGGACCAGGTCGATGACGCCCTTGAAGTCGGCCTCGGCACCGATCGGGAGCTGCATGACGATCGGCTGCGCGCCAAGGCGGTCGCTGATCATGTCCACGCAGCGGTGGAACTCGGCACCCGTGCGGTCCAGCTTGTTGACGAAGCAGATACGCGGAACGCCGTAGCGGTCCGCCTGACGCCAGACAGTCTCGGACTGCGGCTCGACGCCGGCGACGCCGTCGAACACCGTCACGGCACCGTCGAGCACACGCAGGGAACGCTCCACCTCGACGGTGAAGTCGACGTGACCCGGGGTGTCGATGATGTTGATGGTGTGGTCGACGTCCTCGAGCGGCCAGTGACAGGTCGTCGCGGCGGACGTGATCGTGATGCCGCGCTCCTGCTCCTGCTCCATCCAGTCCATCGTGGCGGCGCCGTCGTGGACCTCACCGATCTTGTACGACACACCGGTGTAGAACAGGATGCGCTCGGTGGTCGTCGTCTTGCCCGCGTCGATGTGGGCCATGATCCCAATGTTGCGGACCTTGGCCAGGTCAAGCGAAGTGGTGGCCATAAGGCTCAGTCTTCTCTCGGTTCTCGATGTGGGTAGCGACTACCAGCGGTAGTGCGCGAAGGCCTTGTTGGACTCGGCCATCTTGTGCGTGTCCTCGCGCTTCTTGACCGAAGCGCCGAGGCCGTTCGAGGCGTCCAGCAGCTCGTTCATGAGGCGCTCGGTCATGGTCTTCTCGCGACGGGCGCGCGAGTAGCCGACCAGCCAGCGCAGAGCCAGCGTGGAGGCGCGGCCCGGCTTGACCTCGATCGGCACCTGGTAGGTGGCACCACCGACACGGCGGGACTTGACCTCGAGCGCCGGCTTGACGTTCTCGAGGGCGCGCTTCAGCGTGATGACCGGGTCAGCGCCGGTCTTGTCGCGGAGGCCTTCCATGGCGCCGTAGACGATGCGCTCAGCGGTGGAACGCTTGCCGTTGAGCAGAATCTTGTTGATGAGCGAGGTCACCAGAGGAGAACCGTAAACCGGGTCGATGATGACCGGGCGCTTCGGGGCGGGGCCCTTACGAGGCATTCTTACTTCTCCTTCTTGGCGCCGTAGCGGCTGCGGGCCTGCTTGCGGTTCTTGACGCCCTGGGTGTCAAGGGAGCCGCGGATGATCTTGTAGCGAACACCCGGCAGGTCCTTCACACGGCCACCACGCACGAGCACGATGGAGTGCTCCTGCAGGTTGTGTCCCTCACCCGGAATGTAGGCCGTGACCTCGATACCGGAGGTCAGACGCACACGCGCGACCTTGCGGAGGGCCGAGTTCGGCTTCTTCGGGGTGGTCGTGAACACACGCGTGCAGACGCCGCGGCGCTGAGGGGAACCCTCGAGTGCGGGCGTCTTGTTCTTCTCGACCTTGTCCTGCCGGCCCTTGCGGACCAGCTGCTGGATCGTAGGCACTACTTCTCCGGTTTCTGTGTGCCGTGTAGTAAAGCTAACCTGGAACGTCGCCGACCCACGCGGTCGGGTGTGTCGAATGCTGCAGACTTCCGCCCGAAGACGGAAAGGGCGCAGATTACGGTGGCCGGTCTTGGCTCGCTGTGCGGTTGAGGACACACACATGAGCCCAGGCACACCCCAGGCACAAGGTCTGAGCGTACCTACCTCACCGAGTTCGGTCAAAACAAATGCAAGCGGGCCCGACACGCAGGTACGCCACCAGGATGCCCCCAAGCGCCCAGGAGCGCCGCACGAGCGCCACAAGCCCCCTCCTGGGCCCCCGCAGCCGGAACAACGCCGAAGGGCGGCCACCCCGTACGAAACGGGGTGGCCGCCCTTCGTCAGACCTACGCCTTACTGGTTGTACGGACCGTAGTCGTAGTCCTCCAGCGGAACGGCCTGGCCGGAGCCCGTGCCGAACGGCGAGTAGTCGATGTCGTCGTAGCCGACGGCCGAGTACATCGCGGCCTTGGCCTCCTCGGTCGGCTCGACCCGGATGTTGCGGTAGCGGGACAGGCCCGTACCGGCCGGGATGAGCTTACCGATGATGACGTTCTCCTTGAGGCCGATCAGGGAGTCCGACTTGGCGTTGATCGCCGCGTCGGTGAGGACCCTGGTCGTCTCCTGGAAGGACGCCGCCGACAGCCACGACTCGGTGGCGAGCGAGGCCTTGGTGATACCCATCAGCTGCGGACGGCCGGAGGCGGGGTGACCGCCCTCGGTGACCACACGACGGTTCTCGGTCTCGAACTTCGAGCGCTCCACGAGCTCGCCCGGCAGCAGCTCCGCGTCGCCGGACTCGATGATCGTCACACGGCGCAGCATCTGCCGGATGATGATCTCGATGTGCTTGTCGTGGATCGACACACCCTGCGAGTTGTAGACCTTCTGGACCTCGCCGACCAGGTGGACCTGGACGGCCCGCTGGCCGAGGATGCGCAGCACGTCGTGCGGGTTGGTGGCACCCACGGTGAGCTTCTGGCCCACCTCGACGTGGTCGCCCTCGCCGACCAGCAGACGGGCACGCTTCGAGATCGGGAACGCCGTCTCGTCGCTGCCGTCGTCCGGGGTGACGACGAGCTTCTTGGTCTTCTCGGTCTCCTCGATCCGCACGCGGCCGTTGGCCTCGGAGATCGGGGCGACACCCTTCGGGGTACGGGCCTCGAAGAGCTCGACAACACGCGGCAGACCCTGGGTGATGTCGTCACCGGCCACACCACCGGTGTGGAAGGTACGCATCGTCAGCTGGGTACCGGGCTCACCGATGGACTGGGCGGCGATGATGCCGACCGCCTCACCGATGTCGACCAGCTTGCCGGTGGCGAGCGAACGGCCGTAGCAGTACGCACACGTACCGACCGCGGACTCACAGGTCAGGACCGAGCGGGTCTTGACCTCCTCCACACCGGCCGCCACCAGGGCGTCGATGAGCACGTCACCGAGGTCGACGTTGGCCGGCGCGATGACCTTGCCGTCCACGACGACGTCCTCGGCGAGCATCCGCGCGTACACGGACGTCTCGACGTCCTCCGCCTTGCGCAGGACACCGCCGGCGTCCTTCTCGGCGATCCGCAGCTTCAGACCGCGGTCGGTGCCACAGTCCTCCTCGCGGATGATGACGTCCTGCGAGACGTCGACCAGACGACGCGTGAGGTAACCGGAGTCGGCGGTACGCAGAGCGGTGTCGGCGAGACCCTTACGGGCACCGTGCGTGGAGATGAAGTACTCCAGCACGGACAGACCCTCACGGAACGACGCCTTGATGGGACGCGGGATCGTCTCGTTCTTGGCGTTCGACACCAGACCACGCATACCGGCGATCTGACGCATCTGCATCATGTTTCCGCGAGCACCCGAGTTGACCATCATGAAGATGGGGTTGGTCTTCGGGAAGTTCGCGTTCATCGCCTCGGCAACCTCGTTGGTCGCCTTGGTCCAGATGGTGATGAGCTCCTGCGTGCGCTCCTGCTTGGTGATCAGACCGCGCTCGTACTGCTTCTGGACCTTCTCGTCCTGCGCCTCGTAGCCCGCGACGATCTCCTTCTTCGCCTCGGGAACGACGACGTCGGAGATGGCGACGGTGACACCGGAACGGGTCGCCCAGTAGAAGCCGGCCGCCTTCAGGTTGTCGAGCGTCGCCGCCACGATGACCTTGGGGTAGCGCTCGGCGAGGTCGTTGACGATCTCGGAGAGCTGCTTCTTGCCGACCGAGTAGTCGACGAACGGGTAGTCCTCGGGCAGCAGCTCGTTGAAGAGCGCACGGCCCAGGGTCGTCCGCAGACGGAACGAGTCACCCTGCTGCCACGCACCTGCGCCGACGCTGTCGTCGCTCTCCTCCTCCACCGGCGGGGTCCAGCCACGCGGCGGGACGGTGCCGATCGGGAAGCGGATGTCGACCTTCGCCTGGAGCGAGAGCTCCCGGGCGTCGAAGGCCATGATCGCCTCGGCGGTGGAGTTGAACGCACGGCCCTCGCCGCGCACCTCGCGCTCCTCCTCGTCCGTGGTGAGGAAGAAGAGGCCCAGCACCATGTCCTGGGTCGGCATGGTGACCGGCCGGCCGTCGGCCGGCTTGAGGATGTTGTTCGAGGACAGCATCAGGATGCGGGCCTCGGCCTGCGCCTCCGCGGACAGCGGCAGGTGCACGGCCATCTGGTCACCGTCGAAGTCCGCGTTGAACGCGGTGCAGACGAGCGGGTGGATCTGGATGGCCTTGCCCTCGACCAGCTGCGGCTCGAAGGCCTGGATACCGAGGCGGTGCAGCGTGGGCGCACGGTTCAGCAGCACCGGGTGCTCGGCGATGACCTCTTCGAGGACGTCGTACACGACGGTGCGGCCGCGCTCGACCATGCGCTTCGCGCTCTTGATGTTCTGCGCGTGGTTCAGGTCGACCAGGCGCTTCATCACGAACGGCTTGAAGAGCTCCAGCGCCATGGCCTTGGGCAGACCGCACTGGTGCAGCTTCAGCTGCGGGCCGACGACGATGACGGAACGCGCCGAGTAGTCGACTCGCTTACCGAGCAGGTTCTGACGGAAGCGACCCTGCTTACCCTTCAGCATGTCGCTGAGGGACTTCAGCGGGCGGTTACCGGGACCGGTGACCGGGCGGCCGCGGCGGCCGTTGTCGAACAGCGCGTCGACGGCCTCCTGGAGCATCCGCTTCTCGTTGTTCACGATGATCTCGGGGGCACCGAGGTCGAGCAGACGCTTCAGACGGTTGTTCCGGTTGATGACCCGGCGGTACAGGTCGTTCAGGTCGGAGGTCGCGAAGCGGCCACCGTCCAGCTGCACCATCGGACGCAGGTCCGGCGGGATCACCGGGACGCAGTCCAGCACCATGCCCTTGGGGCTGTTGCTGGTCTGCAGGAAGGCGGAGACGACCTTGAGGCGCTTGAGCGCACGGGTCTTCTTCTGGCCCTTGCCGGTACGGATGATCTCGCGGAGACGCTCGGCCTCCTCCTCGAGGTCGAAGGACTCCAGGCGCTTCTGCAGCGCCGCGGCACCCATCGAGCCGTCGAAGTACGTGCCGAAACGGTCACGCAGCTCGCGGTAGAGCAGCTCGTCGCCCTCGAGGTCCTGGACCTTGAGGTTCTTGAAGCGGTTCCACACCTCGTCGAGACGGTCGATCTCGCGCTGCGCACGGTCGCGCAGCTGCTTCATCTCACGCTCGGCACCCTCGCGCACCTTGCGGCGCACGTCGGCCTTGGCACCCTCGGCCTCCAGCTCGGCCAGGTCGGCCTCGAGCTTCTTGGCGCGGGCCTCGAGGTCGGCGTCGCGGCGGTTCTCGATCTGCTGGCGCTCGACTGAGACGTGAGCCTCCAGCGAGGGCAGGTCGCGGGTGCGGCGCTCCTCGTCGACGTACGTGATCATGTACGCGGCGAAGTAGATGACCTTCTCGAGGTCCTTCGGGGCGAGGTCGAGCAGGTAGCCCAGCCGGGACGGAACGCCCTTGAAGTACCAGATGTGGGTGACGGGAGCGGCCAGCTCGATGTGGCCCATCCGCTCACGGCGCACCTTGGCGCGGGTGACCTCGACGCCACACCGCTCACAGATGATGCCCTTGAAGCGGACACGCTTGTACTTGCCGCAGTAGCACTCCCAGTCCCGGGTAGGACCGAAGATCTTCTCGCAGAAGAGTCCGTCCTTTTCGGGCTTGAGCGTGCGGTAGTTGATGGTCTCGGGCTTCTTGACCTCGCCGTGGGACCACTGACGAATGTCGTCAGCGGTGGCCAGGCCGATCCGGAGCTCGTCGAAGAAGTTGACGTCGAGCACTATGCGTCAATCCCTCTCAGGGTCGTGTCTCAATCATGGTCTGTACGGGTCCGGGGGAGACCGGGAGCTTCACGTGGAAGCCCCCGGTCAGACCCGTCAGACCTCTTCGACGCTGCTCGGCTCTCGCCTGGACAGGTCGATACCGAGCTCCTCCGCGGCGCGGAAGACGTCCTCGTCGGTGTCGCGCATCTCGATGGACATGCCGTCCGAGGACAGCACCTCCACGTTGAGGCACAGGGACTGCATCTCCTTGATGAGCACCTTGAAGGACTCGGGGATGCCGGGCTCGGGGATGTTCTCGCCCTTGACGATGGCCTCGTAGACCTTCACGCGGCCGGTGACGTCGTCGGACTTGATGGTCAGCAGCTCCTGGAGGGCGTACGCGGCGCCGTAAGCCTCCAGCGCCCACACCTCCATCTCACCGAACCGCTGGCCACCGAACTGAGCCTTACCACCCAGCGGCTGCTGGGTGATCATCGAGTACGGGCCGGTCGACCGGGCGTGCAGCTTGTCGTCGACCAGGTGGTGGAGCTTGAGGATGTACATGTACCCGACCGAGATCGGGTCCGGGAACGGCTCACCGGAGCGGCCGTCGAACAGCCGGGCCTTGCCGGTCGGGAGCACCATGCGCTCGCCGTCCCGGTTCGGGATGGTGTGCTGCAGCAGACCCGCGAGCTCGTCCTCGCGCGCACCGTCGAAGACCGGGGTCGCGACATTGGTGCCCGGTGCAACCTGGTCCGCGCCGATGGACTGCAGGCGCTGCGCCCACTCGTCGGCGAGACCGGAGACGTCCCAGCCGCGGCTGGCGAGCCAGCCGAGGTGGATCTCCAGGACCTGTCCCGGGTTCATTCGGGACGGGACACCCAGCGGGTTGAGGATGATGTCGACCGGGGTGCCGTCCTCCAGGAACGGCATGTCCTCGATCGGCAGGATCTTGGAGATGACGCCCTTGTTGCCGTGACGGCCGGCGAGCTTGTCACCGTCGGTGATCTTGCGCTTCTGCGCGACGTACACGCGCACGAGCTGGTTCACACCGGGGGGAAGCTCGTCGCCCTCCTCGCGGTCGAAGACGCGGACGCCGATGACCTTGCCGGTCTCGCCGTGCGGCACCTTCAGCGAGGTGTCACGGACCTCACGGGCCTTCTCACCGAAGATCGCGCGGAGCAGGCGCTCCTCCGGGGTCAGCTCGGTCTCACCCTTGGGCGTGACCTTGCCGACCAGGATGTCGCCGGCGACGACCTCGGCACCGATACGGATGATGCCGCGCTCGTCGAGGTCGGCGAGGACCTCCTCGGAGACGTTCGGGATGTCCCGGGTGATCTCCTCGGGGCCCAGCTTGGTGTCACGGGCGTCGACCTCGTGCTCCTCGATGTGGATCGAGGAGAGGACGTCGTCCTGGACGAGGCGCTGCGACAGGATGATCGCGTCCTCGTAGTTGTGACCCTCCCACGGCATGAACGCGACCAGCAGGTTCTTGCCGAGCGCCATCTCACCGTTCTCGGTGGCCGGGCCGTCGGCGAGGACCTGGCCCTCGACGACCCGGTCGCCCTCGGCGACGACGACCTTCTGGTTGACCGAGGTGCCCTGGTTCGAGCGGGAGAACTTGGCGACGCGGTACGTGGTGTACGTGCCGTCGTCGTTGGCGACGGTGATGTAGTCGGCCGAGACCTCCTGGATCACACCGTCCTTCTCCGCCTTGATGACGTCGCCGGCGTCGGTGGCACAGCGGTACTCCATGCCGGTGCCGACGAGCGGGGCCTCCGCCTTGATGAGCGGAACGGCCTGGCGCATCATGTTCGCGCCCATGAGGGCACGGTTGGCGTCGTCGTGCTCGAGGAACGGGATCATGGCGGTCGCGACCGACACCATCTGGCGCGGCGAGACGTCCATGTAGTCCACGTCCGACGGCGGCACGTAGTCGACCTCGCCGCCACGACGGCGGACGAGCACGCGGGACTCGGAGAAGCGCAGGTCCTCGCCCAGCGCGGCGTTGGCCTGCGCGATGACGAAGCGGTCCTCCTCGTCGGCGGTCAGGTAGTCCACCTCGTCGGTGACCTGGCCCTCGACGACCTTGCGGTACGGCGTCTCGACGAAGCCGAACGCGTTGACGCGGCCGTACGAGGCGAGCGAACCGATCAGACCGATGTTCGGGCCTTCGGGGGTCTCGATCGGGCACATGCGTCCGTAGTGGGACGGGTGCACGTCTCGGACCTCGAAGCCCGCCCGCTCACGGGACAGACCGCCGGGGCCCAGCGCCGACAGACGGCGCTTGTGGGTCAGGCCCGACAGCGGGTTGTTCTGGTCCATGAACTGGGACAGCTGGCTGGTGCCGAAGAACTCCTTGATGGAGGCGACGACCGGCCGGATGTTGATCAGGGTCTGCGGCGTGATCGCCTCGACGTCCTGGGTGGTCATGCGCTCGCGCACGACGCGCTCCATACGAGCCAGACCCGTGCGGACCTGGTTCTGGATGAGCTCGCCGACGTTGCGCAGACGACGGTTGCCGAAGTGGTCGATGTCGTCGGTCTCGACGACGATCTGCGTGCCGTTCTCGCCGACCGTCTCGACCTCACCGGCGTGCAGCTTGACCAGGTACTTGATGGTCGCGATGACGTCGTCGGTGGTGAGCACGCCGGCGTCCAGCGGCTCGTCCGCGCCGAGCTTCTTGTTCACCTTGTAGCGGCCGACCTTGGCGAGGTCGTAGCGCTTCGGGTTGAAGTACAGGTTCTCGAGCAGCGTCTGCGCGGCCTCACGCGTCGGGGGCTCGCCCGGGCGCAGCTTGCGGTAGATGTCGAGCAGCGCGTCGTCCTGGCCCTGGGTGTGGTCCTTCTCCAGGGTGGCGCGCATCGACTCGTACTCGCCGAACTCCTCGAGGATCTGCTCGGTGGTCCAGCCGAGCGCCTTCAGGAGGACGGTGACGGACTGCTTGCGCTTGCGGTCGATACGGACACCGACCATGTCGCGCTTGTCGATCTCCATCTCCAGCCAGGCACCCCGGGAGGGGATGATCTTGGCGGAGAAGATGTCCTTGTCGGACGTCTTGTCGATGGAGGAGTCGAAGTAGACACCCGGCGAGCGGACCAGCTGCGACACGACGACACGCTCGGTGCCGTTGATGACGAAGGTGCCCTTGTTGGTCATGAGCGGGAAGTCGCCCATGAAGACCGTCTGGGACTTGATCTCACCGGTCTCGTTGTTGGTGAACTCGGCCGTGACGAAGAGCGGGGCGGCGTACGTGAAGTCCCGCTCCTTGCACTCGTCGATCGAGTTCTTCGGGGGCTCGAAGCGGTGGTCGCGGAAGGTCAGCGACATCGACCCGGAGAAGTCCTCGATCGGCGAGATCTCCTCGAAGATCTCCTCCAGACCGGACTTGGTGGGGACGTCCTGTCCGGACTCCAGAGCCGCCTCGACACGAGCCTTCCAGGCGGCATTGCCGAGCAGCCAGTCAAAGCTCTCGGTCTGCAGCGCGAGGAGGTTCGGAACCTCGAGGGGCTCCTTGATCTTTGCAAAGGAGATGCGCAGCGGGGCAGTGCTTGCGCCGTTGTTCGTATTCGCGGTCGAGGCGTTGCGCGAGGCGGCCAAGAGGGGGTCCTTCCGAGGGCTCGGACTCACTACGCGCGTACCGGTCCCAAGCCGGGCACGGAGACAGACATTCCTGATTGGTCAAAAAGCCAGGTCAGGGCTGTTCGGTCAACGATGCTCTTGCGAGGGTATGCCCCTGGTGACGGGCAGGGGGCAGCTAACAGGCAGCGCAAAGGGTCAGTGTAGCCACTTGGCCCACTGATGTCCAGGGCGGGTTTTCCGGGACCCTCGTTGTTCTCAACTCCGCGGTATGCCGTGCGCTGGAAGGCGCACACCGATCCTGCCCGTTCCGTCGTCGATCCATGCCTCGAACTCGGATCGTTGTGACGACGCGTCCTGAGAATTGCGCGCTGCGTGCGGTTCGTCAAGGCCCCCCACTCCGTGGAGATCGTCACCTGGCGCACGGCGAAGATCACCTTACTCTCCGCAGCGGAGAGCGCAAGGCAGCCACCCTGTGTGCCCGGGAACGCCGAAGGGCGACCACCCGGATAGGTGATCGCCCTTCAGTGTGTGCGCGTTACAGCGCGAGAGTCAGAGGACTCTCAAAGGTCACTTGACCTCGACGGAGGCGCCGGCGCCCTTGAGGGACTCGGCGGCCTTCTCGGCGGCGTCCTTGGCGACCTTCTCGAGAACGGGCTTCGGGGCGCCGTCCACGAGGTCCTTGGCCTCCTTCAGGCCCAGGGAGGTCAGCTCACGCACGACCTTGATGACCTGGATCTTCTTGTCGCCGGCACCGGTGAGGATGACGTCGAACTCGTCCTTCTCCTCCTCGGCCTCGGCGGCGGCGGCCGGACCGGCCGGACCGGCGACGGCGACCGCGGCGGCGGCGGTGACGTCGAACTTCTCCTCGAACGCCTTCACGAACTCGGAGAGCTCGATGAGGGTCATCTCCTCGAACTGCGCGAGCAGGTCTTCCTGGCTGAGCTTCGCCATGATGGGCGATCCTTCCACTAATTCGGCTGGTGCCGGGTGTACATGTCGGCGGGCGTACGTTGGGCCCGCTGCGACCCGCGCTCTAGGCGGCGCGGATCAATGCGCGAGCCGAGTTACTCGGCACCGCCCTGCTCGGCCTGCTTGGCACGAAGAGCGTCCACGGTGCGGACGAGCTTCGAGGGGAGCGCCTGGAAGAGCTGAGCAGTCTGCGTCTGCTTGCCCTTGAAGGCACCCGCCAGCTTGGCGAGCAGAACCTCGCGGGACTCGAGGTCCGCAAGCTTCTTGATCTCATCGGCGGACAGCGCCTTACCGTCAAGGACACCGCCCTTGATGATGAGGTTCGGGTTCTCCTTGGCGAAGTCACGAAGACCCTTCGCCGACTCCACCGGGTCACCGGTGATGAAGGCGACAGCCGTCGGACCAGTGAACTGGTCGTCGAGCGCAGTGATCCCGGCCTCGTTGGCCGCAATCTTGGTCAGCGTGTTCTTCACCACGGCGTACTGGGCGTTCTCACCGAGCGAACGACGCAGCGTCTTGAGCTGCGCCACGGTGAGACCCCGGTACTCGGTCAGCACGGCGGCGTTCGAGCTACGGAACTGGTCCGCGAGCTCGGCCACCGCGGCAGCCTTGTCGGGCCTTGCCATAGAGCGTCGGCCTCCTTCCGGGTGATGAGGACCGCTCAGAAGGGGCTGAACAAAACGAAACGCCCCGGCGCAGGCGCACGGGGCGTGGCTCGACCGACTGCGCCCTCTAAAGAGCGACGTCCGGGAGCTCATCCACAGTCACCTGCGCGGGTCGTCCGCAGCTAGCGGATCCTTCGGCCACCGCACCCGCAAGGGGCACAGCAACGACCAGCGGTCTTTGGCTTCCGTGGAAGAGTACGGGAGGGAATCCTCGTCAGGCAAATCGGGCCGTCCGGGGCTGCCGGCCCGGGCGGCTCTCCACACCCCGGACAGCCCCTGCGCGGCCCTCACGGGCGCCACGGGCGCCACAGGCGCCACGGGAAACAGGACCGGCCCCCGCACCTCCGAAGAGGCGCGGGGGCCGGTCCCACAGCACGCGAGCCGGTCAGGCTCGACCCGGTCAGACAGCTGCCGGGTCCTCCTCGACGAGGAGGTTACGGGTGCGGTTGGAGTCCAGCGGGATGCCGGGGCCCATGGTGGTGGTCAGGGTCGCCTTCTTGATGTAGCGGCCCTTCGCGGCGGACGGCTTGAGACGGAGGATCTCCTCCAGCGCCGCGGCGTAGTTCTCGACCAGCTTCGTCTCGTCGAAGGAGACCTTGCCGATGATGAAGTGCAGGTTCGAGTGCTTGTCGACGCGGAACTCGATCTTGCCGCCCTTGATGTCGTTGACAGCCTTGGCGACGTCCATGGTCACGGTGCCGGTCTTGGGGTTCGGCATGAGACCACGGGGACCGAGCACACGGCCGAGGCGGCCGACCTTGCCCATGAGGTCGGGGGTGGCGACGACGGCGTCGAAGTCCAGACGGCCCTTCGAAACCTCGTCGATCAGTTCGTCGGAGCCGACGATGTCGGCGCCAGCGGCTTCCGCGGCCGCAGCACGGTCACCGGTCGCGAAGACCAGGACCCGGGCGGTCTTACCGGTGCCGTGCGGAAGGTTCACGGTGCCACGGACCATCTGGTCGGCCTTGCGCGGGTCAACGCCCAGGCGGAAGGCGACCTCGACGGTGCCGTCGAACTTGGAGGTGGCGGTGTCCTTCGCAAGACGGACGGCCTCGAGCGGGGCGTAGTTACGCTCCCGGTCGACCTTGGCGTCCGCGTTGCGGAGAGCCTTGCTGCGCTTCACTTCTTCTCCTGTGGTGTTTCAGGCGTGGAGTCGTGGTGCGGGCCGGCGCGTGGCCCTACCACTGGTCGAACGGGAGCTGATCAGCCCTCGACCGTGATGCCCATGGAACGGGCGGTGCCGGCGATGATCTTCTCGGCGGCGTCCAGGTCGTTGGCGTTCAGATCGGGCATCTTGGTGGTGGCGATGTCACGGACCTGGTCGCGCGTCAGCTTGGCGACCTTGGTCTTGTGCGGCTCGCCGGAGCCCTTGTCCACACCCGCGGCCTTGAGGATCAGCTTGGCGGCCGGCGGAGTCTTGGTGACGAAGGTGAAGGAACGGTCCTCGTAGACCGTGATCTCCACCGGCACGACCATGCCACGCTGCGACTCGGTCGCGGCGTTGTAGGCCTTGCAGAACTCCATGATGTTGACGCCGTGCTGACCCAGCGCGGGGCCGACCGGCGGAGCCGGGTTGGCCGCACCGGCCTGGATCTGGAGCTTGATAAGCCCCGTGACCTTCTTCTTCTTGGGAGGCATTGCTCTCTCCGGGTCCTAGTGAGAGTTTTCCGCCTTCCACCCGATCATCCGGATGGAGGCATACCGCACAACGATAACGGGTATCGGTGCACGGCCAAAAACCGAGCAGGTCAGAACGGCCACGAGGGCCGTTCTGACCTGGTCGGAAACTTATGTGCCGGTCAGTTCTTCTGGATCTGGTCGAAGCTCAGCTCGACCGGGGTCTCGCGGCCGAAGATCTCGACGAGGCCCTTGACCTTCTTCGAGTCGGCGTTGATCTCGTTGATCGTGGCCTGCAGGGTGGCGAACGGACCGTCGGTGACGGTGACCGAGTCGCCGACCTCGAAGTCCAGCACCTGGACCTCGACCTTGCGGGCCGGAACCGGCTTGCCCTCGGCCTCGGCGGCCTCGCGGGCGGCCTTCTCCTCGGCCTCCGGGGCGAGCATCTTGACGATCTCGTCCAGGGTCAGCGGGTACGGGTCGTAGGCGTTGCCCACGAAGCCGGTGACGCCCGGGGTGTTGCGGACGACGCCCCAGGACTCGTTCGTCAGGTCCATGCGGACGAGCACGTAGCCGGGCAGCTTGTTCTGCCGGACGTTCTTGCGCTCGCCGTTCTTGATCTGGACGATCTCTTCCTCGGGGACCTCGGCCTGGTAGATGAAGTCCTCGACGTTCAGCGAGACGGCACGCTGCTCCAGGTTGGCCTTCACGCGCTTCTCGTAGCCCGCGTAGGTGTGGATCACGTACCACTCCCCGGGCAGACCGCGGAGCTCGTCGCGGAGCGCGGCGATCGGGTCGACGGGAGCCTCCGGCTCGGCCTCGACCTCGGCCTCGTCCTCGGCGGCCTCGGTGTCCGTCTCGTCGGCGACCGCCTCGGAGGCTTCCTCGTCGTCGGCTTCCTCGGCGTCCTCGGCGGCGGCGGAGAAGGCCTCGTCCTCGTCCTCGATGTGGATCGCGACTTCCTCGGCGGGCAGGCCCTCCGAGGCGTCAGCAGCTTCCGCCTGGTCCTCGTCGGCAGCCTCGACGATGTCGAGCTGGTCCTCAGCGGACTCTGCCGACTCGATGGCGTCGTTCACGTTCGGGTCAGACACGGTGGCTGCTTCTTCCTGGATACAGATGGGGTGGAACGTGCGAAAGGGGCGCCGGTGAGGCGCCCTCCGCGGGATCAGCCGAAGACGTACTTGACTGCTGCCTGGAAGCCATAGTCCATCACGGTCACAAGGCCGATCATGATGACAACGAAGACAATCACCACTGAGGTGTACGTCGTCAGCTGGCTGCGAGTAGGCCAGACGACCTTGCGCAGCTCGGCGACGATCTGACGGTAGAACAGCGCGAGGCGCCCGAGGGGGCCCTTCTTCCCGCGCTTGCCGCCCTTCCGGGTCTTCTTCCGGGTCTCCGGCGCCTCGTCCTCGGCATCAGGCATGTCGATGGAGCCTACGGCGTCCGTCACGTCTCTCACCTGATTCCGGGTCGTGGCCGTGCCGCGCCCGGTGGAGCCGCACGGCGGTGCATGAAGATACGTACCTGCGCACACAGCCTGGCGAAGGTGTGTGTAGCAGGGCCGGAGGGACTTGAACCCCCAACCGCTGGTTTTGGAGACCAGTGCTCTACCAATTGAGCTACGACCCTTTGTGGTTCCCCCCAAACCTACCCCATGGGTGGAGGTGGTCGGTGAGGGCCAACGAGCCAAGAGTGTACGTGGTCAGCGGCCGTGCGTCGAACAGATAGCTCCGCGACGGTTCCGGTCCGTGTTCCTTCAGTGTTCTGTCGGGTTCCGTCAGGGTCCTGTCCGGTGTCCGCCGGCGGTCCTGTCCGGTGCGCGGCCGCACACCTGTCCGGCTCCCGTGCGACTCTGTCCGCTTCTCGAAACCCTTGTGCCCCGGGCGTCCCGGGTCTGGGAGCATGGCCGTATGAGCGCTGCAACTCCTCCCACCGAGCGCCGGGTCTCCGCCCGCATCGGCGCGATCTCCGAGTCCGCGACCCTCGCCGTCGACGCCAAGGCCAAGGCCCTCAAGGCCGCCGGCCGCCCGGTGATCGGCTTCGGCGCGGGCGAGCCCGACTTCCCGACGCCCGGCTACATCGTCGAGGCCGCCATCGAGGCCTGCAAGAACCCCAAGTACCACCGCTACACGCCGGCGGGCGGCCTCCCCGAGCTGAAGAAGGCCATCGCCGAGAAGACGCTCCGCGATTCCGGCTACGAGGTCGACCCCGCCCAGGTGCTGGTGACCAACGGCGGCAAGCAGGCGATCTACGAGGCGTTCGCCGCGATCCTGGACCCGGGTGACGAGGTCATCGTCCCGGCGCCGTACTGGACGACGTACCCCGAGTCGATCCGCCTCGCGGGCGGCGTTCCGGTGGAGGTCGTCGCCGACGAGACCACCGGTTACCGGGTGTCGGTGGAGCAGCTGGAGGCCGCGCGCACGGAGCGGACCAAGGTCGTCCTCTTCGTCTCCCCTTCCAACCCGACCGGCGCGGTCTACAGCGAGGCCGACGCCCGTGCGATCGGTGAGTGGGCCGCCGAGCACGGTCTGTGGGTGCTGACGGACGAGATCTACGAGCACCTGGTCTACGGCGACGCGACGTTCACCTCGCTCCCCCAGCTCGTCCCTGCACTGCGCGACAAGTGCATCGTCGTCAACGGTGTCGCGAAGACGTACGCGATGACCGGCTGGCGGGTCGGGTGGCTCATCGCCCCCAAGGACGTGGTGAAGGCCGCCACCAACCTGCAGTCGCACGCCACCTCCAATGTGTCGAACGTGGCGCAGGTCGCCGCCCTGGCCGCCGTCTCCGGCGACCTGGACGCCGTCGCGGAGATGCGCGAGGCCTTCGACCGCCGCCGCCAGACGATCGTGAGGATGCTGAACGAGATCGACGGCGTGGTCTGCCCGACCCCCGAGGGCGCGTTCTACGCGTACCCGTCGGTGAAGGGTCTGCTGGGCAAGGAGATCCGCGGCAAGCGCCCCGCGACCTCCGTCGAGCTGGCGGCACTGATCCTGGACGAAGCCGAGGTCGCGGTCGTCCCGGGCGAGGCCTTCGGCACCCCGGGCTATCTGCGGCTGTCGTACGCGCTCGGCGACGAGGACCTGGTCGAGGGTGTTTCGCGGATGCAGAAGCTGCTCGCGGAAGCGCGCGACTAGCGCTTTCGGTGCGCGCAAGCGGGCTCCCGGCCTTCGGCCAGGGGCCCGCTTGCGCGTTCAGGCACGCGCTCGTTCGGGGAACTCGGCTGCCTGGGAAGGATCGTTTGCGGCAAGATCCTTGAGTGACTCCTCCCCCTGGGGGGCTTCTCACTCGGCCACTTGAGCGGCCTCATGACGGACAAGCCCTGCCCGGCGCCTCACGGCACAGAGCGGAGCCTATCGCTTACGGAGAGTCCATGGAGATGGTTCGTGATGTTCGCCTGCTACCCAAGGCTCATCTGCATCTGCACTTCACCGGGTCGATGCGGCCCACGACTCTGCTCGAACTCGCCGACAAGTACGGCGTCCATCTGCCCGACGCGCTGACCAGCGGCCGGCCGCCGAAGCTGCGGGCGACGGACGAGCGGGGCTGGTTCCGTTTCCAGCGGCTGTACGACAGCGCGCGGTCCTGTCTGCGCGAGCCCGAGGACATCCAGCGGCTGGTGCGGGAGGCGGCTCAGGAGGACGTCAGGGACGGTTCCGGCTGGCTGGAGATCCAGGTCGACCCCACGTCGTACGCGCCGATGCTGGGCGGGCTGATCCCGGCTCTGGAGATCATCCTGGACGCGGTGGACGGCGCGGCGCGCGAGACCGGGCTCGGGATCCGGGTCGTGGTCGCCGCCAACCGTATGAAGCACCCCCTGGACGCGCGCACGCTGGCGCGGCTCGCCGTGCGGTACGCGGGCCGGGGCGTGGTCGGCTTCGGGCTCTCCAACGACGAGCGGCGGGGCATGGCCCGCGACTTCGACCGGGCGTTCGCGATCGCCCGGGAGGGCGGGCTGCTGGCGGCCCCGCACGGCGGCGAGCTGACCGGGCCCGCGTCCGTGCGGGACTGTATGGACGATCTGCACGCCTCGCGCATCGGCCACGGTGTGCGGGCGGCGGAGGATCCGCGGCTGCTGCGGAAGCTGGCCGAGCGCGGGGTGACCTGCGAGGTGTGCCCGGCGTCGAACGTGGCGCTGGGCGTCTACGACAAGCCGGAGGACGTGCCGCTGCGGACGCTGTGGGACGCGGGGGTGCCGATGGCGCTGGGCGCGGACGACCCCCTGCTCTTCGGGTCGCGGCTGGCGGCGCAGTACGGGATCGCGCGGCGCCACCACGGTTTCACGGACGCGGAGCTGGCGGAGCTTGCCCGCCAGTCGGTGCGCGCTTCCGCGGCGCCGGACGGGGTGCGGGCGAAACTGCTGGCCGGGATCGACGACTGGCTGGCCGGCCCGGTGGCCTGAAATGGCGGTAGGGCGGATACGCCTGGAAGCCGATGTCCAGTTCCGGCCGGTCCCAGGGGTGGTCGGGCTCGAACAATGGGCTGAGTGAGGACCCCAGGACGTCGTGGCCCTTCGCCGCATGCTTCGACAGGGGAGCGTTGCCCGCCGCCTCCTCGAAGCAGGTGGCGGCCTCGGCGAAGACGTCGCGGCTGCCGAAGAGGAACAGGGTGCGTGCGTGGACGGCCGGGCGCAGCCACTGGGAGCCGCGCCGGTTGTGGTCCTCCCATTCCATCCGCCAGGCGGCGGCGTGGGCCGCGGTGCGACGCTCGTCCGTCCGGACCGTCAGCGGTGTGCCGTGGCGTAGTCCGGCGCGGAGCCCGGGCCGACGGGAGGGCCGCAGGCCGAGTGAGTGCTGGACGAGGACGATGTCGACCGGAACACCCGGGAAGAACGTCCTCGGCAGGCTCTCGCGCAGCGGCACGTGCACCACCGTGTGGCGTGAGAACGCGGCGAAGGCGAACAGTCCCGCGAGCCGGGACAGCCCGTCGTGGTCGCCGAGCAGATACCCCCATCTGTCGTGCAGGGGGTCGTTCGGCGTCGTGTGCCGGAGGGGATACCGGGGCTGCACGATCCGGTACGTGTGCGGGCCGGTGCGCGGTCTGAACTCGTAGAGCCTCAGCCGCATACGAGGTCGGACAGGTTGGCGGACATGGTCCCCAGGTTGACGCTCAGCGCGGCCCCGCCGCAGCGGAGATTCCGCGCAGCAGCGTGCGGGCGAGGGCCGCGGCGAACGCGTCGACGGACTGCGGGGGCTGCTTGCCGACGGTCGCGTCGTAGGCGAAGGCCCGCTGCGCGCAGGCGCCGAGCAGCAGTGAGGCCGCGGCGAAGGTGTCCGCGCCGGGGTCGATGCGGCCCGCTTCCCGCTCGGCGCGCAGATAGGCGTCGAGGCCCTCGATCGGCTTGTGCGGTCCGGCGCCCATCTCCCGCATGGCGTCGTCGTGGCGGGCCTTCAGCTTGGTTTCGGCGTAGAGAGACGCGCCGATCGGGAAGCTCTCGGCGTAGAAGAGGGTGGCCCGGCGGGCGATCTCGGTGAGGTTCTCCTCGACGGTTCGCTCCCCCGGGTCGGCGAGGAGGCGATCCAGCAGCGGGGCGAGCTGGGGCAGCCGTTCCCGCAGGACGCTCACGAACAGGTCTTCCTTGCTCGCGAAGTGCTTGTAGAGCGCCGCCTCGGAGCAGTCGGCGGACGCGGCGATGGCCTTGGTGGTGGCGCGGGCCAGACCGACGGTGAGCATCAGTTCATGGGCGGCGTCGAGGATGCGCTCGCGGGCCGGCTTCTGCATGGGCGTTCCATCCGGGCTTGACGGGTGGGTGAGTACTTACCCACTCTAGTGGTGAGTAAGTACTCACCCACCCCTGGCGGAGAGGGATCATCACCATGAAGCTCACAGTTTTCGGCGCGACCGGCGGTATCGGCCAGGAGATCGTCCGGCAGGCCCTGGCCTCGGGGCACGAGGTCACGGCGGTGGTCCGGGACCCGGCGCGGCTGCCGGTCACGGGCGCGGGGCTGGAGGTCCTCACGGTCCGCTTCGACGACCCGGAGGCGCTGCGGCAGTCGGTCGCAGGCCGGGCCGCGGTCCTCTCGGGCCTCGGCCCGCGCAGCACCAAGCAGGTCGGCGTCGCCTCCCGCCTCACCCGCCCGGTCCTGCAGGCCATGGAGGCGGAGGGGACGCGGCGCTTCCTGGCGGTGAGCGCGGCGCCGCTGGGTCCCGTACCGGAGAACGAGACGTTCTTCCTGCGCCACATCGGGACGCCGCTCGTGTCGCGTGTGCTGCGCAAGCACTACGACGACCTGCGGATCATGGAGGCCGACATGCGCCGCAGCGCGACGGACTGGACGTCCGTGCGCCCTCCGCGGCTGACCGACGGCCCGCTGACCGGGCGCTACCGCACGGCGATCGGCACGAGCCTGCGCGGCGGGGCGAAGATCTCCCGCGCGGACGTCGCGCACGCGATGCTCGCGATGGTGGACGACCCGGCCACGGTGAAGCAGCCGGTCGCGGTGGCCTACTGAGCTCGTGGTGGCCTGCCGGAGCTCGCGGCGGTTTCTGAGCCGCTCTACAGGCTCACGCCGACCGTCACCGGCTCGTTGACGAGGGTGACCCCGAAGGCGTCGCGTACGCCCGTGACGACCTCGCGGGCGAGCGCGAGCAGATCCTCGGTGGTGGCCTCGCCCCGGTTGGTCAGGGCGAGCGTGTGCTTGGTGGAGATACGTGCCGGACCCTCGCCGTACCCCTTGGTGAAGCCCGCCTTGTCGATGAGCCAGGCGGCGGAGGTCTTGGTGTGCCCGTCGCCCGCGGGGTACGCGGGCGGCGTGACGCCGTCGCCGAGGTGGTCCCGTACGCGGCCGAGGAAGTCCTCGTACGCGGCGGCCGTCAGGATCGGGTTGGTGAAGAACGAACCGGCCGACCAGGTGTCGTGGTCCTCGGGGTCCAGGACCATGCCCTTGCCCGCGCGCAGCTTCAGCACCGCCTCGCGCGCGACGGCCGCCGGGACCCGGTCACCCGCCTCGACGCCGAGGACGCGCGCGGTCTCCGGGTACTTGATCGGCGCGGACATGCCCCCCGCGTCCTCCAGCTCGAACCGGACCCGCAGCACGACGTAGCGGTCCGGCTCGGCTTTGAAACGGCTGTGCCGGTACGAGAAGCCGCATTCGGCATTCGGGACGGTAACCGTCTCCCCGCTGCGGCGGTCGTACGCCACGACCTCGGTGATGGTGCTGGACACCTCCTGGCCGTACGCCCCGACGTTCTGGATCGGGGTGGCGCCGGCGGAGCCGGGGATGCCGGACAGGCACTCCAGGCCCGCGAGGCCCGCCTCCACGGTCCGGGCCACGGCGTCGGTCCACACCTCGCCCGCGGCGAGCTCCAGCCTCGTACCGTCCAGCCGGAATCCGGTGGTGGCGATGCGCAGTGCCGTCCCGTCGAACCCCTTGTCGCCGATGACGAGGTTGCTCCCGCCGCCGATCAGCAGCAGCGGCGTACCGGCGGCGTCCGCCTCGCGGACGACCGCGATCACCTCGTCGTCCGTGCCGGCGGTGACGAGGCGGGTGGCCGGTCCGCCCAGGCGGAAGGTGGTCAGCGGGGCGAGGGGAGCGTCATGGAGTTCCTGCACGGGGACAAGAGTACGGTCCGGGTCGCCCCGGCCCGGGAGGGCAGGGGCGACCCGGACCGCAGGTGTGCCCGGACTCACGCCGGTCGTCGGTGTCAGGCGAGCCGTACGACCGCCCGCGACATCCCGAGCACCTTCTGCCCGGCCGACATCGCCGTCAGGTCGACCCGCACCTGGTTGTCGTCCAGCTTCGCCGCGACCTTGGCGCTGACCTCGATGACCGCGCCCTCGTCGTCGTTCGGCACGACCACGGGCTTCGTGAACCGGACCCCGTACTCGACGACCGCAGCCGGGTCGCCCACCCAGTCCGTGACGACCCGCGCCGCCTCGGCCATCGTGAACATGCCGTGCGCGATGACGTCCGGCAGCCCGACCTCCTTGGCGAACTTCTCGTTCCAGTGGATCGGGTTGAAGTCCCCGGAGGCGCCCGCGTACTGCACGAGCGTCGCCCGGGTCACCGGAAAGCTCTGCGCCGGCAGCTCGGTGCCGACCTCGACGTCCGCGTATGCGATCTTCGCCGCCATCACGATCAGGCCTCCTCGGCGCCGCGCGCCACGAGCTTGGTCCACGCGGTCACGACGTGCTCGCCCGCCTCGTCGTGCACCTCACCGCGGATGTCCAGGATGTCGTTGCCCGCGAGGGACTTGATCGCCTCGATGGTCGAGGTGACCGTGAGCCGGTCCCCGGCCCGCACCGGGCGGGTGTACGCGAACTTCTGGTCGCCGTGCACCACTCGGCTGTAGTCCAGGCCGAGTTGCGGGTCGGCGACGACCTGTCCCGCCGCCTTGAAGGTGATCGCGAACACAAAGGTCGGCGGAGCGATCACATCGGAGTGGCCGAGCTGCTTGGCGGCCTCGGGATCGGTGTACGCGGGATTCGCGTCGCCCACCGCCTCCGCGAACTCCCTGATCTTTTCCCGGCCGACCTCGTACGGCGCGGTGGGCGGATAGGTCCGCCCGACGAAGGACTGGTCGAGCGCCATGGACTCGGTACCTCCTGGATTTCTTGCCTTGCCGGTGCTGTGCTTTCCGGGGCCCTTGACATGTGCGGCTCCGCCGCGTGGCCTCCGGACCCCCGAGCCGGAACAAACGACACGAGGCCGCCCCCGTGGTGGGGGCGGCCTCGCATACGAGCCTGATTCAGCGCGTCTCGCGGTGCGCCGTGTGCTGGTTGCAGCGCGGGCAGTGCTTCTTCATCTCAAGACGGTCCGGGTTGTTACGCCGGTTCTTCTTGGTGATGTAGTTCCGCTCCTTGCACTCCACGCAGGCCAGCGTGATCTTCGGGCGGACGTCGGTGGCAGCCACGTGAGTGCTCCTATGACGGACGGATGGACGGATGAACGCAAGAAAGAGTAGCCGATCGAAGGACCGACCCCACAATCGGCTACTGTGTGTAGCGGTGACCGGACTTGAACCGGTGACACAGCGATTATGAGCCGCTTGCTCTACCGACTGAGCTACACCGCTTTGATGTCGGATCACCTCGCCCGAAGGCGAGGATCTTCCAGCACCAGAGCCCCAATACGGAATCGAACCGTAGACCTTCTCCTTACCATGGAGACGCTCTGCCGACTGAGCTATTGGGGCGAGCGATGAAGACATTACACGGTCGGCCGCCGATCGCCCAAATCCGTTTACGGGGCACGTTCACCACCTTCGGGGGCGTACGTGGGGCGCGGGTGCGGACGGGTGCGGCGGGGGTGCACCGCGGGTTTCGGCGCACCGCCACGCGCGTCCCGTACGCCACTCGTGGTCACACCGGTACGACTATTGCGCTCCTCCTCGAAGCGCAGTCCGAGCGCCCCTAGGCTCGACCACGCCGGGTGATCTTGATCGTCCGCAGGCCGGACCGGGTCGAGGTCCAGGCCGCTCGCCCCCCGCCCCTTCAGGAGCGCGATGCCCGACAGCCAGGCGCAGCCGCCCGACGGCGCAACCGCCGACACCACCGCCCTGCTCCTGTGCGGCGCCCGCCTCACCGACGGCCGCACGGTCGACGTACGGCTCAGCGGCGGCCGTATCGAGGCCGTCGGCACCGCCGGGAGCCTCACCGCCCACTCCGCGCGGGTGGATCTGAGCGGCTTCCTGCTGCTGGCCGCACCCGCCGAGCCGCACGCCCACAGCGACACGGCGCTCACGGCGCCGGCGGCCGAGGGGCCCGTGTCGTACGCCGTCGAGGACGTCCAGCGGCGCGCCACCGAGGCCGCGCTGCTCCAGCTCGGGCACGGCGCGACGGCGCTCCGCTCGCACGTGCGGATCGGGGACGTGCACGGTCTCGGCCACCTGGAGGCGGTGCTGCAGGCACGCCGTTCGCTGCGCGGGCTGGCCGAGTTGACCGCGGTCGCCATGCCGCGGCTGCTCACGGGCGTGGCCGGGGCCGACGGGCTCGCGATGCTGCGCGACGCGGTGAAGATGGGCGCGTCCGTGGTGGGTGGTTCCCCGGACCTGGACCCGGACCCGGCGGGGTACACGGAGGCGGTCCTCGAAGTGGCCGCCGAGCACGGCTGCCCCGTCGATCTCCACATCGACGGCGACGATCCGGCGCGCCTCGCCCGGCTCGCCGCCATGGCGGGCGGGCTGCGGCCCGGCGTGTCGATCGGCCCGTGCGCGGGCCTCGCCCGGCTGCCCGCCGAGATCGCGTCCCGCACGGCGGACCAGCTGGCCGCGGCGGGCGTGACGGTGGTCTGCCTGCCCCAGGGCGGCTGCGCCGGCGCGGAACTGCGCGGGAGCGCACCGGTGCGGCTGCTGCGGACGGCCGGGGTACGGGTCGCCGCGGGCAGCGGGGCGATGCGCGACGTGGCGAACCCCGTGGGTCGCGGGGATCCGCTGGAGGCCGCTTTCCTGCTGGCCTCGCAGGGCGGGCTGCGCGTCCAGGACGCGTACGAGGCCGTCAGCGCGGCGGCACGAAAGGCGATGGGCCTGCCCGAGGTGCGGGTGGAGGCGGGCTTCCCGGCCGAACTGCTCGCCGTGCGCGGGGAGGAGCTGGCGGGCGTGCTGTCGCTCGCGTACAGCAGGATCGTCGTGCACCGGGGGCGGGTGGTGACACGGACGAGCGCGGTAAGGGAGTACTGCGACTCGGCGGCGGCCTTCGCGCTCGAACTGCCGCGCCAGGGGCGGCCGGATGCGGGACCGTGACGATGGCCGGGACCATGGGTGCGGCCGGGCCCAAGGGCGCGGCCGGGAACCAGCCCGCACCAGTGACCATGACCGGATCCGTGGCCTGAGCGTGGGCGTCGCGAGCGAGGCGCACGCGACCGGCGTACGGTCGTGAGCATGCGCATTGTCATCGCTGGAGGACATGGTCAGATCGCGCTGCGCCTCGAGCGGCTGCTCTCCGCCGCCGGGCACGAGGCCGTGGGCATCGTCCGCAGCCCGGAACAGGACGCCGACCTCCGAGCGGCCGGCGCCGAGCCGGTCCTGCTGGACCTCGAGTCGGCCTCGGTCGAGCAGGTGGCCGCGGTCCTGCAGGGCGCGGACGCCGCGGTCTTCGCGGCGGGCGCGGGCCCGGGCAGCGGCGCCGCCCGCAAGGACACGGTGGACCGCGGCGCGGCGGTGCTCTTCGCGGACGCGGCCGAACGCGCGGGCACACGCCGGTACATCGTCATCTCGGCGATGGGGGCGGACCCGGACCACAAGGGCGACGACGTCTTCGACGCGTACCTGCGGGCGAAGGGCGCGGCGGACGCGTACGTACGGACCAGGAGCGGGCTGGACTGGACGGTCCTGCGTCCGGGGATGCTGACGAACGATGCCGGAACGGGCCTGGTCCGCCTGGAAGCCAGGACCGGACGGGGGCCCGTGCCCCGTGACGACGTCGCGGCGGTCATCGCGGAGCTCGTGGAGACCCCGGCGACGGCCGGACTGACACTGGAGCTGATCAGCGGATCGGTGCCGGTGGCGGTCGCGGTGAAGGCCATCGCCGGGAACTGACCGCGCAATTGACCGCCGACCGATGAATTCCGGTCAGGGAAACGGTCTTTGCCGCCATGAACGTAGTGAGGCAGCAGATGCACCCCGAACCCACCGTCGTGGAACGCCCCGAGCAGACCTACGTCGGCGTCAGAAGGTCCGTACGGATGGACGCCTTCGGCGTCATCGCCGACCGCCTCCCCGAAATCGTCGGCTGGCTCGCCTCCCACGACACCCCCATGGCCGGAGCCCCGTTCTTCCGCTTCTACGCCATCGACATGGCCGGCGAGTCGGAGGTCGAGGCGGGCGTCCCGGTCACCGAACCGCCCGAACCCGAGGGCGACATCATCGTGGGCGCGCTCCCCGCGGGCCGCTACGCGACCCTCCGCCACGTCGGCCACCCCGACGGCCTGTTCGACACCATCACCCGGCTGCGCGAATGGGGGACGGCCGCGGGCCTGGAGTGGGACGTGATCACCGACCCGAGCGGCGTGGAGCGCTGGGGCTGCCGCATCGAGTCCTACCTGACGGACCCCCGGGTCGAGCCGGACATGAACAAGTGGGAGATGGAACTGGCCTTCCGCCTCGCCGACTGAGCCTGGGCCCGGGGCATGCGGCGGTCAGGTGCGGAAGACGGGTCAGGTGCGGAAGACGCCGGCGAGGTGAGCGGTCAGCTCCGGGATGGCCGCAGGGGTGAGCCGGGCGCCCAGGTAACCGTCGGGGCGCACCAGGAGCGCCGTGGGGCCGTCGACCTGGTAGACGCGCCGCAACTCTCCTCCGCTGTCACGGCAGACCGGCAGGTGCACCCCGTCGGCGCCCACGCCGGGGGCGAGGACGACACAGACGTCCACCTGCCCATGGGTCAGGTCCCTTGCCGTGGCTGCCAGTTCGTCGAACCCTGCCACCGGTTCCTCCGTGTCCGCGTAGAGCAGCAGCAGATGGCTGCGGTCGCGGAACAGGTCGTACAGGCGCAGGGGGAAGGTGGCGATCGTGCCGGTGAGGCCGCCGCAGTCGGGGGCCCGGTCGCCGGCGCCGGGGCCTGCCTGTCCCGGTGTGCCCGGGCCCACGATGGGGCTGTTCCGGTAGGCGACCAGGAGTTGGGCTTCCCGCATCATGATCGTCTCGGGTTCGTCCGGGTCTGCCTGGATGCCTTCGGCCGCGTGCCGGACGGTGCGGCCCACGACTTCCTCGCCGACGGGCCGGCGTTCGGCGTCGTAGCTGGCGAGCAGCCGGGGATGCGCGGTGCCGGCCACGGCGAGAGCCAGCTTCCAGGCCAGGTTGCAGGCGTCCTGGATCCCGGTGTTCATGCCCTGGGCGCCCGTCGGCGGGTGGATGTGCGCGGCGTCGCCTGCGACGAAGACCCGGCCGTCCGCGTAGCGGTCGACCATGCGGTGGCTGATGCGGAAGACGGAGGACCAGCGCATGGCCGAGGCGGTGGTCGGCTGCGGTGAGAGCCGGTCGAGGACCGCCTGTATGTGTTCGAGCCGGGGTGCGCGGCCGCCTTCCAGTCCGTGCGCGACCTCGTCCTGGCCGCCCTGCGCCTCCTGCCCCTCGGTGGAGAGCTCGGGCGGAACCAGCATGGACATGCGGTAGCGGCAACGTCCGGGCAGCGGGATGCAGACCAGGAGGTCGTCGGTGGTTCCGTCCTCGCCCCGGTGCATGGCACGTACGCCGTATCCCTGCGGCAGGCTCCAGTCGACCTCCACGTCCGCGAGCATGTACTCGTCGGGGAACGCGCCGCCTTCGAAGGTGAGCCCGAGCGTCTTGCGCACGATGCTGTGCGCTCCGTCGCAGCCGACGAGGAAGCGGGACCGGAGTTCCTGCCCCTCACCGGAGGATGTGGTGAGCCGGCTGAGCACCCCGTCGTTGTCCTGCGTGAACGACACCAGTTCGGTGCCGCGCTCGATCCGGGTTCCGAATCGGGTCAGGTGCTCCTCGATGATGCGCTCGGTCTCGTACTGAGGCAGGGCGGCGAAACCGTAGGGGACGTCGGGCGGAAGCCGGAGGTCGATGCGTCCCTGTTCGACGCCGTTGACGTACAGCAGCTGCCCGCGCATCGGCACGGCAGCTTCCAGGGCGGCGCGCACCAGGCCCATCCGGTCCCAGACCTCCAGGGTTCTGGGCTGGATGCCCACGGCCTTCGCGTACGGCAGCCGGGCGGGGAGCTTGTCGATGATGCGGCAGTCGACGCCATATCGCCGGAGCTCCGCGGCCGCGGTCAGCCCGACCGGGCCGGCGCCCACGATCAGTACGTCTGTGTGCACCACTGGCGTCTCCCGCCGAGAGCCCCCTGTGCGGACAGGCCCCGAGCCTGCATCCGGCGTACGCGCGAGGCGCGCCGTGTGCCGCGCCTCGCTCCTCCATCGTGGCCCGGTGGGGCATCTCCAGCGACCGGGGCGCCTGCGCCCCCACGACAGGTCGCGTCACCCGCCCCTCCTGTTGCGCGCAGTTCGGATCAGCCGGTGATTCTCACGATCCACCAGGAAAGAACCGTCGCCTCCCAGCCGAGGCCACTGTCCGCTCCGGCTGTCACCGGCCGCTCCCCAGTCGCAGGACGCGACGGCTGGGACGGTTTCGCGGCCGGCGCTCCCCGGGGCGTGCAGCCGGGGCCATCCGGTCACTGCGCGGCGTGTGCGGTGATGCCGGTGACGCCGGTGACGGTGACCGTCACGGCGACCGCCCCAGGCGTGCCGTGCGCAGCGAGAAGGGCGGCCACGGCCGAGCTCGCCTCGTCGTGGACTTCCCGCGCGATGTCCACGACACGGTGCCCCTCGCCCAGGATGCAGCGCACCTCCACGTGCCAGCCGGAATCGTCGGCCGCGGGTTCGGCACGGACGCCCGAGCCGGGCCGGGAGAGGCTTGCCGCGTCCGGCCATACCCGCGCGACTGCCCCGGCCAGGCGGCCGGCGAGGGTGGGCTGCAGGGACACCACTCCTGGGACCGCGAGCGCGGCCTCGGCGGCGGCCTGACGGACGGCGGCGGCGGCGTCGCCCGAGGTCACGGCGTTCCCTCCTGCCTGTCCCGCTCGGCGTCCGTCGTGCAGGGCTGCTCGGAGAGCGGGCCCAGCACGTCGAGCACCTCAAGATCGATTGCCGCCACGGCAAGGCCGAGGCTCAGGGCTGCGGCTTCCCCGACCAGGGAACGCACCAGATCGGCCGTCTCGGTCAGCGGGCGGCTGAGGTCCACGGCGAGTGTCATGGCCACATGCACGCCGGTGTCGGCGCCGGTGGGCGTCAGACGGCAACTCGCCGCGCCGGCACCGGCCACCGTGTCCGCGGCCTGCCGCAAAACCTTCGCGGCCGTCGTTTCCGCGATGTACAGATCACGTACCGGATCGTCCATCGGCAGCAGCCGGCCGAGCCTCACCTCCGCTCGCACGATGTCCATGACGCGGTCGACAAGCGTGTGTGCGCTGGGCGGTTCCTGCGCGCGCAGGGCTCGGGTCGCCTCGTCGAGCGCCGACAGCCCGGCCACGGCATCACGGCAGTACGGGCAGCGGGCGGTGTGGGGATCGGCGACGGGCCCGGCGTCGCGGGTCTGCTCCCAGGCGTGACGAAGCGGGCGCCCGCAGGTCAAGAGCTCGTCGCCGGTGAGTCGGGAGACGCTTTCCAAGACCGCGCCTGCGGTGGGCTGCTGCGGGCGCCGTCCGACGGCGCCCGCGGGCCGAGTGCCCGCGGACCGAGTGCCCCCGTACCGAGTGCCCGCGGACCGAGGGCGACGGTCGTCTAGCGCCATGATTTCAGCGCCTCCTTCAGGTACCGGCGCGCTCGATACAGTCTCCCGCGCACCGTCTGCTCGCTGGTGCCCGTCACGCGGGCGATCTCTTCGTAGGCGAGCCCGTGCAGTTCCCGCAGGATCCAGCATGCCCGTTGCTCGGCGTCCAGGGCGGCGAGCGCGTTCGTCAGGGCGCCCGTGAGTGCGTCCTGTTCCGCGAGGCCGCTCGGGGAGCTGCCCGTTCCGGCGGCGGGCTCGGCGACGGTGGTCAGCGGGAGCGTCGGCCTGCGGTGGCGCCGCGCGTTGAGGCAGCGATTGACGGTGATGCGGTACATCCAGGTCCTGAACGCCGCTGTGTGCCGGAAGTCCGGCAAACGCTGCCAGGCGCTGACGAAGGCGTCCTGCACGGCGTCTTCGGCGTCCTGGACGTTGCCGAGCATGCGAAAGGCCAGGGCGAGCAGTGAGGGACTGTGGCGCCGCACCAGCAGGGCGAACGCTTCCGCGTCTCCTTCACCGGCCCGTACGGCCAACAGATCGTCGGGTATGCGCAGGGGGCTGTTCGCCACCGTCCCGTCGCGGTGCCCGGGCGCCGTGACAGCTTCGCGGAGAGGGAGATCGGCCGGTTGCGGGGGGGAAAGCCGAGCGCACTTGATCATGGTCGCTCCACCTCCTTCGGACGCCTCCAGCACCGTCGCGTCCGATGCCGCGCGTCTCGCGTCTCGCGTGTCGTGCTGCGCGTGTCGTGCTGCGCGTGCCCGCATCAGCGCACGTGATGCATGTCTGTGCCGCGTGAGGATTGCCGTCGGCGTGTGTCCAATCCTTCGAGGGCACCACGGCGATGCCCGCATCAAACGATCGAGGCGAGTGCCATGACGGAAACCACCGACCGCCCCACGGGCGGTGACCAGAACCAGGGAGGAATCCTGCAGGGCCGGCCCGGCCCCGGGACGTCGCCCGAGACGCGCGGGAAGACCACCATCGCCGACGGCGTGGTGGCGAAGATCGCCGGGATGGCAGCTCGCGAGGTACCCGGTGTCCACAGTCTCGGCGCCGGGATGGCACGGGCGCTCGGCGCTGTGCGCGACCGCGTCCCCGGCGGTGGGGCGTCCGGTGTCACACGCGGTGTGAAGGCCGAGGTCGGCGAACGCCAGGCGGCCCTCGACCTGGACGTCGTGGTCGAGTACGGGTACTCGATCGTCGAAGTCGCCGGCGACGTGCGCGTCAACGTGATCTCCGCCGTGGAGAGGATGACCGGCCTGGAGGTGGTCGAGGTGAACCTGGTCGTCGGCGACGTGCACCTGCCCGAGGAGGAAGAGTCCGAGCCGGCCGGGAGCCGCGTGACATGACCGGCCGCAGCGGACTGCCCCGGCGCGGTGGAGCGGTGGTCGTACCCCGCACAGTTGCACAACAGATGGGCCCCCGCACGACAGGATGGGGTGAGTAAGTGATGAACGCAGCGACACTGGGGCTGCTGGCGGGGATCGCCCTCGGCTTCGCCGGCTTCTTCGGCGGCTTCTGGGCCTTCCTCCTGGTGCTGGTCCTGGGCGCGGCGGGACTGTTGGCCGGTCTCTCCGTACAGGGCGACGTGGACTTCTTCTCACGGCGGCAGCGGTGAGCACCAACGCCACCCAGGCCGACTCCCACGGAGCCGAGGCGGGACGGCACACCAGTGCCCCGCCGCTTCCGCCCGCCGCCGAGCGCGGCGCCACCGTGATCTCCGAGAGGGCCGTGACCCGTGTCGCCGCCAAGGCGGCGCGTACGGCACTCAGCCGGCAGATCGGCGGGCCGCTCTCCCGTCGGGGCCTGACCGAGCCCGACGTCTCCGCCAGCACACACGGCCAGAGCACACGGCTCGCCCTGACTCTGGATATGCCCTACCCCGCCGACCTTGTCGGAGCCTGCCGCCGGCTGAGCAGCGAGATCGCCGACGACGTAGCCGGACTGACGGGCCTTCACGTGAGCGAGGTGACCCTGACCGTCCGACGGCTGGTGCATGCCGGCGGCCCGCGCCGCCGACGTGTCCAGTGACCCCCACTGCTCCCGAACGACCTGCCGCACCGGGCCGTCCCCGGTACCGGCCACCGGCCGCTCATGAAGGGTGGGCACCATGACTTCCTCCCCGAGCCCCTCATCCCCGAGCTCGTCATCCCCGGGCTCGTCATCCCCGAGCCCCGAGCGGACCGTGCTTTCCGGCATGGCGCCACCAGACAGGACGAGGGGCGATCCTGGCCCGCCGGCGGCGCAGGCCCCGGCGCCGAACGCCATCGCGGACGACGGCCGCACGCAGCGATCACATCGCCCCTGGTCCGCCCGTCGGGTCCCGGCGGCGGTGGTCGCCCTCCTGACGTTCTGCGCCGCGGGCACAGCGCTGTACGACGTGGTCGCGGTGCGCGTCGGGCGTGAGGCGGGAGCATGGCGCAAGCACCTCGCCGACGAGTTCGCCACCCGCCCGCTCGACGACGTCTGGATGCTCACCGGCGCCGCGGTCGCCACGGTCGCCGGCCTGTGGCTGCTCACCCTGGCTCTCACCCCCGGCCTTCGCCACCAGCTACCGCTGCGCGCACCGAACGCCTGTGCACCGCTGCGCGTATCGCTGGACCGCGACGGCGCCGCCGTGCTGCTGCGCGATGCCGCCATGCGTGTCCCAGGCGTCGCCCGTGCCCGGGTCCGGGTGCGGCGCCATCGCGTCAAGGCCCGGGCGGACGTCCGCTTCCGCGAGTCGTCCCAGGTCCAGGAGGACCTCTACGCCCTCCTGCGCGAGGAGTGCGACCGCCTCGCCCTCTCGCGTCCGCCAAGACTGGTGGTACGCGTACGGCGAAGCACTCGCTCGCTTATGCCTGTCCGGTCTTGAGGAGCACGCCATGGAACCCCGATCGGCGCTGAACCGCCTCCTGCTGGGCCTCTTCGGCCTCGTACTGCTCGGCGGCGGCCTCCTGGTACTCACCCCCGGCCTGGACCTGTACCGGCGCCGGCACCTCACGCCGCCCGTCGGCTGGCCCCTGACCACGCCGAACGACGTCCTGCTCAACGCCGCCGACCGGGCCCGCTGGAGCAGCCAGGGATGGTGGTGGCCCATGGTCATCGCGACCCTCGCACTCGTCGCGCTACTCGCCTTGGCCTGGCTGGTCGCGCAACTGCGCCGGCATCACCCCGGCGCCATGCCTCTGGGCGGCACGCCCCCGCACGAAGGCGTCGAACTACGCGACCGGGCCCTCAGTGACGCCATCGCCGCCGAGGCAGGCGACCTCCCCGACGTCCGGCGGGCCACGGCTCGCATCACCGGTTCCGCAGGCCATCCCCAGCTCCACGTGAACCTCACCCTCACTCCGCACGGCGCCCCGGTCTCCGTTCTCCACGACCTCTGCAGCGGCCCGCTGGAAGACGCACGCCGATCCTGTGGCTGGCAGAGCCTGCCCACCGAAGCACGCCTGAACGTCACCGGCCACAAGCCCCGCCGCGCGGAGTAAGCGGCACCGCGCCGGTACGTGAAACTGACACGGCGGCTTTACCGACCCCGTGACACGAGCCTCCCGTCGCACGCCGAGCTACGAGGACGAGTCATGAAGGGGCAGACTCCCGTTATCGGATGGAGGGTGCCGGTGGACCGTGGATCTGGAGAGCATCGCGCAGGAGCTGTACGGACTGCCGCCGGAGGAGTTCATCGACGCCCGTGCCCGGCGTGCGGCCGCAGCCCGCAGGGCGAATGACCGGTCCCTGACCAACCAGATCACCGCGCTACGCCGGCCGTCCCGTCAGCGACGATGCCCATGGCCTCCGGGCGCCTGGTGAGGCCTCTTGTCCCGTTGGATTTCCCGCGTCCGTCGTAGCCGGTACACCGACCCCTCCCCGCGGCCGCACAGCCGACGGTGCCTGAGCATGCCGCCGCTGAAGAGCGCACGCCTCCGGCCGCCAAAGCGCAGCTGCGCGCACCTCCACTTGGGACGAGGGTAGTGCTGTGTTCAGCGGTCGCGGCGTGGCGTGAGCCGACGTGCGTTGGCCGCTTGCTCGCGGACGTACGGGTCCGGGTCCGCTCCAAGTCGGTCAAGCACCTTCGAGCTCGCAAGATCGCCGGGCTCCGGGGCAGGGAACCGCCCCAGTGCGATGGCGACCCAGGCGCGGACGAGAGGGCTGCTGTCGTCCGCGAGGAGACGGATCTTCGGCAAGGTCTCAGGTCGCTGGAGGAAGCCCAGGGAGCTGAGGGTGGAGACCCGTACCTGTGTGGATGGGTCGTCCAGCAGGCTCATCAGCAGGTCGACGGCCGCCGGGTTCGTATCGTGACTGCCGAGCGTGCCCACAACCGCGGTCCGGATCCGCTCGTCCGAATCTTGGGCAGCGCGGGTCAGCAGGGTCAGGTCAGCGGGGTCAGGTACGAAGCCGAGCAGCCAGATCGCCGCCCTGCGCAGATCCTGGTCGGGGTCATCGGTCCACGGCACGAGGATGCCGCGCGCGGTGGCCGGGTCCTCCTGCGCGAACACGTAGAGCGTCGTCGAGAGGGAATCCTGGTCGTCGCCGAGATCACGGCAGAAGGCGCGCAACAGGGCGGCCAGGGACGTGCGGCCGGCTGTTTCGGCCAGGATTCCGGCGAGCACGGCACGGGCATACCAGTTCCCTGCTTCCACCGCGGCTGCCAGGTGCTCCTCCAGCCGCGGGATCAGGTCCGGCTCCCGGGCGGCGATGAGGTCCCCCTCCACCTCCGCCAAGGCGTCGAGGTCACAGTCCGGGTCCGCGAGCCCAGCCGCGAGTTCGTCAAGGCGCACGGTGAGGTCGCTTACTGATTCCTGGTCGTCCACTCCGCCCCCCTCGCCGCTTTCCGGACCATATCGAGTCCCCCGGCCGGCTGCCGGTCGAGCCTGATCCAAAGACAGGTTGGTGAGCGCAGGTCGCGCGGGCCCGCCGTCCACACCTCGTCCACGGCTGCCCCGGACAGGCATGCCGGCTCCACCTGGGCCTCTCGATCGCATCGGCGGAAGGGCTACGTCGGCAGGGGTGTGCGCAGGGCGAGGATGGCCATGTCGTCGTGGCCGTCGCTGGGATGGTGGTCGACAAGGGCCTGGCAGAGGTCGTTCAGGGACAGGTCGCCGTGGGTGGCCGCGGTTTGGGCGAGGGCGTCGAGGCTGGTGTCGATGGGGTGCTGGGGGTGCTCGATCAGTCCGTCGGTGAAGAAGACCACGGTGGAGCCGGTGGAGAGTGGGTGGGTGTGGTCAGGGCGGGGTTGGTCGGCGTCCACTCCGAGGGGGATCCCGGGATCGGCATGCAGGTACTTCGGCCGCCGACCGGGGGTGATGAGCAGGGGCGGGAGGTGGCCTGCGGTGCTCCAGCGCAGGTTCCAGGTGGAGCCTTCGGGTTCGATGCGGGCCAGGCAGGCGGTGGTGACGGGGTTGTCGGTGATGGCGTGCAGAGTGTGGTCAAGCTGGGTGAGGACTGCGCTGGGCGGGGTGCGGCGGTCGTAGAACAGGGCGCGCAGCATGTTGCGGGTCTGGGCCATGGCCGCCGCAGCTTTCAGGTCGTGGCCGCAGACGTCGCCGATGACGGCTGCGCACGCCCGGTCCGGGAGCAGAAACGCGTCGTACCAGTCACCGCCGACCTGTGCCGGGGTGGTCGCCGGCCGGTAGATGGCGGCGCCCTCATACGGTCGCAGGTCGGACAGCGTCGGCAGCAGCAGACGCTGGAACAGCTCACTGCCTGCCCGGGCATGCTCGAACAGGCGCGCGTTTTCGATGGCCACTCCGGCGGCCCCGGCAAGTGCACAGACGATGTTCTCGTCGTACGCATCGAAGGGCTTCCCGTCACGCCGGTCGGCCAAGTAAAGGTCCCCGTAGACCTCGCCCCGGACGCTGATCGCCACCCCGAGAAGGCTGCGCATCGGCGGGTGACCGGGTGGGAACCCTGCGGAATGCGGATGCGAGGAAATCTCCTGTACCCGGAGCGGTTCGGGACGGCGGATCAGGGTCCCCAGCAGACCCCGCCCGCGCGGAAACTCGACACCGCCCAGGTCGGCCCGTTCCTGCTCGCTCAGCCCCACGGGAATGAAGTGCGCAAGGCTCTTGCCCTCCTCATCGAGGACGCCCAGCGCACCATAGCGGGCCTGGACCAGGTCCATGGCAGCCCTGACGATCCGGTCCAGCACCACTGGCAGCTCCAACTCCCGGCTGACTGCCATGACCGCGTCCAGCAGCGCCTGCAACCGGTCCCTGGTCCGGGCCAGCCCCCGGAGCTGCGCGGAGATCTGGTCGAGGTGGTCGTCCAGGAAGCCATGCAGGTCAGAAATGTTCGGAGGTTGCGGTTGATCACGTTCCATGGGCGCTCCCGACGCCGCCGCACAGCCGTCCTACGTGGCGGGCGTGCATTACTCACCCTCACCCACCGGCATGGCGACCCCACACAGGTCACACCGCTCGGGCTGAGCCTGTCCCGAACCGCCGACATTCGGTTCACTATCGGTCATCCCTCCTGTCTATCGCCTCGAGCCGGCCACCGCCCCTTGACGCTCCGGGATCAGAAACAGGCCTGCTGCTCGCGGTGTGCGATCTGCTCGCGGACCCGAGCCGACGTGATGATCAGGAAGGTCTCCTGCACGCGAAGACGCTCCAAGTCGGGCGGCAGATCAGAGGATGCGGACATGACAGCCTGTTCGCTCAGGCCAGACGGCAGGAACGCCGGCGCCGACCGCTGCGCGCGATGACTCCGCGCTCCTCCAGCCGCCCCACCTGGGGGCATTCTTCGGGTGCATCCACTACGCCGCTTCACGGCCCGGCGAGACGGTCGGGCTGCGGGCCCAGGACTGCGACCTTCCGCGGCGCCCTAGCATGCTTGGCTTGCGGTTCAGTCGCCCGAGTGGCCCCAGAAGTGGATCTCTTTGGGGCTCGTCGTCGTGCAGCACTGCGCATCGTCCGATCCATCGTGACCGGGGGAAGACATCGAAATCCTTGACGTGCGCACGGGTCAACTTGTCTGCCCCCAGCAGCTTGCGTGCTTCCTCGGCCGTTACGGGTCTCACGGTGTTGTAGTCCGAGGCGTCGTCAGGTCCCACGACGCGGAAGATGTCGAGGATCGAGTGGGTGCCGGCCTCCTTGGCCCCCTTCCTGTTTCCCTTGGACGGCGGAAGTTGGCACCCGGCTCTGACATCTGACGCCAGCCGAGACGCACGGCCCGGGACGCTGTGCCCGCCATGGGCGACAACCCTGATGGGCAGCCACATACCTGCGCACGGCCGCCGGCTTCCCCTCACGCCCCTGCATCTACCCTGGAGGACTCGGATTGATGGTTCACGAACAACGATGGAACGGAGCGTGCGGTGACCGCGGGGGAAGCGCATGGCGGAGAGCTGACGGGCAAGGTACTCGGCGGGCGTTACCGGGTGACCTCCATGATCGGGCGCGGCGGCATGGGAGTGGTCGCCCGGGCGGTGGACGAACTCCTGAACCGAGAGGTCGCCGTCAAGGTCCTGCGGGCTTTCACCGACGCCTCCGCAGCCGAACTGGCCGACCTGCGGACCCGGATGCAGCGGGAGGCGCAGGCCGCCGCCCGTATCCGGCACAGCGGCGTGGTCACCGTGCACGACGTGACCGAGGAGCAGGGCCTCCCGGTCATCGTCATGGAACTCGTCGACGGGCCCTCGCTCGACGACGTGCTGATGGAGCGCGGCACACTGGAGCCGCACGAAGCCGCCGCGATCGGCGCCAAGCTGATGGACGCGCTCGACGCCGCGCACCGGGCCGGCGTACTCCACCGGGACGTCAAGCCGGGAAACGTGCTGATCGAGCACGGCGGCAGGGTTGTGCTCACCGATTTCGGCATCGCCAGCATGGAAGCCTCCGGCGACGACGCCATGGCCAAGCTGACCCAGAGCGGTCAACTCGTCGGTTCCCTCGACTATTTGCCGCCGGAGCGCGCGCAGGGCAGGGAGCCCGGTCCCGCGTCGGACATCTGGTCGCTCGGCATGACGCTCTACGCGGCCGTGGAGGGCACTTCGCCGTTCCGCCGCACGTCCGCGTGGTCCACCCTGTCGGCGATCGTCACCGAGCCCCTGCCGGAGCCCCGCCGGGCGGGACCGCTCACGCCGGTGCTCCAGGCGCTGATGGCGAAGGAGCCGGAGAACCGGCCCACCGCGGAACAGGCGCGCGGCATGCTGGAGCGCGTCGCCTCGGGCGGGACGGTGCACCTCGCATCCGCCGCTCCGACGCCGACACCCGCTCCCGCTCCCGCTCCCACGGTGGGTCCCGGGGCTGCGGCCGCCGCCGCACCGGCCCCCGGGTTCGGTCCCCCGCTGTTCCCCCAGCCCACCCCGCAGCCTCAGCCTCAGCCTCCGCACGCCGGCTACGCGCAGCCCGACCTGCCGCCGACGCTGCCGCAACACGGCGCGCCGGTCGCGGGCCACGCCGGAGTCCCCGCTCCCGAGACGAGCCGGACGGCAGCCCGTCGCGCACGGCGCCGCAGCAACCGCACCGTCGTCGCGGCAGCGGCCGCCGTCGTTCTCCTCGCCGCAGGCGGCGGCATCACCTACGCCCTGACGTCCCAACAGGGCGGCACGACCACGGACGGCGCACAGGCGAAGCCGCCCGGCGTCGGCTCCCCCACGGACGGCCCCTGGCCGACCGGGGGCAGCACCCCGTCGTCCGCCGGTTCTCCCGGCGCGTCCTCGAAGCCGTCGACCTCGGAGGAGCCGGACGGTCACGAGGACGAGGAGCTGGGCCCCACGAAGAAGCCCGGCGTCGAAGGCGACAAGCCGACCGAGAGCCCGTCGGCCTCCCCAGAGACCAAGCCCAGCCCGACGGTGAAGGAGCCCACCCCGGTGTCGACGGCCTGCACCGGCTGGGGCCACGAGAACCGCAGCGACGGCTACGGCTACCTGGCCGAGACGTCCCACCTCTACACCGGGCCGTACGCGGAATGCCAGTACGTGACCGTGGTCAAGACCGGTGTGAAGCTCTACTACCACTGCTTCATCACCAACGCCTACGGCAACAAGTGGATCTACGCCCGTATCGATGGGACGAACACCGAAGGCTGGGCCCACAGCACCAAACTCACCAAGGAGAGCGGCACCCTGCCCCGCTGCTAGGCGTTCCCAACCAGTGCTGTACAGGGGCGCAAGCCGCCACGTGGTAGCCCCGCGACGGCCCGGGACCGCTTCAGAGGCGGTCTTTGGCGGCCCGCACCAGCTGGCTGATGCCGTCCCGCGTGCGGGTTCTGCGCTTGTCGAATTCTGACCTGCTGTCTGTCGTGTGCACGCCCGTGATCTCGGTGAGCAAGGCTTCCCCCGTACGGCTCAGCTCGTCATCGTCAGTGAGCATCTGCATGCGAAAGGGCGCCTCCTGGGCCGGGAGCATCGGCGAGCGAAGCAAGCCCTTGATGAGGTAGGGAAAATCCCGTCGCTCTCGGCCGACAGCCTGCTGTGGTGGCCAACCAGGCGCGACGCTTCCGGCTCGGCTCGGAGCCGCCTCCCTCAGCACTTGGCCCGCGTATGGCCCGCACACGCTGGTCAGCGCCCGGGTCCGGGCGGCACAGAGTGAGACAGGCCACCCAGTTTCGATTCCGCTCGAAAGATCGCCCACGAGCAACGAGAAGACCCCCGCCGTCCTGCGTTTCCGCAGGTCAACGGGGGTCTCACATCGCGTGGCGGCGCCAGGATTCGAACCTGGGTAGGCTAAGCCGACGGATTTACAGTCCGCTCCCATTGGCCACTCGGGCACACCGCCATGGGATCGCTGCCAAGGCGGCCGCTTTTCGGCGGTGCTCCGTGGCAACGACGTAAACGATACCTGATGCTCGGGGGTGCTTCGCCACTGGATTGATCAGCGCCTCGGCGGGGCCCGGGTGACTAGGCTTGCCACAGCGGTCCGGGAGTCCGGCCGTCTGTCCACGCACCCGATTCGCCACCGACTTCAAGGAGCCACAGCACATGGCCGACTCCAGTTTCGACATCGTCTCGAAGGTCGAGCGGCAGGAGATCGACAACGCCCTCAACCAGGCCGCCAAGGAGATCTCGCAGCGCTACGACTTCAAGAACGTCGGCGCCTCGATCTCGTGGTCCGGCGAGAAGATCCTGATGCAGGCGAACTCCGAGGAGCGCGTCAATGCCATCCTCGACGTCTTCCAGACCAAGCTGATCAAGCGCGGCATCTCGCTGAAGGCGCTGGACGCGGGCGAGCCGCAGCTCTCCGGCAAGGAGTACAAGATCTTCGCCTCGATCGAGGAGGGCATCTCCCAGGAGAACGCCAAGAAGGTCGCGAAGATCATCCGCGATGAGGGCCCGAAGGGCGTCAAGGCGCAGGTGCAGGGTGATGAGCTGCGGGTCAGCTCGAAGAACCGCGACGACCTGCAGGCCGTGATCGCGCTGCTGAAGGGCAAGGACTTCGACTTCGCGCTGCAGTTCGTGAACTACCGCTGAATCGACCTGCAGGCGGTTCCCGGCACTCGGGGGCGGACGTGGCCAGGGCGGCCGCGCCGCCCCCGCCGCATGCGATGTCCGAATACCGCCAGCCCGGCGCGGGGCCGCGGGAGCAGACTCGTCACCGCAAGGAACTCCACGGTACGAGGAGAGGAAGGGGGCAGAGCCATGACGGTGTACGCGACGGTCGACAGCCCGCTGGGTGAGCTGCTGTTGGTCGGCGAGGAGTCCGTCACCGCCCAGGGCGGTACGGCGCTCGCGTCGCTCTCCGTGCCGGGGCAGAAGGGCGCGGCGGTCATCCAGGAGGGCTGGCGTCACGACCCGAAGGCGTTCGAGGAGATCGCCGAGCAGCTGCGGGCGTATTTCGCCGGGGAGCTGACGCGCTTCTCGATCGAGTACGCCGAGCGGGGCGGCGGGAGCACCGACTTCCAGCGGCGCGTCTGGCGGGCGCTGGAGGAGATTCCGTACGGGGAGACGGTGACGTACGGACAGATCGCCGAGCGGGTCGGCTCCGCGGGTGCCGGCGTACGGGCCGTCGGCACCGCGATCGGGCGGAACCCGCTGCTGGTCGTGCGACCGTGCCATCGGGTGATCGGCGCCGACGGCAAGATGCGCGGCTACGCGGGCGGGCTGGAGCGCAAGGAGCGGCTGCTCGGCCTGGAAGGCGCGCTGGTGTCGTGACTGCCGGGCTCTTCCCGAGGGAGCGGGCGGTCGTGGCGCCCGGGGCGGTGCATGTCCCCGGGTGGCTGACGGTCGGGCGGCAGCGGGAACTCGTCGACGCCTGCCGGGACTGGGCCCGCGGGCCGGTGCCCATCCGGCACACCCGGCTGCCGCGCGGCGGGAGGATGTCCGTCCGGACGGTGTGCGTGGGCTGGCACTGGCAGCCCTACCGCTACACGCGCACAGCCGACGACGTCAACGGCGCACACGTCGCCGAATTCCCGGACTGGCTCGTGAGGTTGGGGCGCGAGGCGCTCGACGCGGCGTACGGGGACGACGAGATGGCCGACGCGGTCGGCGGCACGGCGGGTGAGCCGTACACACCGGACACCGCGCTCATCAACTTCTATGACGGCGACGCGAAGATGGGCATGCACCAGGACAAGGACGAGCGGTCGGGTGCCCCGGTGGTGTCGCTGAGCATCGGCGACACGTGCGTCTTCCGCTTCGGGAACACCGAGACCAGGGGGCGTCCCTGCACGGATGTGGAGCTGGCGTCCGGGGACCTCTTCGTCTTCGGTGGGGCGTCCCGCTTCGCGTACCACGGTGTGCCGAAGGTGTACCCGGGCACGGCCGATCCTGCGCTGGGCCTGACCGGCCGGTTGAACATCACCCTGCGCGAGACCGGTCTCCGGGACTGACCAGGGCCGACGTGGCGGCCTAACGCGAGCGCGAATGGCCGAACAGGATCCGGTACGCGATCAGCAGAACGAGCGCGCCGCCGATGGCGGACACCCACGTGGCACCGTCGTAGAAGTCCTTGGTGATCGGCCGGTCCAGCCAGCGGGACGATATCCAGCCGCCGATGAACGCACCGGCGATACCGATCAGCGTCGTGCCGATCAGACCGCCCGGGTCGCGGCCGGGAAGAAGGATCTTGGCTATCACCCCGGCGAGCAGCCCGAGGATGATCCAGCTGATGATGCCCATGGCCGTGACCTGCCTTTCTTTGTGCGCAATTTCTCGTTCGATGCTGTTCTCACAGACGACCGGCGAGCGGGGCGCGGTTGCGCCGGTCAGTAGGGTGCGGCTCATGACTCAGGAACTGCGGCGGTCGCTCGGGGTCTTCGACGCCGTCCTCATCGGGCTGGGCTCGATGGTCGGGGCGGGTGTCTTCGTCGCACTGGCGCCCGCGGCCGGGGCCGCCGGCTCCGGGCCGCTCCTGCTCGTGGGGCTCGGGCTGGCCGCGGTTGTGGCGTACTGCAACGCGATGGCGTCGGCACGGCTCGCGGCCCGCTACCCCACGTCGGGCGGTACCTATGTGTACGGGCGGGAGAGGCTCGGCCCGTTCTGGGGCTATCTGGCGGGCTGGGGTTTCGTCGTCGGCAAGACCGCGTCGTGCGCGGCGATGGCGCTGACCGTCGGCGCATACGTCTGGCCGGGGCAGGCGCATGCGGTCGCGGTCGCCGCGGTGGTGGCGCTGACTGCCGTGAACTACGGGGGCGTTCAGAAGTCGGCGTGGCTGACCCGGGCGATCGTGGCGGTCGTGCTCGCGGTCCTGGCGGCGGTGGTCGTCTCCTGTCTCGTGTCGTCGTCTGCGGATTGGGGGCGGCTGGAGGCGGGCGGCTCCGGCAGCGGGGCGGGCGGTGGGCTGCAGGCGGCCGGGCTGCTGTTCTTCGCGTTCGCCGGGTACGCGCGGATCGCCACCCTCGGCGAGGAGGTCAGGGACCCGGCCCGAACGATCCCGCGGGCGATTCCGCTGGCGCTCGGGATCGCGCTGGTCGTGTATGTATGTGTCGCGGTGGCGGTCCTTTCCGTGCTGGGGGCGGGCGAGCTGGGTCGGACGACGGCTCCGCTGGCGGATGCCGTCCGGGCGGCCGGGGCGGAGTGGCTGACCCCGGTGGTGCGGGTCGGCGCGGCGGTGGCCGCGCTCGGCTCGCTGCTGGCGCTGATCCTCGGCGTCTCACGCACGACGCTGGCGATGGCCCGGGACGGCCACCTCCCGCGTACGCTCGCGGCCGTCCACCCCCGCTTCCAGGTGCCGCACCACGCGGAACTGGCGGTGGGCGCGGTGGTGGCCGTGGTCGCGGCGACGGCCGACGTGCGGGGCGCGATCGGCTTCTCTTCGTTCGGCGTGCTCGTGTACTACGCCATTGCCAACGCCTCGGCCTGGACGCTCAGTTCCAGGTGGCGAGTTCTCGCCGGATGCGGGCTTGCGGGGTGCCTGGCGCTGGCGTTCGCCCTGCCGCTGTCCTCGGTGGTGTCGGGTGCGGCGGTACTGGCGGCGGGCGCGGCGACGTACGCAGTCCGGGTGCGGGTGCGGGCGCGCGCCGACCGCTAGGCCTGCCCCGACTTCGTCGGCCGAGCGCGTACGTCGGGCAGTGGACTACCGCGTCGCGAAAGGCTCGTCCGTCGGGACGATCTCCTTGCCGAGCGGCAGCAGCGAGACCGGGATCAGCTTGAAGTTCGCGATCCCCAGCGGGATGCCGATGATCGTGACGCAGAGCGCGATGCCCGTGAAAATGTGGCCGAGCGCCAGCCACCAGCCCGCGAGAACCAGCCACAGCACATTGCCGACGCAGGAAGGCGCGCCCGCGTCCCGCCGGTCGACCACCGTGTAGCCGAACGGCCAGAGCGCGTAGATACCGATGCGGAACGCGGCCAGGCCGAAGGGGATGCCGATGATCGTGATGCACAGGAGCACACCGGCCAGCAGATAGCCGAGGAACATCCAGAAGCCGCACAGGATGAGCCATATGACGTTCAGGATGGTCTTCATGATCGGCGACCTGCCATCTGCTCGAGTCGGGCGATGCGCTCGGGCATCGGAGGGTGCGTGGAGAACAGCTTGGAGAAGCCCTGGCCCGGGCGGAACGGATTCGCGATCATCATATGGCTCGCGGTCTCGATCTTCGGCTCGGGCGGCAGGGGCAGTTGCTTCGTGCCCGCGTCCAGCTTGCGCAGGGCGCTGGCGAGGGCGAGCGGGTCGCCGGTGAGCCGGGCGCCGGACGCATCCGCCTCGTACTCGCGGTTGCGGCTGATGGCCAGCTGGATCACGGAGGCCGCGAGGGGGCCCAAGATCATGATCAGGAGCATGCCCAGCAGACCGGGGCCCTCGTCGTCGTCCGAGCGGCCGATCGGGATCAGCCAGGCGAAGTTGACCAGGAACATGATCACGGAGGCGAGGGCTCCGGCGACCGACGAGATGAGGATGTCCCGGTTGTAGACATGGCTCAGCTCATGGCCGATGACGCCGCGCAGCTCCCGCTCGTCGAGTATCCGGAGGATGCCTTCGGTGCAGCAGACCGCCGCGTTGCGCGGATTGCGCCCCGTGGCAAAGGCGTTCGGCGCCTGGGTCGGCGAGATGTACAGCCGGGGCATCGGCTGACGGGCCTGGGTGGAGAGCTCCCTCACCATCCGGTACAGGGCCGGCGCCTCGAATTCGCTGACAGGGCGGGCGCGCATGGCACGCAGCGCCAGCTTGTCGCTGTTCCAGTACGCGTACGCGTTCGTCCCGAGCGCCACGACGACGGCGACGATCAGGCCCGTACGGCCGAAGAGACTGCCGATGACGATGATGAGGGCGGACAGTCCCCCGAGGAGAACAGCGGTCCTCAACCCGTTGTGCCGGCGGTGCACGGTACGCCCTCCAAGTGGTGCGGCAGGGGAACCCTCTGCTGGTCGTGGTCCGCTCTCCAGTGGACCCTCCCGTACTGGTCAACGCCAGGCGAGAGCCGCGGGTTCCCCCGCCCCTCCAGGTGGGGGGTTGGGCCGTTCGGGTGATGCGAGGCGGGTCAGCGCTGGGCGGGCAGCAGCCCGGCCCTCTCCAGTGCCTCGGCGACCGGCTCGACCTCGCTGGTGCAGTGCGCGCAGCGGCTGGCGATCGCGGGGATCTCGCTGTAGCAGCGGGGGCAGTCACGGAGGGCCGCCTTGATGCTGACGGGCTCGTCCTTGGTGAAGCGGCTCTGCACCTTCATCATCGGGACGACGACGAGGAAGTAGAGCACCGCGGCCGTGATCAGAAAGGCGATCGCCGCGCTGACGAAGAGTCCGTACGGGAACGTGACGTCGTCGACGCTGAACGTGGCCTTGCCGAAGTCGCCGGTACCGCGGGTGGCGAGGCCGATCAGCGGGGTGATGAAGGCGTTGCTGAACCCGGTGACGACCGCGGTGAAGGCGGAACCGATCGCCAGACCGATCGCCATCGAGATCACGTTTCCGCGAAGAATGAAGTCCTTGAACCCGCTCAGCACCGCTGGCTCTCCTCAGTGTCTTGCCGATGTCAGATCCGCTGAACACCGTTCCCTGTAGCTGAACACCGTGCCCTGTAGGGGCACGGCGTGTCGAACCGCCAGGTCGGAACGGATCAGAAGAGGCTGACCGCCGCGAAACGCAGCACCAGCTGGGGCCAGCCGGACAGCAGGATGCCCGCTACGGCCGTGATCGCGATCGTCGCGGTGACCAGGGCCGGCGCCCTGTGCCGCTCCGGAGCGGCTTCCGCTGCCGCCTCGGGCGCGCCCTCGGGTGCCCGGAAGAGGAGGGCCGTCCACTGCAGGTAGTAGTAGAGCGCGATCACGACGTTGGCGCCCATGACGACCGCGAGCCATCCCAGACCCGCGTCGACGGCTGCGGAGAAGACGGTGACCTTCGCGAAGAGCCCGATGATGCCGGGCGGCAGGCCGGCCAGGCAGAGCAGGAAGAAGCCCATCACCAAGGCGGTCACCGGACGGGTCGCGTACAGACCGCGGTAGTCGGCGATCCTGTTCAGCGGCTTGGTACGGGCGACGAGCGCGACCACGGCGAAGGCACCGAGGTTGACGATGGCGTACATCAGTGCGTACGCGACCGTGGAGCCGATCTGGTCGTCACTGGAGTACGCGGCGGCCGCGATCGGCACCAGGATGTAGCCGGCCTGCGCGACCGACGACCAGGCGAGGAGCCTGACCGCGCTGAACGCGCGCGTGGCCGACTGGCGTACAGCCGCCACATTGCCCGCGGTCATCGTGAGAGCCGCGAGAATGGCCATGGCCGGGCCCCAGACGTCCGCGTACGCGGGGAAGGCGACGACGGTCACCAGGATGAGCCCGGAGAAGCCGACCGCCTTGCCGACGACGGAGAGGTACGCGGCCACGGGCAGCGGCGCGCCCACATAGGTGTCGGGCACCCAGAAGTGGAACGGGACGGCGGCCGTCTTGAAGGCGAAGCCGACGAGGGTGAGCGCGACGCCCACCTGGGCGAGGGTCTCCAGCTGACCCGGGACGTCGTCCAGCCGTGTGGCGATCTGGGTGAGGTGCAGGGTGCCGGTCGACGCGTACACGAAGCTCACGCCGAGCAGCATCACGGCGGTGGCGGTCACCGAGGAGAGGAAGAACTTCAGCGCCGACTCGCTCGACATCCGGTCGCCGCGCCGCATGCCCACCAGGGCGAATGCGGGCAGCGAGGCCACTTCGAGGGCGACGACGAGCGTGGCCAGGTCCCGCGAGGCGGGCAGCAGCGCGGCTCCAGCGGCCGAGGACAGCAGCAGGAACCAGTACTCGCCGGCCGGCAGCCGGTCCTTGGTCTCCGTGACCGAGAGCAGCGCCGTGAGCAGTGCGCCGCCGAGCACCAGGAACTGGATGACCAGCGCGAAGTGGTCCGCCGTGTAGCTGCAGGCGTCCGGGGCCGTGGTGAGGCAGAAGGTGGAGCGGTCGCCCTTGCGCAGCGGGGCGAGGGAGAGCACCGACAGGGCGAGACCGGCGATGGCCGCGTAGCCGAGGAGCGGCTTGTGCCGTTCCGGTACGAAGAGGTCGGCGACCAGGATGAGCATGCCGACCAGCGCGGCGATGGTGGGCGGGGCGATCGCGAGCCAGTCGACGGACTGGACGACGGGCGCGGACAGGCTCTGGGTGGCGGCGGTGGCCAGGGGGGTCATGCCTTTCCTCCTGCGAGGAGCTTCTGCACGGCCGGGTCGGTGAGACCGAGGAGGACCGCGGGCCACAGTCCGGCGAGGACGGTGAGGGCGACGAGCGGCGTCCAGGCGGCGAACTCGTACCCCTGGACATCGGCGATCTTCACCTCGCCGGTCGGCCTTTCGCCGCCCATGCACACGCGTCGGACGACGACGAGGAGGTACGCGGCCGTCAGCAGCGTGCCGAGGCCGCCGATCGCCATGAAGGTCAGGAAGGCCGGGCGGCTGAGGCCGGCGGCGGGTTCGAAGGCGCCGAACAGGGCAAGCATCTCCCCCCAGAACCCGGCGAGGCCGGGCAGGCCGAGCGAGGCGACCGCGGAGAACGCGAGCAGTCCGCCGAAGTGCGGGGCGCGGCCGTACAGCGCGGCGCCGGTCTGCTGGGCCAGGGCGTCGAGGTCCGTGGTCCCGGTGCGGTCCTTCAGCGCTCCGACCAGGAAGAAGAGCAGGCCGGTGATGAGGCCGTGCGCGATGTTGGCGAACAGCGCGCCGTTGACGCCGGTCGGGGTCATGGTCGCGATGCCGAGGAGCACGAAGCCCATGTGGCCGACGGAGGAGTACGCGATCAGGCGCTTGAGGTCGCCCTTCGAGCCCGGCCTGGCGAGGGCGAGGCAGGCGAGCGATCCGTAGATGATCCCGGCGACGGCGAAGGCCGCGAGATACGGGGCGAAGACCTGCATGCCGTCGGGCGCAATCGGCAGGATGATCCGGACGAATCCGTACGTACCCATCTTCAGCAGGACGCCGGCGAGGAGCACCGAGCCGACCGTCGGGGCTGCGGTGTGGGCATCCGGGAGCCAGCTGTGCAGCGGCCACATCGGGGTCTTCACGGCGAGGCCGATCCCGATCGCGAGAACGGCGATGACCTGCACGGATGTGCTCAGTCCCCGGCCGTTGTCAGTGGCGAGTGCCACCATGTCGAAGGTGCCGGCCTTGACTCCGACGAGGAGCAGGCCGAGCAGCATGACGACCGAACCGAGCAACGTGTAGAGGATGAACTTCCAGGCCGCGGCCCGGCGCCCCTCGCCGCCCCAGCGGGCGATGAGGAAGTACATCGGGACGAGGACGATCTCGAAGGCCAGGAAGAAGAGCAGCAGGTCGAGGACGGCGAAGGTGGCGAGGGTGCCGGACTCGAGGACGAGCAGCAGGGCGACGAAGGCCTTCGGGGACGGGCCCGCGGGCATCTTGTAGTAGCTGTACAGCGCGCAGAGGAAGGTCAGCAGCGCGGTCAGGACCAGAAGGGGGAGGGAAATGCCGTCGGTGCCGAGGTGGATCCGCACGTCCAGTGCCGGGATCCAGCTGATGTCCGTCGTGGCCTGCATCTTCGACGGCTGGTCGTGGTCGAAGCCGAGCGCGAGGACGATCGCGGCGGCGAGGACCGCGCCGGTGACGGTCACTCCGTGGCGGAGCACGGCCTGGTCCGGGGACTTCCCCTTCAGCCCGGGCGGGGCGGGCAGGAGAGCCGCGGCGGCGCCGATGAGCGGGCCGACGACGATGAACGCGAGAAGGAACTGCATCACGGATTCGCTGATATCGATCACGGCTCACACTCCGGCGGCGACGAGTACGGCGGCGATCGCCAGGACGACGGAGCCGGCCAGCAGGGCGCTGAGGTAGGTCTGCACATTGCCGGTCTGGGCGCGGCGGACGAGCCATCCCAGCCAGTTGGTGCCGGTCCCTGCGCCGCGTACGTACGTGTCGACGACCTCGCGGTCCAGGAAGCGGACCAGCTCGGCGCCGGCCTGGACGGGGCGGACGAAGAGGGTGCGGTAGACGGCGTCGAGGTGGAAGCCGGCGGCCGCGGGGCGGTGCAGCGGGCCGAGCAGCAGCCGGCCCGGGTCGGCGGGATCGGCCAGCGGGTGCGGCATGTGCAGGGCCTCCGCCTCTACCAGGCCGGGCTCGGCTTCGGGGTGGGCGACGAGCTGGGGCTGCTCCACGGCGGGCGCTCCGGCACGGGCGCGGGCGGCGAGGGCCGTGGTGTGCCGCCAGGCGCCGTAGGTGAGCAGTCCGCCGACGAGGGCGACACCCGTGCCGAGGACGGCGGTGGTGAGCGACGGGCTGAGGGCCCGTCCGTCGAACCAGTCGTCGAGGTACGCCGCTGTCAGGCCGAAGCCGAGAGAAGGGACGGCGAGCACCCAGAGCACCGCGTTCATGGCGAGGGGCTGCCTGCCGTGGTCGGGGGCCTCGGCGCCGTGGCCGCGGAACGCAAGCAGCCACAGGCGGGTCGCATAGGCGGCGGTGAGGAGGGCGGTGAGCAGTCCTGCGACCAGGACGGTCCAGCCCGCCCCGGCCGGGGCGAACGCGGACTCGCCGAGAGCGGTGTGCTCGGCGGCCACGAGCACGGCCTCCTTGGAGAAGAAGCCGGCGAAGGGAGGGATGGCGGCGAGCGCGAGCAGGGCGATGGTCATCGTCCAGTACGCGTCGGGGATCCGCCTGGCCAGGCCGCTCATGCGGGACATGGCGGACAGCGAGTTGGTGCCGGCGGCGTGGATGATCACGCCGGCGGCGAGGAAGAGCACTGCCTTGAACGCGCCGTGCGCAAGGAGGTGGAAGACGGCGGCGCCGCGGTCACCGACGGCCAGGGCGCCCGACATGTAGCCGAGCTGGCCGATGGTCGAGTAGGCGAGGACCCGCTTGATGTCGTCCTGGGCGAGGGCGGCGAGCGCCGAGCCGACCATCGTGACGGCGGCCATCACGGCGAGCACGAGCAGAGCGGTCGCGGACGCGGCGAAGACAGGGAGGAGCCGGGCCACGAAGTACACACCGGCGGCGACCATCGTCGCGGCGTGGATCAGTGCGGAGACCGGAGTGGGGCCCGCCATGGCGTCGGGAAGCCAGGTGTGCAGCGGGAACTGCGCGGACTTGCCCGCGACGCCCGCGAGCAGCAGCAGCGCGACGAGCGTCGGGTGGTCGATGGCGCCGGCGGCGACGGCGCCGAGGATTCCGGTGATGCGGAACGTTCCGGCGTCCACGGCGAGCGCGAAGAGACCGAAGAGGAAGGGGACGTCGCCGAGCTTGGTGACCAGGAAGGCCTTCAGGGAGGCCGCGCGCGCCTCGGGCGTCTCCCAGTAGTGCCCGACCAGGAAGTACGAGCAGATGCCCATGATCTCCCAGCCGACCAGCAGCACCATCAGGTCGCCGGAGTAGACGACGAGCAGCATCGCGGAGGTGAAGAGGGAGACGAGCGCCGCGTACGAGGGGTAGCGCGGGTCGTCGCGCAGATAGGCCGTCGAGTAGATCTGCACGCATGACGCGATGACCCCGACGAGGACGGCGACCAGCACCGCGAAGCCGTCGAGGTACAGGGCGAGGTCGATGGGGATCGAGCCGGTGGGGGTGAGCTGGGTGGACGCGACGATCGGCTTGCCGCCGCCCTGGCGCACGGCGACGAGGGCCGCGAGCACGGCGGCGGCCAGCGTCGGCAGGACGGCCAGGGGGCGGACGAAACCGGGTGCGGTCCGGCCGAGGAGCAGGCCGGCGGCTGCGCCGAGGAACGGAAGGAGGGGGACGAGTACGGCGAGGGTCGTCGTGGTCACGCGGTGGCCTCAGCCTTCTCTGCCGGGGCGGGCTCGCCCGCCTCCTCGGCGCCCCTGGCGCCCTCGGCGGTGTCACGGAGCTTGTCGATGTCCGAGGTGCCGCGATTGCGGTAGACCATCAGGACGATCGCCAGGCCGATGCCGATCTCGGCGGCGGCGATGGCGATGGTGAAGAGGGTGAGGGCCTGTCCGGTGTGCAGGGTGTCGCGGAGCCACACGTCGAAGGCGACCAGGTTGAGATTGACCGCATTGAGCATCAGCTCGACGGACATGAGGACCAGGATCGCGTTGCGGCGCGCGAGCACTCCGTACAGCCCGGTGCAGAAGAGCAGGGCGGAGAGCACGGCGGGGTAGGCGAGGTGCATCAGCGCTGCTCCTTACCGCTCTTACGGGACAGGACGATCGCGCCGACGAGGGCTGCCAGGAGGAGGACGGAGAGCGCCTCGAACGGCAGCACCCAGTGCCGGAACAGAATCTCGCCGGACACCCTGGTGGAGCCCTGTATGGGACCGTCCAGGTCGATCCAGGTCGTGCGGAAGGCGTCGACGACCACCCACACCAGGGCAGCCGCGGCAGCGACGGCCACGGCGAGGGCGGCCGGGCGGTTGCCCGAGTCGGCGTCCGGGGAGCGGCCGATGGGGGCCTTGGTGAGCATCAGCCCGAAGAGAAGGAGGACCACGACGGAACCGACGTAGATCAGCACCTGGACCCAGGCGATGAACTCGGCGGTCAGGAGGAGGTACTCGACGGCGAGACCGCCCAGCGCCACGACCAGCCAGAGGGCGGCGTGCACCAGCTGCCTGGTGGTGACCGTGACGGCGGCGGCCGCGAGGGTGGCGATACCGACGAGGACGAACGCGATCTCGACACCGGTCGGGGAGAGGAAGCCGCTCGCTTCGGCTGCGAGGCTCACGACGTCCCCTCCTGGGTCTCCTCGGCAGCGGCAGCCTGCTCAGCGGCAGCCGCCTGCTCGGCCGCGAGCTTCTCGGCGGCCAGCTTCTCGACGGTCTTGCGGGCGGCGGCGAGCTCCTTGGGCTCCTCCGCGGCCGGGTCGAGCGCGGGCGGCTCCGGGACCGTCCACATCCACTCGCGGAGCTTGTCGCGCTCATGGGTGAGCTCGAGGATGTCCGTCTCCGCGTACTCGAACTCCGGCGACCAGAACAGCGCGTCGAAAGGACACACCTCGATGCAGATACCGCAGTACATGCAGAGCGAGAAGTCGATAGCGAAGCGGTCGAGGACATTGCGGCTGCGCTCACGGCCACCGGGGGTGGCCGCGGGGACCGTCTCCTTGTGGGAGTCGATGTAGATGCACCAGTCGGGGCACTCACGGGCGCAGAGCATGCAGACCGTGCAGTTCTCCTCGAACAGGCCGATGACGCCTCGCGTGCGGGGCGGGAGCTCGGGCTGGGCGTCCGGGTACTGCGCGGTGTGGGACTTCCGCGTCATCGTGCGAAGCGTGACGGCAAGGCCCTTGGCCAGGCCGGATCCGGGGATCGGCATTACTGGATCACCACCTTCACGACGCCGGTGAGGGCGATCTGGGCGAGGGCGAGCGGGATGAGCGTCGTCCAGGCGAGCTTCTGCAGCTGGTCCTCACGCAGCCGCGGATAGGTCACGCGCAGCCAGATCACGATGAAGGCGAGCACGGCCGTCTTGAGCAGGGTCCAGACCCAGCCGAGGCCCTCGGCCCCGAACGGGCCGTGCCAGCCTCCGAGGAACAGGACGGTGGTGAGACCGCAGAGCACGACGATGCCCGCGTACTCGGCAAGCAGGAAGAGCGCGAAACGGAGGCCGGTGTACTCGGTGTACGCGCCGAAGATGATCTCGGAGTCGGCGACCGGCATGTCGAAGGGCGGGCGCTGCAGCTCGGCGAGGCCGGCGACGAAGAACACGAGGGCGCCGACGATCTGCCAGGGCAGCCACCACCACTCGAAGGCGTTCAGGATGCCCGGGAGCGAGACGGTGCCGGCCGCCATCGCGACGGAGGCGGCGGCGAGCAGCATCGGCAGCTCGTAGGCGAGGAGCTGAGCGGCGGTGCGGAGGCCGCCGAGGAGGGAGAACTTGTTGGCGGAGGCCCAGCCCGCCATGAGCGAGCCGAGCACGCCGACGCCCATGACGGCGAGCACGAAGAAGATGCCCGCGTCGACGATTATTCCGACCGCGCCCTCGCTCGGGCCGATCGGGATCGCGACGAGGACCAGGAGATAGGGGAGGAGCGCGACGGCGGGCGCGAGCTGGAAGATGCGGCGGTCGGCGTTGGCCGGGACCACGTCCTCCTTCTGCGCGAACTTCACGCCGTCCGCGACGAGCTGGGCCCAGCCGTGGAAGCCACCGGCGTACATCGGGCCGAGGCGGCCCTGCATATGGGCCATCACCTTGTGCTCGGTCTGCCCGATGACGAGGGGCAGGACGAGGAACACGGCGAAGATGACGACCAGCCGCAGGGCGACGTCGAGTGCGTCGTTCATGCGGGGTCGCCTCCTTCGGAGCCGGCCGGCTCGTTGCCGGGTCCTTCGTCGGACCCGCTCGCCGGACGGACGGTCGGGGTGGTGCCGGGCGCGGGCTCCGCTTCATTCGCGGGCGCCCGCTCGGGGCTGGGCTCGGGCGCGGGCTCGGGCTCGGTATCCGGCTCAGGCGCCGGCTCGGGCTCGGGCTCGGGCTTCGCCTGCGGCTCGGGCTTCGCCTGAGCCCCTGACGCGGGCTCGGGTTTGGGTTCAGCCCCCGGCTCGTGCTTGGGCTCGGCCTCCGGCTCGGTTTTGGCCTCGGCGGCGTCGAATGCCGGGCGGGCGTGGTGCCAGGGGGCGTCGGCGCTGCGGGGGCGCGCGGCCGGGGCCGCGGTTTCCGATGCGGCGTCGGTCCCCGCCTCGCGCTGCGTCGCCGAGCCTTCGCTCGCGCTGCGCGCGCGCCGGGCCGGGCGCGCGGTGGGCGGCTCAGGAGCCGACGGTGCCTCAACCGACGCCACGGGCTCGGCGGCCGGCGGCCGCCGGCTCACGGAGCCCTCCGTAGCGGTGCGGGCGCGGCGGGCCGGGGCCGCAGGTGCTTCCGCCGTCTCAGGAGCCTGGCTCGCGGAGCCCTCCGTCACGCTGCGGGTGCGGCGCGGCGGCCGCTCACCCGCGGCGCGGGGGGTGCGGGCCGGACGGGCCGGGGCAGGGGGGAGCTGGCCCTTGAGCGGGCCCCACTCGTTCGGGTCGGGGACACCGGGCGGGAGCATCTGGCGGCGCTTCGGGCCGCCGTGCTCGGACTCCCCCGGCTCCTTCGCGCCGGGCCAGGCCTTGGCGACGCGGGCCGCCAGGACGAAGTCCTTGCGCAGCGGGTGGCCTTCGAAGCCCTCCGGGAGCAGCAGCGGAACCAGGTGCGGGTGATCGGTGAAGGAGACGCCGAACATCTCGTACGTCTCACGCTCGTGCCAGGCCGCGCCCGCATAGACGCCGACCGCCGTCGGGAGGGCCGGGGCGTCGTGCGGGACCGTCGTACGGAGCAGAAGGCGGCGCACCTCCGCCCCTGCCCCCGCATCCGGCAGCGCGACGACGTGCGCGCAGACACGGAAGCCCGTGCCCGGCTCGTCGACGGCGCTCAGCCAGTCGAAATAGGTGCAGCCGAGCTCGTCGCGGGCGGTGCGCAGCGCGTCGAGCCAGCCGGCCGCGGGCACGTCCACGGTCAGCACGTCGTACGCCGCCTCGGCGGTGGCGTCCGGTCCGAAGCGCTCGGCGACGTCGATGTCGAAGGCAGTCACGAAGCGGCTCCCGGGGAGACCGGGGAGGCATCCGACGACGCCTCCGGGGCGGGAGGCGGGGTGACCAGGCCACTGCGGAGTTCGCTCACGGAGGCACGGCCCGGGGCGGAGCCGTAGCGCTCGCCCAGCGACTCGCGCGCGATCTTCTCCTGGAGCTTGAGGATCCCCTGGAGCAGCGCCTCGGGCCGCGGCGGGCAGCCCGGGACGTACACATCGACGGGGATGATCTGGTCGACGCCCTTGGTCACGGAGTACGAGTCCCAGTAGGGCCCGCCGCAGTTCGAGCAGGCGCCGAAGGAGATGACGTACTTCGGCTCGGGCATCTGCTCGTACAGCCGCTTCACCGCCGGCGCCATCTTGTCGGTCACGGTGCCCGAGACGACCATCAGGTCGGCCTGGCGCGGGCCGGGCGCGAAGGGGATCACGCCGAGCCGGATGAAGTCGTGCCGGGACATCGACGCGGCGATGAACTCGATCGCGCAGCAGGCGAGCCCGAAGTTGAAGACCCAGAGGCTGTATCGGCGGCCCCAGTTCAGGACCACCTTCATCGGCTCGGGAGCGAGCCGGGCGAGGGCGCCCAGCCGCTTCGGTTCCGGAAGCAGCACGGGCTCGGGGATCTGCGGGGTCACGTCCATGCCAGGACGCCCTTCTTCCATGCGTAGAGCAGTCCCACGGCCAGGAAGCCGAGGAAGATGAACATCTCCACGAGCGTCGTCGCCCCGTATCCGGCGGCGGCGAAGACCGTCGCCCACGGGAACAGGAAGATCGAGTCGACAGCGAAGATCACGTAGAGGAAGGCGTAGACGTAGTAGCGGACCTGGGTGTGGGCCCAGCCCTCCCCCACGGGGTCGACTCCGCATTCGTACGTGAGCAGCTTCTCGGGGGTCGGCACGACCGGCCGCAGCAGGCGGCCCGCGCCGAAGGCCACCGCGACGAAGAGGACTCCGATCACGGCGAGCAGCCCGACGACCGAGTAGCTCTGGAAGTAGTCGGCCGCGAGTACGGTCGGTTCGGTGGGTTCCGGCACGTCCGTCCCTCGCTCCCTGCCCCGGTGTTCGACGATTCGTTCGACGATCTGGTTCGACGATCCTTTCGCACGGGAGTCTAGGCCCTGCTAAGGGCAGGGTAAGCAGCTGTGTCACGCATTGGTCAGGATCGGGCGATCGTCAGGCGCTCCAGGGGTGGGGATATCCCTACTTCGCCCCACCCACATACCCCATGGCGTGCGGGGATGCGACCCGGCAGGCTGGGGCGCATGACCGTGACCAGCGATGCCAGCGCCGCCGTGGAGGATGCCAGCGCCATGGAGAACGAAGGGCCGCCGCCCGTCCAGTTCGCGTACGGCCGGCACACCTGGAAGGAGATCGCGTATCTCCTCTCCGGTCTGCCGTGCGCGCTTCTCGGATTTGTTTACACGGTTTTCATGGTGGCGACCGGTGCGGCGCTTTCGGTCACGGTCATCGGTCTGCCTCTCCTCGCCGGCGGTCTGGCCGGATCGCGGCTGCTGGGCAGGTGGGAGCGGGCACGGGCGCGCGGGCTGCTCGGGGTACGGGTGGACGAGCCGAGCCCGCTCCCGCGCCGCCCCGGCGACAGCTTCCTCGGCCGGATGTGGACCGGGCTGAAGGACCCGGTGGCCTGGCGGTCCGTGCTGTACGCGTTCATACGGCTGCCGTGGGGCGTGCTCGGCTTCGTCATCACTCTGACGGGACTGTTCGTCTTCTGGCCCGTGCTGCCGTACGTGGCACGGGGGATGGCGAACGTCGACCGGGCCCTGGTGCGCGGGCTGCTCTCGCCGTCCGACGAGCTGGAGCGCCGGATAGCCGAGCTCGAGTCGGACCGGGGCGTGGTCGTGGACACGGCGGCCGCCGATCTACGGCGCATCGAGCGCGATCTGCACGACGGGGCGCAGGCCCGGCTGGTCGCCCTCGCCATGGGGCTCGGTCTGGCCAAGGAGAAGCTGCTGGAGGGCCAGGCCGACGAAACCGTCGCAGCGATGGTCGACGAGGCGCACGGCGAGGTGAAGCTGGCGCTGCAGGAGCTGAGGGATCTGGCGCGCGGCATCCACCCGGCCGTCCTCACCGACCGCGGCCTCGACGCCGCCCTGTCCGCCGTCGCCTCCCGCTGCACCGTGCCGGTGCAGGTCACCGTCGGCCTGAAGGCCCGCCCGGCCGAGGCGATCGAGGGCATCGCCTACTTCACGGTCTCCGAGCTGCTGCAGAACGTCAGCAAGCACGCGCAGGCGCGCCAGGCGTCCGTCGACGTCTGGCGCAGGGACGACCGGCTGCTGATCCAGGTGCAGGACGACGGGCGCGGCGGGGCATCGACCGAGGGCGGTACGGGGATGGCCGGCCTGGCCGAGCGCCTCGGGGCGGTGGACGGGCTGTTCGTCGTGGACTCCCCGCCGGGCGGACCGACGGTCGTCACGGCAGAGCTGCCCTGGCGCGACCGGGTGCCCGCGGCGCGGCAGCCCGCGCCCGGTGCCAGGTAGGGAAAACCCCCCTCCAAGAGGGATACCGGCTGCATGGTGCCGTGTTCGCGCGCTCAGCAGCATGGGAGCGAGCATCCCGGGGCGCAGCAGACGAGCAGCCACCACGTGCAGCCGCTGCCCAGCCACCACGCCGCCGCTGCGCAGCAGACGAGCAGAAACGGACGACCACGATGGCCACAGCATTCGGAACGGAACCGGCGACCCGGCTCCACCGGCTTCCCCAGGCGCTGCGCGCGCCGTTCGAGGCCCGCAGCTGGCGCGAGTTCGGCTATCTCATGCTGAGTCTGCCGCTCAGCGTCGTCTTCTTCTCCCTCGCCGTCTCCTTCGCGGCGGCCGGCAGCGGCTTGGTGGTCACCTTCCTCGGCATTCCGGTCCTGGCCGCCACCCTGGCCATGTGCCGCGGCTTCGGCACGCTGGAGCGGGCGCGGGCGCGAGCCCTTCTCCGCCTCGACATCGCCGACCCCGCCCCGGTCCGGCCCCGGAGGGGCGGGGCGATGGCGTGGATCGGCACGATGCTGAAGAGCGGGGTGTCCTGGCGGCACCTGCTCTACGCACTGCTGCATCTGCCGTGGGCGGTGTTCGCGTTCTGCGTCGCGCTTCCCTTCTGGGCATACGGCTGGGGCTTCGCCACGTATCCGCTCTGGCACTGGGTGTTCCCGGTGTACGTCGGTGTGGACGGGCTCCAGCTGTACGGCGACGGGACGCACAACGTCTACCTCGACTCCCCCTTCGAGCTCGCCGTGACCAGCGCGACGGGCCTGCTGCTGGTCCTGGTGACCCCGTGGATCGTCCGAGGGCTCGCCACCGTGGACCGGCTGCTGGTCACGGGCCTGCTGGGCCCGTCCCGGCTGGAGGGCCGCGTGGTGGAGCTGGAGTCGGACCGGGGCGTGGTCGTGGACACGGCGGCCGCCGACCTGCGGCGCATCGAGCGCGATCTGCACGACGGGGCGCAGGCCCGGCTCGTGGCTCTGGCGATGGACCTGGGCCTGGCCAAGGAGAAGCTCCAGGAGGACCCGCAGGCGGCCGCGCGGATGGTGGAGGAAGCGCACGGAGAGGTGAAGACGGCGCTCCAGGAGCTGCGCGACCTGGCGCGCGGCATACATCCGGCCGTGCTCACCGACCGAGGCCTGGACGCGGCCCTGTCCGCCGTGGCCTCCCGCTGCACGGTTCCGGTCCGGGTGGAGGTGGACCTACCGGCCCGCCCGGTCCCGGCGATCGAGGGCATCGCCTACTTCACGGTCTCCGAGTTGCTGCAGAACATCAGCAAGCACGCGCAGGCGCGCCAGGCGTCCGTCGATGTGTGGCGGGCGCAGGAGCGGCTGATGCTGCAGGTCAGGGACGACGGGCGGGGCGGCGCCGAGGTGTCGGCCGGCAGCGGCCTGGCGGGGCTGGCCGAGCGGCTCGACGCGGTCGACGGGATTCTCCTCGTCGACTCGCCGCCCGGCGGGCCGACGGTCGTCACGGCAGAACTGCCCTGGCGGGCCGTCTGACCTGCAGGCGCTCGGCGCATGACGGTGTACGGATACGCGTGGACGGATACGCGTGGACGGCGCGGCGCGCACGGCCGAAGGCCTGAGCCCGCGCCGTACGCGCGCGCCCACGCGCCCGCACCGTGGCCTCCGCGCACCGTCGTACGGGGAGCAGCGCGCCATGACACCGGGCAGACCGTGCCGCCACGCCAGGCATGGATTACGCGTGGGTGAGCGCGCCCGGGTGCCGATGCTGGGATGCTGGAGGTGCAGGGGCGGGACGTAGAACGACATATGGGGGCTGCTGGTCGTGGAGGACAGGGTGCGGGTGGTCATCGCCGAGGACTCGGTACTGCTTCGGGAAGGCCTGACCCGGCTGCTGACCGACCGCGGGCACGACGTGGTCGCCGGCGTGGGGGATGCCGACGCGTTGATCAAGACGGTCGGGGAGCTCGCGGCGCAGGACACGCCGCCGGATGTCGTGGTCGCCGATGTGAGGATGCCGCCGACGCACACCGACGAGGGGGTTCGCGCGGCCGTCCGGCTGCGCCGCGATCACCCCGGGATAGGGGTGCTGGTGCTGTCGCAGTACGTCGAGGAGCAGTACGCCACCGAGCTGCTCGCCGGGAACAGCCGGGGCGTGGGCTATCTGCTGAAGGACCGGGTCGCCGAGGTCCGGGAGTTCGTGGACGCCGTCGTCCGGGTGGCCCGGGGCGGCACCGCGCTGGACCCGGAGGTGGTGGCGCAGCTGCTGGGCCGCAGCCGTAAGCAGGACGTCCTGGCCGGGCTGACGCCGCGCGAGCGGGAGGTCCTCGGTCTGATGGCGGAGGGCCGGACGAACTCGGCGATCGCGAAACAGCTGGTCGTGAGCGACGGAGCGGTGGAGAAGCACGTGAGCAACATCTTCCTGAAGCTCGGACTCTCCCCCAGCGACGGGGATCATCGGCGTGTTCTGGCCGTGCTGACCTACCTCAATTCATGATCACCTGACACCCTGTCAGGCGAGTCGGGCACAGAACCGAAGGTGCAGCCGGGAGCGTCTTACAGAAAGGACCCGGGGGGCGAACAGAACATGGCAAACCAGGGCATCGGGATGTCTCAGATCGACGTCCAGTATGTGAGCGATCCAGGGAAGGCCACCCTTACCGACGTAGGGTTGACCTTGGAGCGACCGGTGAGCCGGCCGCAGCCCAGCCGCCTCGAAGGAGGTCCAGTTCAGTGACCAGCCAGGTCAGTAGCCCAGCCGAGCACACAGACGAGGCAGACGAGACCGGTGAGACCCTGCTCGGGGGACAGCGCAGGCCCCCCGGCGACAAGGAGGTCCGCCGTCTGGACCGGGTGATCATCCGGTTCGCCGGTGACTCCGGTGACGGTATGCAGCTGACAGGTGACCGTTTCACGTCGGAGACGGCGTCGTTCGGCAACGACCTGTCCACGCTCCCGAACTTCCCGGCCGAGATTCGCGCGCCCGCAGGCACCCTGCCGGGTGTCTCCTCGTTCCAGCTCCACTTCGCCGACCACGACATCCTCACCCCCGGTGACGCGCCGAACGTCCTGGTCGCGATGAATCCTGCCGCGCTGAAGGCGAACATCGGCGATGTGCCGCGCGGCGGCGAGATCATCGTCAACACGGACGAGTTCGCCAAGCGCGCCATGGCCAAGGTCGGCTACGACGCCTCCCCGCTCGAGGACGGCTCGCTGGACGGCTACAACGTCCACCCGATCCCGCTGACGACGCTGACGATCGAAGCGCTGAAGGAGTTCGGGCTCTCCCGCAAGGAGGCCGAGCGCTCCAAGAACATGTTCGCGCTGGGTCTGCTGAGCTGGATGTACCACCGGCCGACCGAGGGCACCGAGAAGTTCCTGCGCGCCAAGTTCGCCAAGAAGCCGGAGATCGCCGAGGCGAATGTGGCGGCCTTCCGGGCCGGCTGGAACTTCGGCGAGACCACCGAGGACTTCGCCGTCTCCTACGAGGTCGCCCCCGCCGTCACGGCCTTCCCGACGGGCACGTACCGCAACATCTCCGGGAACCTGGCGCTTTCGTACGGCCTGGTCGCCGCGTCCCAGCAGGCGGATCTGCCGCTCTACCTGGGCTCGTACCCCATCACGCCGGCCTCGGACATCCTGCACGAGCTGTCCAAGCACAAGAACTTCGGTGTGCGGACCTTCCAGGCCGAGGACGAGATCGCGGGCATCGGCGCGGCGCTCGGCGCGGCCTTCGGCGGCTCCCTGGCCGTGACGACGACCTCCGGCCCGGGTGTGGCGCTGAAGTCCGAGACGATCGGCCTGGCGGTCTCGCTGGAGCTGCCGCTGCTGATCGTGGACATCCAGCGCGGCGGCCCGTCGACCGGTCTGCCCACCAAGACCGAGCAGGCCGACCTGCTGCAGGCGATGTACGGGCGCAACGGCGAGGCCCCGGTCCCGATCGTGGCCCCGAAGACCCCCGCGGACTGCTTCGACGCGGCGCTGGAGGCGGCCCGGATCGCGCTGACGTACCGCACCCCGGTGTTCCTCCTGTCCGACGGCTACCTGGCCAACGGCAGCGAGCCGTGGCGGATCCCGGACGTGGACGAACTCCCCGATCTGCGGGTGCAGTTCGCCACCGGGCCGAACCACACCACGGAGGACGGCACCGAGGTCTTCTGGCCGTACAAGCGGGACCCGCAGACGCTGGCCCGCCCCTGGGCGCTGCCCGGCACCCCGGGCCTGGAGCACCGGATCGGCGGCATCGAGAAGCAGGACGGGACGGGCAACATCTCCTACGACCCGGCCAACCACGACTTCATGGTCCGCGTCCGCCAGGCCAAGGTCGACGGCATCCAGGTGCCGGACCTCGAGGTGGACGACCCGGACGGCGCCCGCACGCTCGTGCTGGGCTGGGGCTCGACGTACGGGCCGATCACCGCCGCCGTGCGCCGGCTGCGGATCGCCGGCCTCCCCATCGCGCAGGCACATCTGCGCCACCTCAACCCGTTCCCGCGGAATCTGGGCGAGGTCCTGAAGCGTTACGACAAGGTAGTGGTGCCGGAGATGAACCTCGGCCAGCTCGCCGGCCTGATCCGGGCGAGATTCCTGGTCGACGCGCAGTCCTACAACCAGGTCAACGGCATGCCGTTCAAGGCCGAGCAGCTGGCCACGGCTCTCAAGGAGGCCATCAATGACTGAGACAGCGTCCACTTTGCTGTCCCTGGTTCCGAAGGCCGAGGCCAAGCAGTCGATGAAGGACTTCAAGTCGGATCAGGAGGTCCGCTGGTGCCCCGGCTGCGGTGACTACGCGATCCTCGCCGCCGTGCAGGGCTTCATGCCCGAGCTCGGCCTGGCGAAGGAGAACATCGTCTTCGTCTCCGGCATCGGCTGCTCCTCCCGCTTCCCGTACTACATGAACACGTACGGGATGCACTCGATCCACGGCCGCGCCCCCGCCATCGCGACCGGACTCGCCTCCTCGCGCCGCGATCTGAGCGTCTGGGTCGTCACCGGCGACGGCGATGCCCTCTCGATCGGCGGCAACCACCTGATCCACGCCCTGCGGCGCAACGTCAACCTCAAGATCCTGCTCTTCAACAACAGGATCTACGGCCTGACCAAGGGCCAGTACAGCCCGACCTCCGAGGTCGGCAAGATCACCAAGTCGACGCCGATGGGCTCGCTCGACGCGCCCTTCAACCCGGTGTCGCTGGCGATCGGCGCCGAGGCCTCCTTCGTCGCCCGTACGGTCGACTCCGACCGCAAGCACCTCACCGAGGTGCTGCGCGCCGCCGCCGACCACCCGGGCACGGCGCTGGTGGAGATCTACCAGAACTGCAACATCTTCAACGACGGCGCCTTCGACGTCCTCAAGGACAAGCAGCAGGCCGAGGAGGCCGTGATCCGCCTGGAGCACGGCGAGCCGATCCGCTTCGGCGCGGACGGTGTGAAGGGTGTCGTCCGGGACGAGGCGACCGGCGATCTGAAGGTCGTCGCGGTCACTCCGGAGAACGAGTCGCGGATCCTCGTCCACGACGCGCACAGCTCCAGCCCGACCACCGCTTTCGCGCTGTCCCGGCTGGCCGACCCGGACACGTTGCACAACACGCCCATCGGCGTGTTCCGCAGCGTCGAGCGGCCGGTCTACGACACCCAGATGGCCGACCAGCTCGACGCCGCGATCGAGCAGAACGGCAAGGGCGACCTGGCCGCGCTGCTGGCCGGCAACGACACCTGGACCGTCGTCGGCTGACCGGTACAGGCTGACGACCCGACCGGGCCTACGGGTCAGCCCGTAGCGTCCGCCGAGGTCCTGCTCCCGAAGCCCGGGCTCCTTCCCTAGGAGGCCCGGGCTTCGTCGTACGCCTCCCGCGCCCGCTCCACGTCCGGGACGCGCCGCTCGCTCCAGCGGGCCAGCGCCCACACCTGCTCGGCGGCCTCCCTGCCGAGCGGGGTCAGGGAGTAGTCCACGCGCGGCGGGATGACGGGCTTGGCGTCGCGGTGCACGAAGCCGTCGCGCTCCAGCGTCTGGAGTGTCTGCGCCAGCATCTTCTCGCTGACCCCGTCGATCGCGCGGCGCAGCTCGCTGAAGCGGTGCGAGCGGTCCAGCAGCGCCGCGAGGACGAGGACGCCCCAGCGGCTGGTGACGTGTTCGAGAACGAGCCGGGACGGGCACATCGTCCGGTTCACATCATGCCTTGCACTTACGCTCACGCCAGTACCTTACGCGAAAGTGGGTACTTTCTGATAGTTAGCACCAGCCGTAGGGTGAGTGTCGAGCCCCTACGAAACGGAGAAATCCCCCATGAGCATCGTCGTCACCGGAGCCACCGGGCATCTCGGCCGCCTCGTCATCGAGCAGCTCCTCGCCGTCAGCACCCCCGTCGGAGACATCGCCGCGGTCGTACGCAGCAAGGAGAAGGCCGCCGGCCTCGCCGAGCAGGGCGTCGAGCTCCGCATCGCCGACTACTCGGCGCCCGAGACGCTCGTCGGCGCCTTCAAGCAGGGTGACCGGGTGCTGCTGATCTCCGGGAACGAGGTCGGCCGGCGGGTGCAGCAGCACCAGGCCGTGATCGACGCGGCGAAGGCGGCCGGGGTCGCCCAGCTCGCGTACACCGGCGTACTCGGCGGGCCCGAGGCCGACTTCCGGCTGGCCGACGAGCACAAGGCCACCGAGCAGGCGATCCTCGACTCCGGCCTTCCGTACACCTTCCTGCGCAACGGCTGGTACACCGAGAACTACACGGGCAATCTCGCTCCGGTGCTGGAGCACGGCGCGGTCGTCGCCAACGCCGGTGCGGGCCGGGTCGCGGCCGCCGCCCGCGCCGACTACGCGGCCGCCGCGGCGGCCGTACTGACCGGCGACGGCCACCTCGGCCGGGCGTACGAGCTCAGCGGGGACACGGCCTGGTCGCTCGCCGAGTACGCGGCCGAGATCGCGAAGCAGACCGGCAAGGACATCGCGTACAACAACGTCCCCGCCGAGGTCCACCAGCAGATCCTGACCGGCGCGGGTCTCCCCGAGGGCTTCGCCGCGATCCTCGTCGACGTGGACAAGGCGATCGAGCGCGGACTGCTCGCCCGCACGAGCGGCGACCTCGGCCGGCTGATCGGCCGGCCGACGACGCCGCTCGCGGACACGGTCGCCGTGGCCCTCGCGCAGCAGTAATGACCGTATTGTGGATACGGGCATGACAGTCGGCCCTGCCCGGCGCTACCTTCGACCAGGACCTGTCCGGCCCATCAGGCCGGACGGGACCCAGGGCAGCGTGGCGCAGGGCGGCTGGAGGGCCAGTGAAGGACAGCGAACAGCGGGCAGGACTGCTGTACGGGATCGGCGCCTACGGCATGTGGGGTCTGGTCCCGCTCTTCTGGCCGCTGCTGAAGCCGGCCGACGCCGCCGAGATCCTCGCCCACCGCATGGTCTGGTCCCTGGCCGTGGTGGCGGTCGCGCTGCTGGCGCTGCGCCGCTGGGCCTGGATACCCGGGCTGCTGCGGGAGCCCCGCAAGCTCGGCCTGATCGCCGTCGCCGCGACGGTGATCACGGTCAACTGGGGCGTCTACATCTGGGCCGTCAACGCAGGTCAGGTGGTCGAGGCGTCGCTCGGCTACTTCATCAATCCGCTGGTCACCATCGCCATGGGCGTGCTGCTGCTGAAGGAGCGACTGCGGCCCGCGCAGTGGGCGGCGGTCGGCATCGGCTTCGCGGCGGTGCTGGTGCTGACGGTGGGGTACGGCTGTCCGCCGTGGATCTCGCTGATCCTGGCGTTCTCCTTCGCGGTCTACGGACTGATCAAAAAGAAGATCAACATCGGGGGCCTGGAGTCGCTGGCGGCGGAGACGGCGGTGCAGTTCCTGCCGGCGCTCGGCTATCTGGTGTGGCTGGGGGCGCAGGGGTCGGCCACGTTCGGCACGGCGGGGGCGGGTCATGCGGCCCTGCTGGCGGCGACGGGCGTGGTCACCGCCGCTCCCCTGGTGTGCTTCGGAGCGGCGGCGATACGGGTGCCGCTGTCGACGCTGGGGCTGCTCCAGTATCTGGCGCCGGTGTTCCAGTTCCTGCTGGGTGTCGTCTACTTCCATGAGGCCATGCCGGCCGAGCGGTGGGCCGGATTCTCGCTGGTCTGGCTGGCGTTGACGATCCTGACCTGGGATGCGCTGCGGACCGCTCGGCGCACGCGAGGGGAGGCGGCGCGGCTGGGCCTTGTCGGCGACCGTGCCGCTGAGCGGGTGGCCGAATTCGCTGACGACG
>NZ_JBSFHO010000016.1:0-177508 GCF_053597075.1 Streptomyces sp. NPDC001514
ATTTCCGAGGAGGCGAGCCCGGAGGGGCCCCGCACCACCACCCACCCACAGCAGCCGCACCAAGCCCGTCCGGCGCTTGAGGACGGACACACCGGGTGCCGACCCGGTACCGCGCACACCAGACGCGCGCCCGGCACCGCCCACACCGGACGCGCGCCCGGCACCGCCCACACCGGACGCGCGCCCGGTACCGCGCACACCGGACGCCCCACCGGTACCACGCGCAGCGTCAGACGCACGTCGCCCCCGGCGCGCAAGGCAGGGCCGCGCGTCGGGGGCGACGGGGGTCAACGGGGGCAACGCCCCCGTTACGGAAGCGCCAGCATGCGCTCGAGGGCCAGCTTCGCGAAGCTCTCCGTCTCGCGGTCGACCTGGATCTGGTTCACCAGGTTCCCCTCCGCCAGAGACTCCAGCGCCCACACCAGATGCGGCAGGTCGATCCGGTTCATCGTGGAGCAGAAGCAGACCGTCTTGTCGAGGAAGGCGATCTCCTTGCCCTCGTCCGCGAAACGATTCGCCAGCCGTCGCACCAGGTTGAGCTCGGTACCGATCGCCCACTTGGACCCGGCCGGCGCCGCCTCGAGCGCCTTGATGATGTACTCCGTCGAGCCGACGTAGTCCGCCGCGGCGACGACCTCGTGCTTGCACTCGGGGTGGACGAGCACGTTCACGCCCGGGATGCGCTCGCGCACGTCGTTCACGGAGTCCAGCGAGAAGCGGCCGTGCACCGAGCAGTGGCCCCGCCACAGGATCATCTTCGCGCCGCGCAGCTCATCGGCGGTGAGCCCGCCGTTCGGCTTGTGCGGGTTGTAGACGACGCAGTCGTCCAGGGACATCCCCATGTCGCGGACCGCGGTGTTCCGGCCGAGGTGCTGGTCCGGCAGGAAAAGGACCTTCTCGCCCTGCTCGAAGGCCCAGTCCAGCGCGCGCTTCGCGTTCGAGGACGTACAGATCGTGCCGCCGTGCTTGCCGGTGAAGGCCTTGATGTCGGCGGAGGAGTTCATGTACGAGACCGGGACCGTCACATCGGCGATCCCGGCTTCGGTGAGCACGTCCCAGCACTCGGCGACCTGCTCCGCCGTCGCCATGTCGGCCATCGAGCAGCCGGCGGCGAGGTCGGGGAGGACGACCTTCTGGGCGTCGGTGGTCAGGATGTCCGCCGACTCGGCCATGAAGTGCACGCCGCAGAAGACGATGTACTCGGCCTCCGGCCGGGCCGCCGCGTCCTTGGCGAGCTTGAAGGAGTCGCCGGTGACGTCCGCGAACTGGATGACCTCGTCGCGCTGGTAGTGGTGACCGAGCACGAAGACCTTGTTCCCGAGCTTCTCCTTGGCCGCGCGGGCGCGCTCCACCAGGTCCGGGTCGGACGGGGAGGGGAGATCACCGGGGCACTCGACGCCGCGCTCGCTCTTGGGGTCGGCCTCGCGGCCGAGCAGCAGCAGGGCGAGGGGCGTCGGCTGGACATCCAGGGGTTGGGCGGTGGTCACGTCACGCACCCTTTCTCTTCTCTGACCATGAGCGCGGCGTCAGCCGCTCCAGTGGAGCCGGTGCTTGCACCGGAGGCTTTTCGTCTATTTGACGCTATCTATCATAACTGCTTCACGTCACTTTGACGATGTCCATAGCGTCGATGTGACGCAATTCCCGGGCGCCGTCATGTACACCTGCTGTCCACAGGTCGATGCCCTGACGGGAGCGCGTGTGCGAGCATGAAGGGGAAAGACTAGGGCTCGCCCGGAATGAATCCGGGACCCGGCCGGTTGCAACCGTCGGCAAGCAGTCTCCGTACAACCCGGGAGAGAAGCAGATGTCCGTATCGGACGAGACCACCACCGTGAGCGACGGCATCCTCCTGTCCGACGCCGCCGCCGCCAAGGTCAAGGCCCTGCTGGAGCAGGAAGGCCGGGACGACCTGGCGCTGCGCGTCGCGGTTCAGCCCGGCGGCTGCTCCGGCCTGCGGTACCAGCTGTTCTTCGACGAGCGCTCGCTCGACGGCGACGTCGTCAAGGACTTCGGTGGCGTGAAGGTCGTCACGGACCGCATGAGCGCTCCGTACCTGGGCGGCGCATCGATCGACTTCGTGGACACGATCGAGAAGCAGGGCTTCACGATCGACAACCCGAACGCGACGGGTTCCTGCGCCTGCGGCGACTCCTTCAGCTAAGTCGCTTCCACGCCGAGGGCGGCGGCCCCGACATGGTCGGGGCCGCCGCCCTCGGCGTATGCGTGACCGCTCACGTACGGGGCACACGGTCCCCGCTCTGCGCGTCGACGACCGGGCGGCCACCGAGCGGCGTGTCCAGCGTCACTTTCTCCGTGAGTTCCTTGGCGATCATGATGCAGACCCTCCCCGGATCGGGCCGCGACTCGATGATCCGCACCTTCACCTGGCCGGTGCTCTCCTCCGCCTCGGCCGAGTAGTCGCTGCACACCCCGCCCCAGAAGTGCAGGGCCAGCGTCCGCCCGCCGTTCTCGACGGTGTAGGACTCGACACTCCGTACGGACGTCTCCGGCAGCCGGGTCGGGTCCGGCGACGGCAGCCGCTTCGTCGGCGGCACCGAAGGCGCCGGCTTCAGATGCTCGGGAGCCACCGCGGGGTGGGTGATGGTGAACGGCAGGGCGTCGCCCTCCGGGTCCACCTGGAACAGCCAGGACGGTACGAGCGCGGGCCGGCCGTCCACGGAGTGCACCGCGAGCCCGAAGACCGCCTTGCTGATCGCCACCGGCTTCGGGGCGCCGGACTGCGGCGTGCCGGGCCCCGGCTCGCACGGCGCGGCCGGCTTGTCCGCCGGCTTGTCCGCCGGTACGGGAGTCGCGCAGCCGCCGATGCCGATCGGACCGCTGTCCCGGGCCTCGTTCAGCTGCTTCAGCGCCTCGTCCGCGCCGATCACCGGATACTCCGCGCCCTTCACCGGCTTCGCCAGCTGCCCGCTGCCGCCGACCACCTGGCCGTCGCTGCCGACCTGGATCCCGGTCGACCAGCCGAACGTCGGCAGTCCGCCGACCATCGGATCGGCGTTCACCACCCGGACCGCCCCCATCGTCTGGGCGGCGTCCAGCCGGGCGTCGCTCTGGCCCACCGCCGCCAGCACAGGAGCGGCCGCCTTCTTCGCGGCCTCCTCGCTCACCGCCGGGAAGGCCGAGTCGCCGCTCGTGCCGGGGTCCGGGACGCCCCCGCCCGGACAGGGCTTGACCTTGGTGCAGTCGTCGCCCTTGGGCGAGGGGCCGAACCTGGCGAACGACCAGGTGCCCGGAGCCTGCCGGTTCACCTGGAGCATCGGCCCGCCGGAGTCCTTCTCCGCGCCGATCTTCCATACGTCGCCGACCGCGCGCGGGCTGCCCGCCACCCCGAGGGCCGCGGCCAGCCGGGTGACCTCGGCCGCGCCGACCGTCCCGCTCGCGCGGTACACCGGGGCGGAGTCGGGGCCGTCCGGGAGCTTGCCGTCGAACCGGTACTCCGGCCCGTTCGGGTCGGGCTCGCCAGGGGCGATCCCGGGGGGCGGGCCGGTCTCCGAGTGGCCGTCCAGGGCGAGCGGCGGAGGCGGCGGGGTTCGGCCCGCACCCGGCGACGCGGCGCCGCCGTCGGACGCTGTGGTGGCCCAGTACGCACCGCCACCCCCGGCGAGCAGAACCGCCGTGGCCACCGAGGCGATGGTCAGCGGGTAACGCCGCCGGCGCGGGCCGTCGGCGGTCTTGAGGGGCCGCTCCGTGCTGTTCACCGCATCGCTCCTTCGGACCCGTAACGGGGGACACCCCTGTGACGGGTCGGAGGAGCGTGCGGTTCCCGCCTACGCCGTCAGTCGCCGTACAGGGACATGGCACCGACCAGCCGGGCGGATGCGGGGGGCACGACCACGCCATGGATCAGCGACGGTGGCACGGGCGCGGCCGCCGCGACCGGCGGGACCGCCCAGTGCGGGGCCATCCGTGCGCTGTCGCCCCGCAGGTCGGCGAGGCTGATCTCGGTGTCCCGCAGGTCACGCGGGGCGATGTGCTTGGGCATACGGGCACCGTACGCAGGGTTGAGCGGCCGAAAAAGACCTACTATCGGGTAGTTTCCGCACTTCAGCGGAGCTCGTGGAAACCGGTAGCGTTAACTGTCCATCTCGCCTCCCCTCCAGGAGCACCTCGCCGTGCGAATCGCAGTCACCGGCTCCATCGCAACCGACCACCTCATGACCTTCCCCGGCCGCTTCGCCGACCAGCTGGTCGCGGACCAGCTGCACACGGTCTCCCTCTCCTTCCTGGTCGACAACCTCGATGTGCGCAGGGGAGGGGTCGGCGCCAACATCTGCTTCGGCATGGGCCAGCTCGGCACCCGCCCGATCCTGGTGGGAGCGGCCGGCGCGGACTTCGACGAGTACCGCGCGTGGCTTGACCGGCACGGCGTCGACACGTCGTCCGTACGGATCTCCGAGGTACTGCACACCGCGCGCTTCGTCTGCACGACGGACGCGGACCACAACCAGATCGGCTCCTTCTACACCGGAGCGATGAGCGAGGCCCGGCAGATCGAGCTGAAGTCGGTCGCGGACCGGGTCGGCGGTCTCGACCTGGTGCTGATCGGCGCCGACGATCCGGAGGCGATGCTGCGGCACACCGAGGAGTGCCGCTCGCGGGGGATCCCGTTCGCGGCGGACTTCTCGCAGCAGATCGCGCGGATGAACGGTGACGAGATCCGGATACTGCTGGACGGGGCGACGTACCTCTTCTCCAACGAGTACGAGAAGGGCCTCATCGAGTCCAAGACGGGCTGGACGGACGAGGAGATCCTGGCCCGCGTCGGCCACCGGGTCACCACGCTCGGCTCGCGCGGTGTGCGCATCGAGCGGGCGGGCGAGGAGAGCATCGAGGTCGGCTGCCCGGAGGAGGACTCCAAGGTCGACCCGACGGGTGTCGGCGACGCCTTCCGCGCGGGCTTCCTCTCGGGCCTGTCGTGGGGCGTGAGCCTCGAGCGCGCCGCGCAGGTCGGCTGCATGCTCGCGACCCTGGTCATCGAGACCCTGGGCACCCAGGAGTACACGCTCCGCCGCGCCCACTTCATGGACCGCTTCACCAAGGCCTACGGCCACGACGCCGCCGCCGAGGTCCAGGAGCACCTGTCGTAACACCGGGCGCCTTGAGCCCGTCCGGCGTTCGAGGACGGACGCGCGGGCCGGGCTGGAGGGGCACCGGCCACTTCCAGCCCGTCCGGCGTTTGAGGTTCCGGGTGGGGGTGCCGCTGCGCGGGCTTTCCCCACCCCGCCCCTTCCCGTAACCGGGGGCTTCGCCCCCGGACCCCCGGGCGGTCTGCCCGGCATGGTCCGGGGGGCGGAGTGTCCGTCCTCAAACCCGACCGGCCGGAAATGGCGGGCGGCATCCCGATCAGGCCCGGCGGCGCACCACGTACGCCGTGCCCCGCTCCGCCGGGTGCTCGCCCTCGTACTCCTGGCCGCGCATCTCGCACCACGCCGGGATGTCGAGCCGCGCCGCTTCGTCGTCGGACAGGACGGTGACCGTACCGCCCACCGGCACGTCCCCGATGACCTTCGCGAGCTCGATGACGGGGATCGGGCAGCGCTTTCCCAGCGCGTCCACCACCAGCGAGGGCTCCCCGGCGGTCGGCGCGGGGGACACGGGGGCGCCGAGCCGCTGCCGCACGTCCGCGACGACCTCCGGCAGGACCTCCAGGAAGCGGTCCACTTCCCCCTCCGCCGTGCCCACCGGCAGGGACACCCGCACATTGCCCTCGGTCAGGACCCCCATCGCGCGCAGGACATGGCTCGGAATCAGCGTCGAGCTCGTGCACGACGAACCCGACGAAACGGAGAACCCGGCCCGGTCCAGCTCGTGCAGCACGGTCTCTCCGTCGACATAGAGACAGGAGAAGGTGACGAGATGCGGCAGCCGCCGCACCGGATCGCCCACCACCTCGACGTCCGGGACGAGCTCCGGGACCCGCGCGCGGATCCGGTCGACCAGGGACCGGAGCCGCGCCGACTCGGTCGCCGCCTCCTCCCGTACCGCCCGGAGGGACGCCGCGGCCGCCACGATCGCGGGGATGTTCTCGAAACCGGGCGCACGCCCCGACTCCCGTTCGTCCGCGGGGTCTTGGGAGGCGAACCGGACGCCCTTGCGCACCGCGAGGAGCCCGACTCCCGCCGGGCCGCCCCACTTGTGTGCGCTCGCGGTCAGCAGCGACCAGTCCCCGGCGACCGGCCCCCAGGCCAGCGACTGCGCCGCGTCGACGAGCAGCGGCACCCCGGCGGCCCGGCACACCGAGGCCACGTCGGCGACGGGCTGCTCCGTACCCACCTCGTGGTTCGCGGACTGGAGGCAGGCCAGCGCCGTGTCCTCCCGGAGCGAGGCGGCGTACGCGTCCGGCGTCACCGCGCCCGTGCGCTCCACCGGCACCTCGGTGACCTCGTAGCCCTCCGCCGCATGCAGTACCGCCGAGTGCTCCACCGCCGACACCACGACATGCCTCCCGACACGCCGGCGCCCCGCCATCGCCCCCGCCATCCCCGAATGAATGGCCCGGGTACCCGAAGAGGTGAAAACCAGCTCGTCCGGGCGGCACCCCACGGCCTCCGCCGCGGCCTCGCGTGCCGCGTCCAGGAGCAGCCGCGCCCGCCGCCCCTCGCGGTAGAGCCGGGCAGGATCCGCCCACCCTTCGTCGAGGGCGGCCTGCAGGGCCTGCCGGGCGACGGGGTGCAGCGGAGCGGACGAAGCGACGTCGAAATAGGGCACACAGCCACGCTAACGCGCACAGCCGAAGAGGGCGTCAGAAGGCTGCCGAAGGCCCGCAATCGGGGCCCCTCACCAGGCCCCGGAACCGGACAGTCCACCCCTTCGGGTCGTCGGACGGCGCGTTGGGCACCCTCCCCGCGCGACCCCAAATAGCGTCCAGTAGGGTTTGGTCCGCATAAACATCCAAACCCCTGCCCGCGTCAGGGCCGGCGACCGACCAGCGAGACGGCCGCAGCCGGCCGCGCGGGCGAGACTCTCGGGAAGGCGCTACGTGAGTCCCAACGGCTCCGACCGCTCGTCGCGGCGCCCGATGCGGCGGAAGCTGCCGCAGGTGCTGACTGCGGGCTTGATCGTGGCAACCGCCACTGCTTGCTCCCCCACTTGGGAGGACTTCCCCCGCCTCGGAATGCCCACCCCGGTCACGGAGGAGGCTCCGCGGATCCTCTCCCTCTGGCAGGGATCCTGGGCGGCCGCCCTCGCCGTGGGCGTACTGGTATGGGGTCTGATCCTGTGGAGCGTGATCTTCCACCGGCGCAGCCGCACCAAGGTCGAGGTTCCCCCGCAGACCCGGTACAACATGCCGATCGAGGCGCTGTACACCGTGGTCCCGCTCATCATCGTTTCGGTGCTCTTCTACTTCACGGCCCGCGACGAATCGAAGCTCCTCGCCCTCTCCAAGCCGGTCCACACCGTCAACGTGGTCGGCTACCAGTGGAGCTGGGGCTTCAACTACATCGAGGACGTGGACGGCAATGCCGGCACGGGCGATGCCAAGGCCGACAAGAACCTGAAGGCCGTTCCGAACCTTTACGCGAAGGACTTCCGCGCCGGTGCCGAGGGCGTCTACGACTACGGCATCCCCGGGACCCGGAACCCGCAGACCGGCAACCCCGGTCCGACCCTGTGGCTGCCGGAGGGCGAGAAGGTCCGCTTCATCCTGACCTCCCGCGACGTCATCCACTCCTTCTGGGTCGTCCCCTTCCTGTTCAAGCAGGACGTCATCCCCGGTCATACCAACGTCTTCGAGGTGACGCCGAACAAGCAGGGCACCTTCATGGGCAAGTGTGCCGAGCTCTGCGGTGTCGACCACTCCCGGATGCTCTTCAACGTCAAGGTCGTCTCCCCGGAGCGCTACCAGCAGCATCTGAAGGAGCTGGCCGAGAAGGGGCAGACCGGCTTCATCCCGTCTGGCATTGAGCAGTCGGACCCGGCCCGGAATGCGGAGAAGAACCAACTGTGAGCATCCTCAACGAATCCCAGGGTGCCGCCGCGGCTGACGACTCGTACGAGAACGAGGTCCCGGTCCGGCGCAGGCAGCCCGGCAGCGTGGTGGTGAAGTGGATGACCACCACCGACCACAAGACCATCGGTACGCTCTACCTGGTCACGTCGTTCGTCTTCTTCTGCATCGGCGGTGTCCTGGCGCTCTTCATGCGCGCCGAGCTGGCCCGCCCGGGTACGCAGCTCATGTCGAACGAGCAGTTCAACCAGGCGTTCACGATGCACGGCACGATCATGCTGCTGATGTTCGCGACGCCGCTGTTCGCCGGATTCGCGAACTGGATCATGCCGCTGCAGATCGGCGCGCCCGACGTGGCGTTCCCGCGGCTGAACATGTTCGCGTACTGGCTGTACCTCTTCGGCTCGATCATCGCGGTGGCCGGCTTCCTCACCCCGCAGGGTGCGGCCGACTTCGGCTGGTTCGCCTACTCCCCGCTGTCGGACGCGGTCCGCTCGCCGGGTGTCGGCGCCGACATGTGGATCATGGGTCTGGCCTTCTCCGGCTTCGGCACGATCCTCGGTTCGGTCAACTTCATCACCACGATCATCTGCATGCGCGCCCCGGGCATGACGATGTTCCGTATGCCGATCTTCACCTGGAACGTGCTGCTGACCGGTGTGCTGGTCCTGCTCGCCTTCCCGGTGCTGGCCGCGGCCCTGTTCGCCCTGGAGGCGGACCGTAAGTTCGGCGCCCACGTCTTCGACTCCGCCAACGGCGGAGCGCTGCTGTGGCAACACCTCTTCTGGTTCTTCGGGCACCCAGAGGTGTACATCATCGCCCTACCGTTCTTCGGAATCGTCTCGGAGATCATTCCGGTCTTCAGCCGCAAGCCGATGTTCGGTTACATCGGTCTGGTGGCCGCGACCATCGCGATCGCCGGTCTGTCCGTGACCGTGTGGGCCCACCACATGTACGTCACCGGCGGAGTGTTGCTGCCGTTCTTCTCCTTCATGACCTTCCTCATCGCGGTACCGACCGGTGTGAAGTTCTTCAACTGGATCGGCACCATGTGGAAGGGCTCACTGTCCTTCGAGACTCCGATGCTCTGGACGATCGGCTTCCTGATCACCTTCACCTTCGGTGGTCTGACCGGTGTCATCCTGGCCTCGCCCCCGATGGACTTCCACGTCTCCGACTCGTACTTCGTCGTCGCGCACTTCCACTACGTCGTCTTCGGCACCGTGGTCTTCGCGATGTTCGCCGGATTCCACTTCTGGTGGCCGAAGATGACGGGCAAGATGCTGGACGAGCGGCTCGGCAAGATGACCTTCTGGACGCTGTTCATCGGCTTCCACGGCACGTTCCTCGTCCAGCACTGGCTGGGTGCCGAGGGCATGCCGCGCCGCTACGCGGACTACCTCGCCGCGGACGGCTTCACCACGCTGAACACCATCTCCACGATCAGCTCCTTCCTGCTGGGCCTGTCGATCCTGCCGTTCCTCTACAACGTCTGGAAGACCGCCAGGTACGGCAAGAAGGTCGAGGTCGACGACCCGTGGGGCTACGGCCGTTCGCTCGAATGGGCGACGTCCTGCCCGCCGCCGCGGCACAACTTCCTCACCCTGCCGCGGATCCGCTCCGAATCCCCGGCGTTCGACCTGCACCACCCGGAGATCGCTGCCCTCGAGCTCGAGCACGCCGGTCACGGCACCAGCGCCATCGCCGCTGACAAGGAGGCCGGCAAGTGAAGATCCAAGGCAGGTTGTTCCTCTGGCTGAGCGTCTTCGTCCTGGCCATTGCCATCCTCTATGGCGTGTGGTCGAAGGAGCCGGCCGGTACGACGGCACTGTTCCTGACGTTCGGTCTCTGCATCATGGTCGGCTACTACCTGGCCTTCACGGCCAGGCGCGTCGACGCCATGGCCCAGGACAACAAGGAGGCCGATGTCGCGGACGAGGCCGGTGAGGTCGGCTTCTTCTCGCCGCACAGCTGGCAGCCGCTGTCGCTGGCCATCGGCGGTGCCCTCGCCTTCCTCTCGGTCGCGATCGGCTGGTGGCTGCTCTACTTCTCGGCTCCGCTGGTCCTGATCGGCGTCTGGGGCTGGGTCTTCGAGTACTACCGCGGAGAGAACCAGAACCAGTAGCGAGCAAGCTGCTCCGCACTGCGCAGGGGCCCGGACACTCACCCGTTGGGGTGGTGTCCGGGCCCCTCGTTTGCAGTCCTCCCGCGCGCCGCTGCCGGCTGTTCTTCATAGCGTGTGCTCATGAACGACATACCGCGCAAGCGCGCCATAGCCAGCTGCACCGTGCTGGTCATGTCTCTCGCGACGGCAGCCGCGTGCGGCGGCCCGGAGCGCAACCCGCTGTCGGCGAGGCCGTACGACGCCGCCAAGCAGGTCGCCCTCAACGCCCCCACCGGAAACACCAAAGCCGACCCCGAGAAGGTTCTGGAGGTCAGGGCGAAGGGGAAGGACGGCCGAATAACGGACGTCACGGCTGTCGACGCCGCCGGCCGGTATCTCGCGGGCGAACTCACCGCCGACGGCAGCAGATGGCGCTCCACGGGCCCCCTCGTCGCCGGTACGCGCTACACGGTCAAGGTCGCCACGGAGGACAAGGTCGGCGCTCCCGGCGCCCGTGTCCAGACCTTCGAGACGGCTCCCGCCAAGCACACGATGAAGATAGAGCTGGGGCCGAAGGCGGGCACGTACGGTGTCGGTCAGCCCATCACCGCCGAGTTCAGCGAGCCGGTGAGGACCAAGGAGGCCAGGGCCGCCGTCGAGCGCGCGCTGACCGTCCGCTCCACCCCCGCGGTGTCCGGGGCCTGGCACTGGGTCGACGACAAGAAGGCGCACTACCGCCCCAAGGAGTACTGGCCCGCGGACGCCACCGTCCAGGTGCACAGCAGGCTCGAGGGCGTCAAGGTCGGCCCCAAGCTCTACGGCGGTGCCGTCAAACCCCTCAAGCTGTCCATAGGCGACCGCATAGAGGCGATAACGGACGCCGGCGCGCACCGGATGACGGTCCTGCGCAACGGGGAAGTGATCAACACCATTCCGGTGACCACCGGCAAGCCGGGCTTCTCCACCCGTAACGGCGTCAAGGTCGTGCTCGGCAAGGAGTACTTCGTCCGTATGCGCGGCACCACTGTCGGCATAGCCGAGGGCAGTTCGGAGTCCTACGATCTGCCCGTCTACTACGCGACCCGGGTCACCTGGAGCGGTGAATACGTCCACGCCGCGCCCTGGTCCGTCGGCTCCCAGGGCTGGGCCAACGTCAGCCACGGCTGCACCGGGATGTCCACCGGCAACGCGGCCTGGTTCTTCAAGACCGTCCGCGAGGGCGACATCGTCAAGGTCGTCAACAGCCTCGGCAGCATGATGGATCCGTTCGGGAACGGCTTCGGCGACTGGAACCTGGACTGGGACGAGTGGCGGGACGGCAGCGCCCTGCTGGAAGGCACCATGGAGGGCAGCGGCCCCGCGGACGTGGCACGGCTGCAGCCCCAGGTCTGAGCGCGCCCGGGCCCGGAGCCGCGGGCGGTCGCGGGGGCGGGCCGCCTCAGTGGTTCGCGCCCAGCCTCGTACGCAGCAGGGCGGCCAGCGCCTCCGCGAACTCCACCGGCTCGACCGGGAGCGTCACGGCCGCGTCCGCACGGCTCCAGGTGGCCAGCCAGGCGTCCTGCGGGCGCCCCATGAGCACCAGCACAGGAGGACACTGGAAGATCTCGTCCTTGATCTGCCGGCAGACGCCCATACCGCCCGCGGGGACCGCCTCGCCGTCCAGGACACAGGCGTCGATGCCGCCCTTGTCCAGCTTCGCAAGGACCGCGGGCAGCGTGGCGCACTCGATGAACTCGACCGGGGGAACGTCGGCGGCCGGGCGGCGGCCCGTGGCGAGCCGTACCTGTTCGCGGGTGTTGGCGTTGTCGCTGTACACCAGCACCGTGGCGGTCGACTGCATTGTTCCTCCGGTTCGTCAGCAAGAACTGCGGGGTGCACCGATGCGCGGGATGCTACCCCTCTCGACGTCGTGTCAGCACCGGTTCGGCAGGGCAAAGGACAGCCTTTCGCTGGGCCGTTCGGGCTGGACACGGGGTACGGACACACCGAACGGCACCCCCCGGAGTGAGGGCTGGATAAGCGACCGACATAATGTCGGTCGTGGCGACAGCAACGACAGTAGAAACCGGGCACGCGCACCCGTCGGTCAATCGGCCGAACCTCACCAGCGTCGGAACCATCATCTGGCTGAGTTCCGAGCTGATGTTCTTCGCGGCCCTCTTCGCGATGTACTTCACCCTGCGATCGGTGATGGGTGCCGATTACTGGACGGAACAGGCCTCGTTCCTGAACTTCCCGTTCTCGGCGACCAACACCACGATCCTGGTGCTCTCCTCCCTCACCTGCCAGCTCGGCGTCTTCGCCGCCGAGCGCGGTGATGTGAAGAAGCTGCGCACCTGGTTCGTGATCACGTTCGTGATGGGTGCGATCTTCATCGGCGGCCAGGTGTTCGAGTACACCGAGCTGGTCAAGCACGAGGGCCTCTCGCTCTCGTCCGGCCCGTACGGCTCGGTCTTCTACCTGACCACCGGCTTCCACGGTCTGCACGTGACAGGCGGTCTCATCGCCTTCCTGCTGGTTCTCGGCAGGACGTACGCGGCCAAGAGGTTCACCCACGAGCAGGCAACCGCCGCCATCGTCGTGTCCTACTACTGGCACTTCGTCGATGTCGTCTGGATCGGCCTCTTCGCCACGATCTACATGATCAAGTAGCCGGGCTCGTTCCCGCACCCATTCCAGAAGCATCGACGCAGAAGATCCTGACACCGGGGTAATCCGTGAAAAAGCTCTCCGCACGACGACGCCATCCGCTGGCGGCGGTCGTCGTACTACTCCTCGCGCTGGCGGCCACTGGGGGGCTGTACGCCGCGTTCGCACCCGCGGACAAGGCGCAGGCCGATGAAACCGCCCAGTCCCTCGCCATCGAGGAGGGCAAGAAGCTCTACACCGTCGGCTGCGCCAGCTGCCACGGAACCGGCGGTCAGGGCACCTCAGACGGCCCGTCCCTGGTAGGCGTCGGTTCCGCCGCCGTGGACTTCCAGGTCGGCACCGGCCGTATGCCCGCACAGCAGCCGGGCGCCCAGGTGCCGAAGAAGAAGGTCATCTACACGCAGGCCGAGATCGACCTGCTCTCGGCGTACATCGCATCCCTCGGTGCCGGCCCGATCACGCCGACCGAGAAGCAGTACAGCCCGGAAGGGGCCAACATCGCCAACGGCGGTGACCTGTTCCGCACCAACTGCGCCCAGTGCCACAACTTCACCGGTGAGGGCGGCGCCCTGACCCACGGCAAGTACGCGCCGAACCTCGCGGGCGTGAGCCCGAAGCACATCTACGAGGCCATGCAGACCGGCCCGCAGAACATGCCCTCCTTCCCCGACACCACCATGCCGGAGCAGGAGAAGAGGGACATCATCGCGTACCTCCAGACCGTGAACAGTGGCGAGACCGAGAACCCCGGCGGTCTGAAGCTGGGTGGACTCGGCCCCGTCACCGAGGGTCTGTTCGCCTGGATCTTCGGTCTGGGCGTCTTGATCGCAGTCGCCATCTGGGTCGCGGCCCACACCGCTAAGGCCAAGAAGTCATGAGTAGCCAAGACATTCCAGAAGAGACCCTGCCCTCGGAGCAGGAGCACGCGCGCGGAGCGGTGGCCGTCAAGGAGGATCCGTTCGCGGACCCCGGCCTGCCGCCGCACAAGCCGCGCATCCAGGACATCGACGAGCGGGCCGCCAGGCGGTCCGAGCGTACGGTCGCCCTGCTGTTCACGGTGTCGATGCTCGCCACGATCGGCTTCATCGCGTCGTACGTGATCTTCCCGGTCGACAAGAGCATCTACGTCTGGCCGATCGGTCACATCAGCGCGCTGAACTTCGCGCTCGGCATGACCCTCGGCATCGCGCTGTTCTGCATCGGCGCGGGCGCGGTCCACTGGGCCCGCACCCTGATGTCCGACGTGGAGGTCGCGGACGAGCGGCACCCGATCGCCGCCGAGCCGGAGGTCCGGGCCAAGGTCCACGCCGACTTCGCGGCCGGTGCCGAGGAGTCCGGCTTCGGCCGGCGCAAGCTGATCCGCAACACGATGTTCGGTGCGCTGGCCATGGTGCCGCTCTCCGGCGTGATGCTGCTGCGCGACCTGGGTCCGCTGCCCGAGGAGAAGCTGTTCCACACGCTGTGGGCCAAGGGCAAGCAGCTCATCAACATGAACACGCACGAGCCGCTGCGCCCGGAGGACATCCCGGTCGGTTCGCTGACCTTCGCGATGCCCGAGGGCCTGAGCGAGCACGACCACAACTTCCAGACGCAGATCGCCAAGGCCGCCCTGATGATCGTCCGGATCCAGCCGGACGAGATCAAGGACAAGCGCGAGCTCGAGTGGTCGCACGACGGCATCGTGGCGTACTCGAAGATCTGCACCCACGTCGGCTGCCCGATCTCCCTGTACGAGCAGCAGACGCACCACGTGCTCTGCCCGTGCCACCAGTCCACCTTCGACCTCTCCGACGGCGCCCGCGTCATCTTCGGCCCGGCCGGTCACGCCCTCCCGCAGCTGCGGATCGGTGTGAATGACGAAGGCTTCCTCGAGGCGCTCGGCGACTTCGAAGAGCCCGTCGGTCCTGCCTTCTGGGAGCGCGGATGAGTACTACAACTGACGCAAAGCGCAAGGCACCCGCGGGTGAGCGGGTCGCCGACTGGGCCGACGGCCGCCTGGGGATCTACTCCCTGGCCAAGGCCAACATGCGCAAGATCTTCCCGGACCACTGGTCCTTCATGCTGGGTGAGGTCGCGCTCTACAGCTTCATCATCATCATCCTCACGGGTGTGTATCTGACGCTGTTCTTCCACCCGTCGATGAACGAGGTGGAGTACCACGGCTCGTACGTGCCGATGCAGGGTGTCCTGGTGTCGGAGGCGTACGCCTCGACGCTGGACATCAGCTTCGACGTGCGCGGTGGTCTGCTCATCCGGCAGATCCACCACTGGGCCGCCCTGATCTTCCTCGCGGCGATGTTCGTGCACATGATGCGCGTCTTCTTCACGGGTGCCTTCCGCAAGCCGCGTGAGATCAACTGGCTGTTCGGCTTCCTGCTGTTCGTCCTGGGCATGTTCACCGGGTTCACCGGCTACTCGCTCCCGGACGACCTGCTCTCCGGCACCGGTGTCCGCTTCACGCAGGGCGCGATCCTGTCCATGCCGGTCGTCGGCACGTACATCTCGATGTTCCTGTTCGGCGGAGAGTTCCCCGGTGGAGACTTCGTCGCCCGGTTCTACTCGATCCACATCCTGCTGCTGCCGGGCATCATGCTCGGCCTGCTGGCGGCGCACCTGATCCTGGTCTTCTACCACAAGCACACGCAGTTCGCGGGCCCGGGCCGGACCAACAAGAACGTCGTCGGCATGCCGCTGCTGCCGGTCTACATGGCCAAGGCCGGAGGCTTCTTCTTCCTGGTCTTCGGCGTGATCGCGGTCATCGCTGCGATCGCCCAGATCAACCCGATCTGGGCCATGGGCCCCTACCGTCCGGACCAGGTGTCCACCGGTGCCCAGCCCGACTGGTACATGGGCTTCGCCGAGGGTCTGATCCGCTTCTTCCCGGGCTGGGAGATCAACGTCTGGGGCCACACCTTCGTCCTGGGTGTGTTCATCCCGCTGATGCTCTTCGGAGTCGCGCTTGCGGCGATCGCGGTGTACCCGTTCATCGAGTCCTGGATCACCGGCGACAAGCGCGAGCACCACATCGCGGACCGGCCGCGCAACGCGCCGACCCGTACCGGGTTCGGCGTCGCGTGGGTCACCTTCTACATGGTCATGCTGATCGGTGGTGGGAACGACCTCTGGGCGACGCACTTCAACCTGTCGATCAACGCGATCACCTGGTTCGTCCGGATCTTCGCCATCGCCGGACCGGTCATCGCGTTCATCGTGACCAAGCGGATCTGCCTGGGTCTGCAGCGCCGCGACCACGACAAGGTGCTGCACGGACGCGAGACCGGCATCATCAAGCGGCTGCCGCACGGCGAGTTCGTCGAGATCCACGAGCCGCTCAGCCAGGGCGACCGCTACAAGCTCACGGCGCACGAGCAGTACGAGCCGGTCGAGATCGGCCCGACGGTCGACGAGAACGGCGTCGAGCGCAAGGTCAAGAGCACCGAGAAGCTCCGGGCGAAGCTCAGCAAGGGCTACTTCGGCAAGGGGAACCAGATCCCCAAGCCGACCGCCGAGGAGTACCGGGAGATCATGAGCGGCCACGGCCACCACTGATCCCCACCCGCTGATCCGAGCGATCGCCACGGCAGGAGCCCCGTCCATTCACCGGACGGGGCTCTTTGCCGTCCCCCGGGATGGATAGGGTGGTGGCATTCCTGTACGAACGGACCCAGGAGCGACCATGAGCGCTGTGACCCCCGCTGGTGGGGGTACCCCCAGCGGAGCGAGGGGGAGCATGACCGCGGCGGGCCTCTCCTGGCCCTCCGTCCTGGACTCGCTGCTGTACGGGCGCGACCAGAGCGCCGACGCCACCGCGTGGGCCATGGACCGGATCCTTCGGGGCGAGGCGACCGACGCGCAGATCGCCGGGTTCGCCGTCGCCCTGCGGGCCAAGGGCGAGACCGTCGAGGAGATCACCGGGCTCGTGCGGACGATGTACGACCACGCCCGGACGATCGAGGTCCCCGGGCCGACCGTCGACATCGTGGGCACGGGCGGCGACGGTGCCAAGACCGTCAACATCTCGACCATGTCCGCGATCGTGGTCGCCGGCACCGGCGCGAAGGTCGTCAAGCACGGCAACCGGGCCGCGTCCAGCGCGAGCGGTGCGTCGGACGTGCTGGAGAAGCTCGGCGTCAATCTGGAGCTGACGCCGGAGCGGGTCGCCCAGGTCGCGGAGGAAGCGGGCATCACCTTCTGCTTCGCCGTGAAGTTCCACCCCGCGCTGCGCCATGTGGCGGCGGCGCGCAAGGAACTCGGCATTCGTACGACGTTCAACTTCCTGGGGCCGCTGACCAACCCCGCCCGGGTGAAGGCGCAGGCCACGGGCGTCGCCGACGCACGGATGGCGCCGATCATGGCCGGGGTGCTGGCCGAGCGGGGGTCCAGCGCGCTGGTCTTCCGCGGCGACGACGGCCTGGACGAGCTCACGACGACCGCGACCTCCCGGGTGTGGGTGGTCCGGGACGGAGCGGTGCGCGAGGAGGCCTTCGACCCTCGGGACGTGGGCATCGAGCTGGTCCCGGTCGAGGCGCTGCGGGGCGCGGACGCCTCGTACAACGCGGATGTCGCGCGGCGGCTGCTGGCGGGCGAGACCGGTCCGGTGCGGGACGCGGTCCTGTTGAACTCGGCGGCAGCGCTCGCTGCCTTGGAGCCCGGCGAGGGCACTCTGGTGGAGCAGCTGCGCGCCGGGATGGCGAAGGCCGCGGAGTCCATCGACTCGGGCGAGGCGAAGCGGGCGCTGGAGCGGTGGGTGTCGGCCAGCAACCGCTGACCCCGGCCCCTCGCTGTCGGCGCCGCACCCCGCGGGATGCGGCGCAAGGCGTCGCGGGATGTGGCGCAAGGCGCAGTCCACAGTGCGGACTGCGCCTTGCGCGTTCCCCGGCGTATGGCAGGATGCTTGCCAAGGTCATGAGTGACAGCGATTACGGCCCCGGCCCGCTGTCCGGCAACCCTCCGTCCGTGGCGGGGTGCCCCGGGTGAAGACCAGGCCGTAGGCAACGAGGTCTACGGCAAGCGCGGACCCCTTGGACATCGGTGAATGTCACAGCCCTGGGGTCCTGGTCCTCAAGGGAGCAGTCTCGTGAGCAAGCGAATGCGCTAGGGCCTCTCGGCCCCTTTTTCACACCTCCGTACGAGCCGTTTCGCCGTGCGTCGAGGCAACACCCGTATGCGGAGCGGCAGTTCCGCCGCCGTACGGGTTCTTCACAGCCATTTCGCTCTTTCCTGCCGGGAGATACCGCCATGTCCGTGCGCCCCCACACCGTCGAAACCACCGTCGCCGAATCCGCTGCCGACTCCGCCGCCGACCCCTGCTGTGCCGCTCCGCTGCCGGTACTCGGCCGGGACGTCACCGTCCCGCTGGTCACCGGTGGGGAGGTCACCTATGCCGCCCTCGACTACGCGGCGAGCGCGCCCGCCCTGCAGCGGGTCTGGGACGACGTGGCCGCGTACGCCCCGTACTACGGCAGCGTGCACCGCGGCGCCGGGTACCTTTCGCAGCTGTCCACGGACCTGTTCGAGAACAGCCGGGCCACGGTCCATGAGTTCCTCGACTGCCGCGACGACGACCAGGTCGTCTTCACCCGCTCGACGACGGACTCGCTGAACCTGCTGGCCCAGGCGCTCCCCGCCGACTGCCAGGTCTTCGTCTTCGAGACCGAGCACCACGCCTCGCTGCTGCCCTGGCGCGACGCCCGCGTGACCTACCTCAACGCGCCGCGCACGCCCGGCCAGGCGGTGCGGACCCTGGAACTGGCGCTCGCCGACCGGGATCCGTACGGCCCGGCGCTGGTGTGCGTGACCGGCGCGTCGAACGTCACCGGCGAGCTCTGGCCCGTACGGGAACTCGCCGCCGCCGCGCACGCCCACGGCGCCCGTGTCGTGCTCGACGCCGCGCAGCTCGCGCCGCACCACCCCGTCTCCGTACGGGACTTGGACGTCGACTGGGTCGCCTTCTCCGGACACAAGCTGTACGCGCCCTTCGGTTCCGGTGTGCTTGCCGGGCGGGCGGACTGGCTGCAGGAGGCGGAACCGTACCTCGCGGGCGGTGGTGCCTCGCGCAAGGTCGCGCGGCGCACGGACGGCGGTGTGGACGTCGACTGGCACACCACCGCCGCCCGCCACGAGGCCGGCTCGCCGAACGTCATCGGCGTCTACGCGATCGCGTCCGCGTGCAAGGCGCTGACGGAGGCCGGGTTCGAGGCGCTGGTCGCGCGCGAGCAGCACCTCATCGCCGCCGTCCGCGCGGGCCTCGCGGAGGTGCCCGAGGTCAAGGTGCTGTCGCTGTTCGGCGACGACGCGGCGCGCGTCGGCGTCATCTCCTTCGTCGTGGAGGGCTGGAACAGCTCGCACTTCGCCGCCGCGCTCTCCGCCGAGTACGGCATCGGCGTCCGTGACGGACTCTTCTGCGCCCACCCACTGGTCCGCACCCTGCTGGGGAGCGACCCGCAGGAGGTCGGCGAGTGCGGTGCACCGGAGGCGGAGCCGGGCGAACGCTCCTTGAACGCGATCCGGGTGAGCTTCGGGGCCGGTACGCCGGACGAGCACGTCGAGCGGTTCGTCCGGGCCGTGAAGGAGCTCGTGCGCGACGGCGCCAAGTGGAACTACCGCACCGAGGACGGCAGGTGCGTGCCTGCCGTCTGAGACGCCGGGGCCGGCTGCGTCGCGCGCAGCGGGACCGGGGCGGTACCGCCGGGTGGGCCGGTGTGACCGTCCTCGAGCGCCGGACGGCCCGGACGCGTGACGCGGGCCCGCGTCACGCGTCCAGGCCGATCGCGAACGCCGCCTCCAGGTCGTGCTGCGAGTACGTACGGAACGCCACGTGCGTGTCCGTCGCCTCGACACCCGGGATCTTGCTGATGCGGCCCGGGATGATGTCCGCCAGGTCCTCGTGCCGGGTGACCCGCACCATCGCGATCAGGTCGTACGTACCGGTGACGGAGTAGACCTCGCTGACGTTCTCCACCGACTTGATCGACTCGGCGATCTCGGGGATGCGGTCCACGCTGGTCTTGATGAGCACGATCGCGGTGATCACGGCTTGCTGTCTCCCTCGGTGGCCCTGGCTTGGGCCCCAAGCCTACTGCCGGGGGTTCGGGGGTCGTCCCCCGAGCGACGCAGCGTCCCCTGCCTGAAGCGCCCCCACGCGTAGAGAAAGCCGATCCCGAAGCCCACCAGATGTGCCAGGTAGGCCACCCCCGGCCCCGAGGACGTGCGCTGCGCCTCCGCCAGCCACTGCAGGGCGAACCAGAAGATCAGCACGATCCACGCGGGGAACCGCAGAGGCAGGAAGAACAGAAAGGGGAAGAGGCTGGTCACCCGTGCCCTCGGGAAGAGGCACAGGAACGCGCCCAGCACCCCCGAGATCGCCCCCGACGCCCCTACCAGCGTCTGCGTGGACTCCGCGTTCGCCGCGGCGTACGCGAGGAGTGCCAGATACCCGCAGCCGACGTAGAAGAGCGCGAACTGGACGTGGCCCATCCGCTCCTCGGCCATGGCACCGAAGACGAACAGGAAGAGCATGTTGCCCAGCAGATGCAGCCAGCTGCCGTGCACGAACAGCGCGGTCAGCGGGGTGAGGAGGGCGCGGGGGGAGCTGCGCATCAGCTCGCTGGGGATGACGCCCCAGCGTTCGAAGTAGGACATGGTCGCGGCGAGCAGCGTGTCCCCGGTGCCGTAGGCCGGGTTGAGCCCGGAAGCCGGACCGATGAGGAACAGCAGACAGCACAGACCGATCACTCCGTACGTCACCACGGGTCCCGTCCGCCAGTCGATCATGCCCAGAGCATGGCGTACCGGGACCAACCGGGACGGACCGCCTCGCCGTGTCCCGGTATACCCAGGAGGTCGTAGGGTTACGGGCAGTAGGCACGACGAGACGAGGACGGCATGATGACGACGGTTCCCACACCGACGGACACCACCCGGTGGCGGTGCACGCTCTGTGGCAATCTCACCCGCTTCGATGTGACCCGCTCGTCGAAGGTCGTCGAGTACGTCCATCTGGACCTGGCAGGAGAACCCACGGTGGAGGAGCGCGAGGTGGTCAGTGAGACCATCGAATCGGTCCGCTGTCGCTGGTGCAACGCGGTGGATCAGATCGAACTGGTGGACAGGCCGGGTACCGGTTCCTGACGGGAGTCGTGGGGCCGGCGGAGAAGTAGGGGTGACGGATTGTGGAGCAGCCTGACAGTGGCGCAGGACCGGCCGGTGCGGCCGGTGGCGCCGCCGAGGCGCTCGACCGCCCGCTGCCCGAAGGCGTACGGCGACGGGTCGTCGCCCTGGTGTCGGAGGCCTTCGGCGGGCTGACCGTCAGCGATCTCCCCGCCCAGCTGCGTCAGTACGCCCGGTTCACCCCTTCCCGTCGCGCCAAGTTCGCGGGCAACGCCATGGCCGCCGCCCTGGAGTCCGACGCGGTGTTCCGGCAGCGCATCGGCGAGCGCCTGCGCGAGTCGCAGCCGGAGCTGGCCGGAGCGCTGGAGTCCGGGTCGCCGCCCGCGGCCGCCGACCCCCTCGATGTGGCCGCGGCCGCCTATGTGCTGCGTCCGGCCGGTTGGGTGAAGCTGGTGGCCGCGGCCGGCGAGGAGGCCCAGCGCGCGGATGCCGAACGCGTCGACGAGGAGACCCGGCGTGAGCTGGAGCGGCTCCGCGAGGAGGTCGAGCGGCTCAGGGCGCAGACCAGGTCCGAGACCGAGCGGCTGCGCGCCGAGCTGGAGGCCGCCCGCAAGGAAGCCGAATCGCTTCAGCGCAAGCTGCGCAGCGCCCAGAGCGATGTGAAGCGCGGCGAGGCGGCCCTGCGCCGCACCACGACCGAGAACGAGGCGTCCAGGGCCGAGACGCAGGCCCAGCTGTCCGCGGCCGAGAGCGAGACCCGGCGGCTGAAGGCCCGGCTGGGCGAGGCGGAGTCGGCGCTCGAGGCGAGCCGCAGGGCGGCCCGTGAAGGCCGCTCGATCGAGGGCATGCGGGTGCGCCTGCTGCTGGACACCGTCCTGGACGCGGCCCAGGGCCTGCGCCGTGAACTGGCCCTGCCGCCCGCGCTGCTGCACCCCGCCGACACCGTCGACGCGGTCGAGCCGGGCCGTATGACCCCCAAGGACATCGCGGCGCGCGCGCTCTCCGAGACCGACCCGGCGCTGCTCGACCAACTGCTCGCCCTGCCCCAGGCGCATCTTGTGGTGGACGGCTACAACGTCACCAAGACCGGCTATCCGACGATGCCGCTGGAGAAGCAGCGACTGCGGCTGCTCGGTGGTCTGGCGATGCTTGCCGCGCAGTCGGGCGCCGAGATCACGTGTGTCTTCGACGGGGCGGAGCTGGCCGCGCCCGTGCTGCTCGCGCCACCGCGTGGGGTGCGGGTGCTGTTCTCCAAGCCGGGTGTGACCGCGGACGAGCTCATCCGCCAGCTCGTACGCGCCGAGCCGCCAGGCCGGCCCGTCGTCGTGGTCTCCACCGACCGTGAAGTCGCCGACGGTGTGGCGAAGGCAGGCGCCAGGCCGGTCGCCTCCGCGATGCTACTGAAGCGGCTTTCGCGCGTTTAGTCCCCATGTGGCGTGACTGGTCCGTCTCGTAACTGCTGGGCCTAATGCCCGATTTCACGGAACGTACGGTCAAGTGGCCATTACTACCTGTGTGATGAGTGTAAAGAATGCGCTTCGTGCGACAGTTTTTTCTCATGAGGATTTGAACTGATCACAAGAAGGTCACTAGGGTCAGGCCTCGAACCTTCGCGCGGTTGATCATCCATCCGGGATGACAGCGAAGGAACCGCCGAATTCGCCCAGTTCAGCCCATTTTCGCGGGGGAGCTGAGAGGTGCGGAGCCGGGGCATCGCCCCCACTGCCCGGTAGGCGGCTCGAGGAAGAAGGAGCTCGCCTTCGTGGCGTCCCACCGTCGTCCCAAGCAGCCGAGCCGCACCCGTGTGACCGTGCTCACCGCGACCGCAGCCGCGGCCGTCGCCCTTTCCTCCCAGGCCGCCCAGGCCGCACCGGCCAAGCCCTCCGTGGACGAGGTCAAGGCGAAGGTCGACGCGCTCTACCACGAGGCGGAGAAGGCCACCGAGGAGTACAACGGGGCCAAGGAGCAGCAGGCCGAGCTGAACAAGCAGGTCGACGCGATCCAGGACAAGGTCGCCCGCGGTCAGGACGAGGTCAACGCCCTGCGCGACAGCCTGGGTTCGGTGGCGAGCGCCCAGTACCGCTCCGGCGGCATCGACCCCGCCGTCCAGCTCTTCCTCTCCTCAGACCCGGACACCTATCTCGAGAAGGCGTCCGCGATCGACCAGCTCAGCGCCAAGCAGACCGACGCCCTGCAGGACATCCAGGCGAAGCAGCGCACCCTCGCCCAGCAGCGTGCCGAGGCGGCGAAGAAGCTCGCCGACCTCGAGGACGTGCGCAAGACGCTCGGCGAGAAGAAGAAGGCCTTCCAGGGCAAGCTCGCCGAGGCGCAGAAGCTCCTCAACACCCTGACCGCCGCAGAGCGCGCGAAGATGCAGGAGGAGGAGCTCCGCGCCAGCCGTGCCGCCGGCGACCGCGTGGACCTCGGCAACGAGGTGCCGGCCTCCCAGCGCGGCGCCGCTGCCCTCAACGCCGCCGCGACGCAGATAGGCAAGCCGTACGTCTCCGGCGCCGAGGGCCCCAACTCGTACGACTGCTCCGGTCTGACGCAGTGGGCGTACCGCCAGGCGGGCGTGAGCATCTCGCGCACCACCTACACCCAGCAGAACGACGGCGTGAAGATCGGCCGCAGCCAGCTCAAGCCGGGCGACCTGGTCTTCTTCAACAGCCTGTCCCACGTGGGTCTGTACGCCGGCAACAACCAGATCCTGCACGCGCCGAAGCCGGGTGCGTCGGTCCGGTACGAGTCGATGGACTGGATGGGCACGTTCCAGTTCGGTGTCCGGATCTGACGCCCAATCGGGCGAATTACGGCACCGTCCGCTGACGGTACGCCCCGCCGGTGACCTTGAGGTCTCCGGCGGGGCGTCAGTGTTCGCGCCCCGTACGGCTTTTGGCCGCCCCGTAGTCACACGGCTACTCTCTGCCGCGCAATGGCTGACAGGCCGTTGTGTCCAGCGGAAGGGAGTACGGCTCCTGTGGCGTCCCATCGCCGATCCACCCCGTCATCCGGCTTCTCCGGCTTCTCAGGGTCCTCAGGGTCCCCCGGTTTCCACCGCGGTGCCCGGGCCGCCCTCCTGTCGGCCGCGGCGGCCACCACGGCGGCCGCGCTCGGCGCGGCACCGGCCGGAGCGGAACCGCGTGACACCCCCGACACCGCGCGGTCCAAGGTCGACCGGCTGTACGAAGAGGCCGAGAGGGCCACGGAGCAGTACAACAAGGCCGACGAGCGCGCGGACCGGCTGCGCGAGGAGGTGGCCGCGGCACGGGACAGCGCGGCTCGCGGGCAGGAGGTCATCAACCGGAAGCGGGGAACGCTCGGTTCGGTGGCAGGGGCCCAGTACCGCTCCGGCGGCATGGACCCCGCCCTGGGGCTGCTGCTCTCCGAGAACCCGGACACGTATCTCGAGAAGGCCGCGCTCCTCGACCGGCTCAGCGAGCGCCAGACGACCGACCTGCGCGAACTCCGGCGCGCCCAGCACACTCTCGTCCAGCAGCGCGCGGAAGCCACCCGCAAGCTGGCCGAGCTGGAGCGCACCCGGTCCGCCGTCGCCCGGCACAAGCGGACCGTCGAGGGGAAACTGGCCGCGGCGCAGCGCCTGCTGGACTCGCTCCCCGCGGACGAGCGCGACGCCTACGCCCGGGCATCCCGCTCCGGCCGCGGCGGCGCACTGCCGGACCTGACCGGCGGCCTCGGCCCCTCGTCGCCACGGGCCGCCGCCGCGGTCATGGCCGCGAAGAGCGTGGTCGGCAAGCCCTACATCTGGGGCGCCAACGGGCCGGGCGCCTTCGACTGCTCCGGGCTCACCCAGTGGTCGTACGCACAGGCGGGCGTCGGACTGCCGCGCACCTCCCAGGCACAGCGGTACGCCGGCCGGCAGGTGTCCCTCTCCGAGGCCAGACCGGGCGACCTCGTGACGTACCGCTCAGACGCCAGCCACGTCGGGATGTACGTCGGCAACGGGCAGGTCGTGCACGCGCCCTACCCCGGGGCCTCGGTGCGCTACGACCCCGTGGGGATGATGCCGATCGCTTCGGTGACCCGTCCCTGACGATGTGGCTGCACTGTTCGGCTCGCCTCGGGGGCGCCTTCTGCCCCTGTCGACGGTCGATCGTGCTCGGTCCCCCACGCGGCGGAGCCGCATGTCGACACAGCCTCGGGACCTCCGCCCACGCGGCGGTAGCCGCAGATCGACCACAGTCTCCCTTTCGACAGGGGCGGCGCCCCTGTCGGCTCGCATACGATCGGCAGGGTGGCTGGTCAGGGAAGAGTCCGGAAGGCGGCCTGTGGTTCGGTGGCCGCGGGACTGTTCGTGCTGTCCGGCTGCGCCGAGCAGGCGTCGCCGGACACCACGCGCCAGGAGATCCAGCGCACGCTCGACGCCAGGGCGGCGGCGGTGCTGGACCACGATGCCGCGGCGTTCGGGACGGCCGGCCGTGAGGAGTTCGCCAACCTCGCGGATGTGCCGCTGCGGTCGTGGGAGTACCGGCTCACCGATGTGCGCCGCTCCGGCGACCGGGCGACCGCCGACGCCCAGCTGAGATACCGGCTCGACGGCTTCGACGGCGTGCCCGTGACCTCCGCCCGCACCCTGGAGCTGTCCGAGCGCGACGGCCGCTGGTACGTCACCGCCGACCGCCCGGGCCAAGCCGGCCCCCAGCAGCTGTGGCAGCAGGGCGACGTCGACGTCGTACGCGGCGCACGCAGCCTGGTCCTCGGCGTCGGCCAGGACCGCGCGCGGCTGCGGCAGATCGCGGCGGACGCCGACCGTGCCGTGCCGGCGGTCTCGGCCGCCTGGCCGGGGGAGTGGGCGGGCCGGGTGGTGGTGCTCGTGCCGGACTCGCTGGCCGCCATGGGCAGGCTGCTGGGCGCGCCGGCCGCGGGGTACCGGGGGATCGCGGCGGTCACCACGGGCGAGACCGGGAGGAGCGGGGCGGTGCCGGCGGACCGGGTGATCGTGAACCCCGAGGCGTACGGAGTGCTGGGCGAGTTCGGCCGCCGGGTCGTGCTCACCCATGAGACGACCCACGTCGCGACCCGCGCGCACACCTCACGGGCGACCCCGATGTGGCTCTCCGAGGGCTTCGCCGACTGGGTCGCCTACCGCGGCACCGGCCGCACCGCCGCCCAGGCCGCCCCCGAGCTCCAACGAGCGGTCCGCGCGGGCGCCGCGCCGCGCGCGCTCCCGGCCGACGAGGACTTCCGTTTCGGCACGGGGGCGGATGCGCTAGGGCGCGCGTACGAGGGCGGCTGGCTGGCCTGCGAACTGATCGCCGACCGCTGGGGAGCCGAGGCCCTGTCCGACTTCTACCGGGCGGTGGGCGCGCAGACGCGCCGCGAGGGAGCGCTGGACCGGGCCCTGCGCGAGGTCCTGGACACGAACCCGGAGGCGTTCACGGCCGCTTGGCGGGACTACGTGCGGGTGCGGCTGGGGTGACGGGCCCCTGGGATGTGACCGGTACCGTCCGGTCGGCCCGCGTGTCCGTCCTCCAGCGCCGGACGGGCTGAAATCAGCCGCGCACGGTCACCCCTCCTCCAGCTCCGCGATCGTCTCCGCCAGCCACCGCTTCTCCTCCGTGCCCGTCGCGCGCGCGATCCGCAGCATCCCCTGCCGGAAGACGTCGCCCGCGTCCTCCGCCCGCACCGGCTCGCCGTCGCGGTAGAAGAAGCTCGCGGGGGTTTCCAGGAAGGTCTGGCGGCGGCGGAGGACCGCCGCCTGCTCGCGGCGGTCGGGGAGCCGGCCGAGGAAGGCGAGCAGGGTGAAGAAGCGCTGGCCGTCCGTGATCTCGGCCTCCTTGGGATTGCGGAGGCGTGCCAGGAGGTCCGCGCGGCCCGCGGCGGTGAGGGAGAGGATGCGGCGGGGGGCGGCGCCGGCCCCCGGCTCGGTGTGTTCCGTCAGCTTGCCCGCCTTCAGGAGACGGGTGATCGCGGGGTAGAGCGCCCCGTCGCTGACCGGGCGGACGTGGCCGCTGAGGGCCCGGATCCGCTCCTTCAACTCGTAGCCGTGCAGCGGCTGTTCGGCGAGGAATCCGAGGATCGTCAGCTCCAGCACGGTCGGCTCCCGGCGGTTGTCGAAGGCGGGCACCCATGGTACCTCTATTCGCTGTACCTCGAATCGAGGTATCCGTGTGGAGGGGGTTCGGTCATGAGGCATCGGAAGCGGATCGTCGCGCTCGCGTACCCCGTCTACTTCGAGCTGCTCGCCGGCGTCGCCGCCGGGATCATCAACATGGTCTGGGTCGCCCGCCTCGGAGGCGCGGCCGTCGCCGCCGTCGCCGTGGCGACCAACGTGGAGAACCTGCTCCTCGGCGTGATCCTCATGGCCGGCTCCGGCACCACCGTGCTCGTCGCCCGGGCCCGCGGCGCCGAGGCCCCGGGGGCCGTAAGGGCCGCCGTGCGCGGCGGGTGGGCGCTCTGCGCGCTGATCGTGCCGCCCGTCGCGATCGGCGGGTACGTCCTGCGAGAGCCCCTCGCCCGGCTGGTGCTCGGCGGCGACGGCACACCCGCCGCCCTCGCCGCCGACTACTTCGCGATCTCACTCCCCGGCATGGCCGGCTACTTCGCGGCGAACCTCCTCGACGGCATCCTCAAGGGCGCGGGCGACACCCGCACCCCCATGCGTCTGGCCTTCCTCGCCAACGGGCTGATCCTGGTCCTCGACCCGCTCCTCATCGACCGCTACGGCATCCGCGGCGCCGCCCTCGCCACCGTCGTCGGCCGCTCCGCCGCCCTCGCCGCGGGGCTCGTCGCCCTGCGCCGCAACCCGATCCTGCGCGCGGCCCGGAAAGCGCCCGCCTCCCGACCGCTGCCCGCCGCACTGCGCGACACCGCCCGCACCGGACTGCCCATGTCCGCCGACTTCGTCGTCCGCATGCTGGGTGCGCTCGCGCTCGTCGCGGTCGTCGCCCGGCTCGGAGTCACCGCCGTCGCCGCGTACGGCATCGCCACCAAGGCCATGTACGTGGCCACGATGGCCTTCTACGCCGTACGCCAGGCCGCATCCATCCACACCGCCCATCTGCTCGGCGCGGGGCGGGACGAGCGGCGGGCCGTCGGACGCCAGGCGCTCCTCGTCTCCGGGGCGGTGGGGGCCACCGCTGCCGTGCTCCTGCTCGCCGCCGCCCCCTGGATCATGCGGGCGTTCGGCGCGGGCCCCGGGGTGGCAGACGCCGGGGCGCTGTTCCTCCGCTGCCTCGGCCCGTATCTCGTCCTCCTCGCCTGCTTCATCGCGCTCGGCGGAGTCTTCGAGGGCAGCGGCGGCAGCCATCTGGCCGCACGCATCACCATCGCCGGATCCCTCGTCCAGCTCCCCCTCGCGTACGGGTTCTCCGCCTTCGGACTCGGACTGCCCGGCGTATGCCTCGCGATGGCCCTGGCGATGGCGGTGCAGTGCGCGGCGCTGGCCCTGCTGTTCCGGCGGACCGCCCCCGTCCGCCGGCGCGCTCAGGACCCGAGCAGTTCCTTGTCGTCGGCCGGCTGAGCGGACGGGGCGCGCCCTGCCCGGCGCCCGCGCCCCGGCACTGTACTCGTCCACAGGCGCCGGCAGGCCAGCAGCGTCGCCGCGACGAGCAGCCCGTTGCGCACGAGGAGCAGTGCGATGCCGAGAGGATCGCTCGCCACCACCTCCGCGAAGTGGATGGGGAATTCGAGGTACGTGACCCCGGTGGCGACCACCACAAGACACGCGGGCAGTGCCATCCGGCTCGACCGGAACGCGAGACACACGGCGGCCAGACCGACCAGCCAGATCATGTACTGGGGGCTGATCACCCGGCTCGTGGTGGTGAACAGCAGTACCGCTGTGAACGCCGCGTCCGCGGGCGTGCTCGCCGTGAAATCCCGGGCGCGGAGCCGCCACACCAGCAGCCAGCCCAGCGCGAGCACCGACAGCGCCAGCGCGATCCGGCTGACCACCGGGACGTACGGGCCGAGGAACTCGACCGAGCCGTAGTTCAGCAGCACCTGCCCGTCCCACCCGTCGTGCCGGGCCAGATGGAAGACCAGCGCCCCCAGGGACTCGATCTCCGTGCCCCGGTCCCGCTGGAAGGTGAGGAACGCCAGCGCCCCGGGCATCGCCGCGGCGAACACCACCAGCAGACCGGCCGCCGTCACCGCCGCGGCCGTCCACGACCTGCGGGTGGCGCGGCCGCGCCCCACCCCGGCCAGCAACAGCACCGGCCACACCTTCAGCATCGCCCCGAACCCCACCAGTGCGCCGGCCAGCCTCGGGCGGCGGGCGAGCGCGAGCAGGGCGGCCACCGCGACGGCCGTCACCATCAAGTCGTAGCGGGCGTACGCGGTGGGGCCGAGCAGCGGCACCCCGGCGACCCAGACCCAGGCCCCCTTCAGGGACTTGCCGGGCCGCATCCCCGCGTACAGGAGCAGCCCGAGCACCGCGGTGTCGCAGACCAGGGCGAGGACGAAGAAGGCCGTGACATAGCCGAGGAAGGGCAGCAGGGCGGGGGAGAGGATGGCGAGCGCGGCGGCGGGCGGGTACTGCCAGGTGACGTCGTTCCTCGGGTACGTGCCGGTCTTCAGCACCTCGTACCAGCCCTGGTAGATCACGCTGACATCGCTCGTCACATCGGGTCCGGCGACGTAGAGGACCTTCAGGACCCAGAGCAGCAGCACGATCCTGGTGAGAATCCACACCGTGACGGGGAGAGCGGAGCGCGCTGCGCCCTTCATGACCACCTCATGCCGATTCGTACCCTTCAGAGCTGTCATGGTGCCCAGCACGACCGCACACCGGCGAAGAGGCATGCCCGCCATTGGTACTGTCGGCGGCGATGGACAAGACCCTGATCGTGACCAACGACTTCCCGCCGCGGCCCGGCGGCATCCAGGCGTTCCTCCACAACATAGCGTTGCGCCTGGACCCCGAGCAGCTCGTGATCTACGCGTCCACGTGGAAGCACAGCCGCGAGGGCATCGAGGCGACGGCCGATTTCGACGCCGAGCAGCCCTTCACGGTCGTCAGGGACCGTACGACCATGCTGCTGCCGACACCGCGCGTCACCCGGCGCGCGGTGGGCCTGCTGCGGGAGCACGGCTGTACGTCGGTGTGGTTCGGCGCCGCCGCGCCGCTCGGGCTGATGGCGCCGGCGCTGCGCAGGGCGGGGGCGCGGCGGCTCGTCGCCACCACGCACGGGCACGAGGCGGGGTGGGCGCAGCTGCCCGTGTCCCGGCAACTGCTGCGCCGGATCGGCGAGGGCACGGACACGATCACGTATCTCGGTGAGTACACGCGCTCGCGGATCGCCGCGGCGCTCACGCCCGAGGCGGCGGAGCGGATGGTGCAGCTGCCGCCCGGCGTCGACGAGAAGACCTTCCACCCGGGCTCCGGCGGCGACGCCGTGCGCGAGCGGCTCGGGCTCGCCGACCGCCCGGTGGTCGTCTGCGTCTCCCGGCTCGTGCCGCGCAAGGGCCAGGACACGCTGATCCGCGCCATGCCCGCGATCCTGGCGAAGGTCCCGGACGCGGTGCTGCTGATCGTCGGCGGCGGCCCGTACGAGAGCGAGCTGCGGGGGCTCGCGCACGCGACCGGCGTCGCCTCGTCCGTGCGCTTCACGGGCGCCGTCCCCTGGGAGGAACTGCCCGCGCACTACGGGGCCGGTGACGTCTTCGCCATGCCGTGCCGTACGCGGCGGGGCGGCCTCGACGTCGAAGGGCTCGGCATCGTCTACCTGGAGGCCTCGGCCACCGGCCTTCCCGTCGTCGCGGGCGACTCGGGCGGAGCGCCGGACGCCGTCCTCGACGGCGAGACGGGCTGGGTGGTCCGCGGCGGCGTCCCCGAGGAGTCCGCGGACCGCATCGTGACCCTGCTCCAGGACCCCGAACTGCGCCGTCGCATGGGCGAGCGCGGCCGTGAGTGGGTCGAGGACAGGTGGCGCTGGGACCTCCTGGCGGACAAGCTCAAGACCCTGCTCTAGCCCGCAAGTTCTGCCCGTCCGGCGTTCGAGGACGGACGCGCGGGCCGCCGCCTGGACGGTACCGCCCACCCCGGCAGGCCTGCCCCCGCGCCTGGCGGAAACGGCACTCTTGCGCGCCGCCCGAAAAAGCCCTGCGCAGCACATAGGCGGAACCCAAAAATCCGCCCATGCTGCGCACATGACACGAAAACTGACGCGCCGTCACCTCCTGGGTCTCGGCGCCCTCCAGACCGCCGCCGCCCTCGGCCTCACCCGCATCGGCCCGGCACACGCGGCCGCCCCGGCCCGGCCGGCCGGCACCGAGGCCACCGACCACACCCCCGCCCTCGTCATCGGCTCCGGCTACGGCGCCGCCGTCGCCGCCCTCCGCCTCGGCGAGGCCGGCATCCGCACCCTCGTCCTCGAGATGGGCCGCCTCTGGGGCACCGACACCCCCGGCCCCGACGGCAAGGTCTTCTGTGCCACCGGCGCCCCCGACCAGCGCTCCATGTGGTTCCGCACCCGCACCGAGGCCCCGCTCGCCCAGTTCCTGTGGCTCGACGTCGTCAACAAGGACATCAGCCGGTACCCCGGAGTCCTCGACCGCGTCCGTTTCGCCGACATGTCCGTGTACGTGGGCCGCGGCGTCGGCGGCGGATCCCTGGTCAACGGCGGCATGGCGGTGACCCCGCAGCCCGCGTACTTCTCCGAGATGCTGCCGTCCGTCGACGCCACCGCCATGTACGGCACGTACTTCCCGCGCGCCCGCGGGATGCTGGGCGTCAACACCGTCAACCCGGCCTGGTTCGAGTCGACCGAGTGGTACCGCTTCACCCGGATCTCCCGTAAGCACGCGGCCAACACGGGCCTGAAGACCACCTTCGTGCCCAACGTGTACGACTTCGGGTACATGGAGCGCGAAGCCGCCGGACAGGCGGTCAGGTCCGCCCTCGCCGGGGAGGTCATCTACGGCAACAACCACGGCAAACGCAGCCTCGACAAGACCTATCTCGCCGCCGCACTCGGCACCGGGAACGTCACCATCGAGACACTGCACCGGGCCCGCGCCGTCCGCAGACAGCCCGACGGGACGTACGTCGTCACCGCCGACCGGATCGACCTGTCGGGCAACGTCGTCGCCACCCGCGAGCTCGGCTGCGACCGGCTCTTCCTCGGCGCGGGCAGTCTCGGCACCACCGAACTGCTGCTGCGCGCCCGGGAGACGGGGGCGCTGCCCGACCTCAGTGACCGCGTCGGCACCGGCTGGGGCACCAACGGCAACGTCATGACGGCCCGCGCCAACCACATGTGGGACACCGTCGGAGCCAACCAGTCGACCATGCCCGTCATGGGCATCGACGACTGGTCCAACACCGCCAACCCGGTCTTCGCGGAGATCGCCCCGCTGCCGATGGGCTTCGAGCACTGGATCAGCCTCTACCTGGCGATCACGAGAAACCCCGAGCGCGGCACCTTCTCGTACGACACCGCCACCGACTCGGCAAGGCTCAACTGGACGCGGGCACAGAGCCAGGTCTCGGTCGACGCGGCGAAGAAGCTCTTCGACCGCATCAACCTGAAGAACGCCACGATCTACCGGTACGACCTCTTCGGCGGCAACAAGACCTTCGCCGACGACTTCACGTACCACCCGCTCGGCGGCTGCGTCCTGGGCCGGGCCACCGACGACTACGGCCGCGTCAGAGGCGCCCCGGGGGTGTACGTCACCGATGGAGCCCTCATACCGGGCTCCATCGGCGTCAATCCGTTCGTCACTATCACCGCGCTCGCCGAGCGCAACATCGAGCGAGTCCTGACCGAGGACTACGCCCGGTAGGTGAACTACGCCCGGTAGATCGCTTCGATCTCGTCGGCGAAGTCCTTCGCCACCACATTCCGCTTCAGCTTCAGCGACGGCGTGATGTGGCCGGCCTCCTCCGTGAACTGGGAGGTGAGGATGCGGAATTTCCGCACCGATTCCGCCTTGGAAACCGCGGCATTGCCGTTGTCCACCGCCCGCTGGATCTCCGCCAGCAGATCCGGGTCCTCGCACAGCGTTGCCGCCGTGGAGCCGGCCGGCTTGCCGTGGTCGGCGGCCCAGCGGGCCAGGAACTCCTCGTCGATCGTGACCAGCGCGCCCACGAACGGCCGCCCGTCACCCACGACCATGCACTCGGCGACCAGCGCATGCGCCCGGATCCGGTCCTCGATGACCGCGGGGGCGACGTTCTTGCCGCCCGCCGTCACCAGGATCTCCTTCTTCCGGCCCGTGATCGCGAGGTAGCCGTCCTCGTCGAGCGTGCCGATGTCACCGGTGTGGAACCAGCCGTCGGCCAGCGCCTCGGCCGTCGCCGCCTCGTTGTTCCAGTAGCCCGTGAAGACGTGCTCGCCGTGGACCAGCACCTCGCCGTCGTCGGCGATCCGCAGCACCGAGCCCGGCAGCGGCTGCCCGACCGTACCGATCTTCTGCCGGTCCCACGGGTTGAAGGCCGTGGCCGCACACGTCTCCGTCAGGCCGTACCCCTCGAGCACGGTGAAGCCGATGCCGCGGTAGAAGTGGCCGAGCCGTTCGCCCAGCGGGGCACCGCCGGAGATGGCGGCCTCACCGCGGCCGCCCAGCACCGCCCGGAGCTTGGTGTAGACGAGCTTGTCGAAGACCTTGTGCTTGAGCCTCAGTCCCAGCGACGGGCCCTGCGGGGTGTCGAGCGAGCGGCTGTACGCGATCGCCGTGTTCGCCGCCTTGTCGAAGATCTTGCCCTTGCCGTCCGCCTGGGCCTTGGCCCGGGCGGAGTTGTAGACCTTCTCGAAGACGCGCGGCACACCGAGGATCAACGTCGGCCGGAAGGAGGCGAGTTCATCGGTGAGGTTCTTGATGTCGGGCGCGCAGCCGAGCTTGATCGGCGCCATCGCCGGCGCGAGCGCGACCATGCGGCCGAAGACATGCGCGGCGGGGAGGAAGAGGAGGACGGAGCTCTCGCCCGTGCGGAACAGCGGCTTGAGGCGCTCGACCAGGTTGCCGCACTCCGCGAAGAAGGCGCGGTGGGTGAGCACACAGCCCTTGGGGCGGCCGGTCGTGCCCGACGTGTAGACGATCGTCGCCGGGTCGTCGGCCTTGGCCACCGCGCTGCGCTCGTCGACCGTCTCGTCGGCGATCTCGGCACCGGCGGTGGTCAGCTCCTCGACCGCGGCGCGCTCGATCTGCCACACCTGCCTCAGGGCCGGCAGCGACTCCCGTACCGACTCGACGGCGGCGGCGTGCGCATCGGACTCCACGATCACCGCGACCGCGCCGGAGTCACCGAGGATCCACTGCACCTGCTCGGGCGAGCTGGTCTCGTAGACCGGCACGGTCACGCCGCCGGCGCTCCAGATCGCGAAATCCAGCTGAATCCACTCGTAGCGGGTGCGCGACATCAGGGCGACCCGGTCGCCGGGCTGCACACCGGCCGCGATCAGACCCTTGGCGGCGGCCCGCACCTCGGCCAGGAACTGGGTGGCGGTCACGTCCGTCCAGACGCCCGCGACCTTTCTGCCCATGACGGCGACGTCCGGATGCTGGGTGGCATTGCGGCGGATGAGATCCGTCAGATTGCCGTCCGTGGGGACCTCGTACAGGGCCGGAAGGCTGAACTCGCGCAAGACTGCTGCTCCTCATCGGGCGCCGGCGCCACGGCTCTGTGTGAACGCACCGGGGACTGCCCGGACGTTACCCATCAGTACATGGTTCCGGATAGGGGGTCCCGGCCAGATGTTCTCTGCGTCACACCTGTGTGGCGCTGCATCGCGCACCCTATTCCACCGGCCGGACGACGCGGAAGTAACCGCAGGTCCGGACCCCTCTACCCACTGCCCGCCGACGACCCTAGGGTGATCGACATGCGAGTTCATGTGGTCAGCGACGTACACGGGAACACGAGGGATCTGGCCAGGGCGGGCGACGGCGCCGACGCCCTGATCTGCCTCGGTGACCTGGTGCTCTTCCTCGACTACGCCGACCACTCGCGAGGGATCTTCCCCGACCTCTTCGGCGTCGAGAACGCAGACCGGATCGTGGAGCTGCGCACCGCGCGCCGCTACGACGAGGCCCGCGCCCTCGGACAGCGGCTGTGGGCGGGGCTGGACCGGGATGCAGCGATCCTCGCCGCCGTGCGCAAGCAGTACGCCGAGATGTTCGCCGCGTTCCCGACGCCGACGTACGCCACCTACGGCAATGTCGACATTCCGACGCTCTGGCCGGAGTACGCGCGCCCCGGCACCACCGTCCTCGACGGCGAGCGCGTCGAGCTCGACGGACGCGTCTTCGGCTTCGTCGGCGGCGGACTGCGCAGCCCGATGCGCACGCCGTACGAGATCTCCGACGAGGAGTACGCCGCCAAGGTGGAGGCGGTCGGCGAGGTCGACGTGCTGTGCTCGCACATCCCGCCCGACGTACCGGAACTGACGTACGACACCGTCCCCCGCCGCTTCGAGCGCGGTAGCCGGGCCCTGCTCGACGCCATCCGGCGGACCCGGCCGCGGTACGCCCTCTTCGGGCATGTCCACCAGCCCCTGGCCCGGCGGATGCGCATCGGCTCGACCGAGTGCGTGAACGTCGGGCACTTCGCGGCGACGGGCAGGCCATGGGCCCTGGAATGGTGACCGGTCCGGTCGCGATAGATTGCACACCGCAAGCCTCCGGAGCGCAGAAGAGGAGCCACGGCGATGGCGGAACACACCAGCTCGAGCATCACCATCGACGCGGCGCCCGCCGACGTGATGGGGGTGATCTCCGACTTCGCGCGCTACCCGGAGTGGACCGGCGAGGTGCAGGAGACCGAGGTCCTGGAGAAGGACGACCAGGGGCGTGCGGTGCAGGTCCGGCTGGTGCTCGACGCCGGAGCGATCAAGGACGACCACACGCTCGCGTACACCTGGACCGGTGAGAACCAGGTCTCCTGGACGCTGGTGAAGTCGCAGATGCTGCGCGCCCTGGACGGCTCCTACACGCTGGCGCCGGTCGGCGGCGGAGAGCGTACGGAGGTCACGTACCAGCTGACCGTCGACGTCAAGATCCCCATGCTCGGGATGATCAAGCGCAAGGCGGAGAAGGTCATCATCGACCGCGCCCTCGCGGGTCTGAAGAAGCGCGTCGAGTCCGGCGCGGGACCGAAGGCCTGATCTCCTCCTTGAACCACACCGGCGCCGTCCGCGCCCTTCCCCTGCGCACGATCCTCGTCACCGGGCCCGGCGGCTCGGGCCGTACGACGGTCGCCGCGGCGACCGCGCTCGCCTCGGCCCGGCGAGGAAAGCGGACCCTGCTGCTCTCGGGCGAGGCCGACGGCGTGCTGGGCGTCACGGCAGGCACCGAGCCCAGCGAGGTCACCGACGGCCTGTGGGTCGTGCGGATCGACTCCGGTGCGCACTTCCGCGGCGAAATCCTCGCCTTCCAGGAACGCAGCACCGCCGCCCTCGACCTGCTCGGCGCACACCGGCTGGAGGACGAGGAGCTGACCGAGCTCCCCGGGAGCGAGCAGTTCGCGCTGCTGCGGGCGCTGCGCGACGCCGCGGCCGGTGACTGGGACGTGCTCGTCGTCGACATGCCCCCGGTCCTCGGCACCCTCGCCCTCATCGCCCTCCCGGAACAGCTCCGGCGCTATCTGCGCCGCCTCCTCCCGCCCGAGCGGCAGGCCGCCCGTGCCCTGCGACCCATGCTGGCCCAGCTCGCGGGCGTGCCGATGCCCGCGCAGTGGCTGTACGAGCTGGCCGCGCGCTGGGAGCGGGAGCTCTCCGCCGTGCAGGAGCTGATCGAGGACCGGAACACGACGGTCCGGCTCGTCGCCGAGCCGGGGCCCGCCGGCGAGGAGGCGCTGCACACCGCCCGGCTCGGCCTCGCGCTGTACGGGGCGGTCGTCGACGCGGTCGTACCGAACCGGGTCCTCCCGACGGCATCGCCCGACCCCTGGCTCGCGGGTCTCCAGGCCCAGCAGGACAAGGTGCTGCGGCGGTGGCACGAGGAGTGGGACCCGGTGTGCCCGGTCCGCGAGGTGACGCACCTGGGCAGGGACCCGCGGGGGCGCGACGATCTGGCCGAGCTGGGCGTGCCTTTCGAGCTCCTGGAGCCTTCGGAGCCCGGGGAGCCTTCGGAGCCCGGGCCGTGGCAGGCGTGGGGCACCATCGAGGGCCCGACGGGCGACGACGGCATCCTCGTCTGGCGGCTGCCGCTGCCCGGGGCCGTCAAGGAAGAGCTGAGTCTGGTCCGCCGAGGGGACGAACTCCTCCTCACCGTGGGCCCGTTCCGGCGCATCGTTCCGCTCCCCTCCGTCCTGCGCCGCTGCACCGTCTCCGGTGCGGGACTCGACAACGGGGTGCTGGGGATCCGGTTCACACCGGACCCCGCCCTCTGGCCGCGGAGACGCTGAACGGGCACGCCCCGTTCGGGTACCGTCGACAGTACGAAGTCACGTTCTCCAGGAGTACGTCATGAGCGATGCCACCGAGCGCCCCGCCGTCGATGCCGACGCCTGGGCCGAAGCGTGTGCCGAGGACCTGGAGGCCGAGCGGGCCCGCCGCCGGGAGCGGCACGGGCCGCAGCCCGGTTCCGCGGCCGAGGAGCTGCGCAAGCTCATGGACGCGGTCGCCGACAAGTTGTCCTCGATGCAGAACCCCCTGTTCGGCATGGCCGCACAGGGCACCGTGCAGCAGCTGATCAGCCAGGCCAAGGCGGCCGTCGAGCCCGTCGTCGAGCGCAACCCGCAGGTCTTCGACCACCTCGCGGCCGCGGGCAACGAGCTGCTGGCCGCGTACCGCTCGGCCGTCGAGGGCCAGGAGCGGCGCTGGACCCGAGGCGAGCCGACGACCCATGAGGGGCAGGACGGCCGCGAGGGCCGCGACGGACGCGACGACGGCCCGAGCGAGAAGATCGACCTGGACTGACGCAGGGACTCCCTCGGGTACGGTTGGCCTTAGCGGGGCTCGACCGAAAACTGAGGGACACATGGGACTCACCATCGGCGTCGACATCGGCGGCACCAAGATCGCGGCAGGCGTGGTCGACGACGCGGGCACCATTCTCGATACGCACACGGTGCCCACTCCGCCGACCGCCGAGGCCATCGTGGATGCGATCTCCTCGGCCGTCACCGCAGCCGGTAAGGGGCACAACATCGAAGCAGTCGGCATCGGCGCCGCCGGCTACGTCGACGAGAAGCGTGCCACCGTCCTCTTCGCGCCGAACATCGACTGGCGGCACGAGCCGCTGAAGGACAAGGTCGAACAGCGCGTCGGCCTCCCGGTCGTCGTGGAGAACGACGCCAACGCGGCGGCGTGGGGGGAGTACCGCTACGGAGCGGGCCAGGGCCACGAGGACGTCATCTGCATCACGCTCGGCACCGGCCTGGGCGGCGGCATCATCATCGGCAACAAGCTGCGCCGCGGACGCTTCGGCGTGGCCGCGGAGTTCGGGCACATCCGGGTCGTCCCCGACGGTCTGCTGTGCGGCTGCGGCAGCCAGGGCTGCTGGGAGCAGTACGCGTCCGGCCGCGCGCTCGTGCGGTACGCCCGCCAGCGCGCGATGGCGACCCCCGAGAACGCGGAGATCCTCCTCGGGCTCGGCGACGGCACCCCTGAGGGCATCGAGGGCAAGCACGTCAGCGCCGCGGCCCGGCAGGGCGACAAGGTCGCCGTCGACTCCTTCCGCGAGCTGGCCCGCTGGGCGGGCGCGGGCCTGGCCGACCTGGCGTCGCTCTTCGACCCGTCCGCGTTCATCGTCGGCGGCGGCGTGTCGGACGAGGGCGAGCTCGTCCTCGACCCCATCCGCAAGTCCTTCCGCCGCTGGCTGATCGGTGCCCAGTGGCGCCCCCACGCCCAGGTCCTGGCCGCCAAGCTCGGCAACAAGGCGGGCCTCGTCGGCGCGGCGGACCTGGCCAGGCAGGGCTGACGCCCTACCGCACCCCCATGCTGCCCGCGGCGGCCCGGGCGGCACCGTCCGGGCGGCCCGGGTGTCCGTCCTCGAACGCCGGACAGGCTTGATATGCGTGGCCGGTACCGTCCCGGCGACCCGCTTATCCGTCCTTGAAGCCGGACGGGCCGGAAGTGGGCCGGTACCGGTGGGTGCGCCCCGCGATCGAGGCGCGGAGGCCCGCTGCAGGCGCCGCCGACGCGCCCGGGCGGCGCGCGGGGCAACGGCCCGCGGCCCGTTATCTTGTGCCGCATGGCGACGCCCGCGACGCACCCACTGCCCAACTCCCGCACCGAACCCGACGGTTCAGCCGTCGTCCGCGTGCTCAGCTACAACATCCGCTCGATGCGCGACGACGAGGACGCACTCGCCCGCGTCATCCGCGCCTGCAAACCGGACCTCGTCTTCGTCCAGGAAGCCCCCCGCTTCTTCCGGTGGCGCAAGCACGCCGCCCGCCTCGCCGCCAAGAGCGAGCTGGTCATGCTCAGCGGGGGCGCGACCGCCGCAGGGCCGCTGCTGCTGTGCTCGCTGCGGGCGACCGTGGAGCGCACCGAGGACGTGCTGCTGCCGCTCACCCCTGGCCTGCACCGCCGTGGCTTCGCGACCGCCGTCGTACGGATCGGGGGGGCCAGGCTCGGGCTGCTCAGCTGTCATCTGAGCCTGCAGAGCGACGAGCGCTACGTCCAGGCCGGGATGCTGCTCGACCGCATCGCGGCGATGGGCGTGCCGCACGCGATCGCCGCGGGCGACATCAACGACCGGCCGGCCGGCCGCAGCTTCCGGCGGCTCGCGGCCGAGCTGCAGGACTGCTGGGCGGTGAGCCCCTGGGGCGGTGAGTACACCTCGACGCCCACCGACCCGCACCAGCGCATCGACGCGATCTTCGCGACCGAGGGTGTCGAGGTCCTCGGCTGCGGTGTGCCGCTGGGCCTGCCGGGTCTGCAGGACGCGGACCTGAAGGCGGCCACGGACCACCTTCCGGTTCTTGCCGCGCTCAGGATCCCCGCGGCCGGCGCGGTGAGCTAGGTCCTGTCCGGCCGATCTTGCCGGGCTCGCGTGCCCTGGCACCGCACCTCGCTGCGTTGTCGTCGGTCACCGACTCCCCCGTAGCCCTTCGGGCACGGGAGGTGCCCCCACCGCGTCGATTTCTCCCCCTGCCTTCGGCGGGGGGACCCCCACCTCCGCCTTGCGATGTACGGCACCAGACCCCGCTCACTGATCCGGCCTGATCGACCGGACAGGACCTAGGCCTGGACACCCCCTAGACCACCGCGCCGCGGCCCGGATCGTCGTCCTCGTCGTCGCCGTGCGCCATGCGGGCCACCAGCGTGGCGAAGCCGCCGAGGAAGCCGCCGACTCCGAGCGTGGTGAGCCACCACGTCATGTCCCACTGCAGGATCACGGCGAGCAGCAGAAGCACCGGCCCGCCGATCACCGCGAGCCAGGCGAACTTCGCGGTCGTGTCGGCCTCCGGCAGCGGCGGCGGCTCCGGCGGTACGAAGTGGCCCTCGTCGCTCTCGTCGAGGTCGTCGTCGCTCGCCTCGGCGACCTCGTAGTCACGCGGACCGCCTCCGCCCGCACCCGCGCCGGGGCCGACCCCGACGCCGGGGGCGAAGACGATCGAGCCGCCGAGCGGTCGCTGCGGCCCGGAGCCGTCGGACCGGTCCTCGCCCAGGGCGCCGCCGTCGACGTCGTCCTGATCGTCCTCATCGTCGCCGTCGGCCTTCGCGGCCCCCGACGCGTCGCCCTTCAGCGGCTTGTCCAGGCCCGCCAGGTCCTCGACGGACTTGAACGGCCTGGCCCCTGGAGGGTCGGCCGGCTCCTCGCCGTACCCCGCGACGATCGCGGCCCAGGCGGCCTGCTCGTCGATGGGCTGCGGGTCCCGGTCTCTGTCGTCCCGGTCCGCGTCGTGCTGCTCAGCCACCGGTGGTGCTCCCCTTCTTCCCGACGCTCGGAGCGAGGCGGCCGATGAACGCGTAACTCTCCTCGAAAATCCGCTCCGCGTCGTGGTCCAACGTCGCCACGTGGTAACTCTGTTCCAACAGGATCTCCTGGACGTCCGTCGAGGAGACACGGCCGAGGATCCGGGCCGAGTCGGCGGGCGGGACCACATGGTCCTGCGGGCTGTGCAGCAGCAGGAGCGGCTGGGTGACCTGCGGCAGCTCGCCGTCGACGAGCCGGAAGAAGTTCCGCAGGGAGTGCGCGGCGTGCAGCGGCACCCGGTCGTAGCCGAGCTCCTCGGCACCTTCCTTGGCGATGTCGTCGGTGACCCCCTTCGTCGTAGGGACGAAGTGACGGGCCACCGGAAGGGCGTACGCCATGAGACCGTGCACCTTGTTCCCCGGGTTGACGAGCACGATGCCCTGCACTGCGTCGCCGTGCTTGGCGGCGAGCCGAAGCGTCAGCGCGCCGCCCATGGAGAGCCCGAAGACGAACACCTGGCTGCACCGCTCCCTGAGCGTCCGCAGCTCCCTGTCCACCTCCGCGTACCAGTCCTGCCAGCCGGTCAGCTGCATGTCCTGCCAGCGGGTGCCATGGCCGGGCAGCAGCGGCAGCGACACGGTCAGGCCGCGCTCCGCCAGATATTCCGCCCAGGGGCGCAGCGACTGTGGGGAACCGGTGAATCCGTGACAGAGGAGGACGCCGACCTCACCGCCCTCGTGGCGGTACGGCTCGGCTCCAGGAAGGACCGGCACCGGGGTCTCCTGTTCGTGAGGATCGGACGCACGGAAAGTGGAGTGCTCGGAAGGTGCCTTCACCGTACGCGACCGGACTGACACCGACCAGGGCCGACGGTGCACCGGCACGGTGCCGAGGTGCACCGGCACGGCCCCTGGGGCGCCACCGGCACGGACCCTGGGTGCCTCCGGTACGGCACCGGGGGAGAGAGCGCAGGCCCCGCACGGGTTAAGGTCTTTCCGACGGACACAGGGAAGGCACTCGAGTTGATCTACGGCGCTATGAAGTTCTCCATCGGAGGGTCACTGAAGCTCGCCTTCAGGCCCTGGGTGGAGGGCCTCGAGAACATTCCCGCCGAGGGGCCCGCGATCCTCGCGAGCAACCACCTGTCGTTCTCGGATTCCTTCTTCCTGCCCGCGGTCCTGGACCGCAAGGTCACCTTCATCGCCAAGGCCGAGTACTTCACCTCGCCCGGAGTGAAGGGCAAGCTCACGGCGGCGTTCTTCAAGGGTGTGGGGCAGCTTCCGGTGGACCGGTCGGGCGCCCGCGGCGCGGGCGAGGCGGCCATCAAGAGCGGCATCGAGGTCATCGAGCGCGGTGAGCTGTTCGGTATCTACCCGGAGGGCACGCGGTCGCCCGACGGCCGGCTCTATCGCGGCAAGCCCGGCGGCCTCGCGCGCGTGGCGCTCGCGACGGGCGCGCCCGTGATCCCGGTGGCGATGATCGACACCGAGAAGATCCAGCCGCCCGGCAAGGTCATCCCCAAGCTGATGCGCCCGGGGATCCGGATCGGCAAGCCGCTCGACTTCAGCCGCTACCACGGCATGGAGCACGATCGCTTCATCCTGCGCTCGGTGACCGACGAGGTCATGTACGAGATCATGAAGCTCTCCGGTCAGGAGTACGTGGACGTCTACGCGACGGCGGCCAAGCGCCAGATCGCCGATGCGGAGAAGGCGGCCAAGGAGGTCGCCAAGGAGGCCGCCAAGGAAGCGGAGCGGAACGGCGCCCAGTAGCGGCGCTGTCCGTCCGGGGCGGGACGGGTTGGGGGGAACATGGCCAAGCGCGAGCGTGTCGTACGCATGTCGGTCGAGCTGCCGCTGTGGCGTGCGCTGACCGCCTACCGCGTGCTGACGATGGGATACGCGGTCCTGCTCTTCGTCTTCGGGCGGGACAGGTTCGAGCGCCCCTGGGTGGCCGTCGGCTTCCTCGCCTTCCTGGCCGTCTGGACCCTGGCCACCCTCCCGAAGGTGGCGAACGCGGCCAGTTGCACCAAGCGCTTCCTGGTCGCCGATCTCACCGTCGCGCTCGTCGGCATTCTCCTCACGCCCGTCGCCGACGCCCACGCCCAGCAGTTCGACGGCACGACCCTTCCGTCGATATGGACCGCGGGCGCGGTCCTCGCGTACGCGATCAAGGGCGGCTGGCGCTGGGCGGGCTTCGCGTCGTCCCTGGTCGCCGTCGCCAACATCATCGAGCGCGGCGAGCCCAGCCGGGACACATTCCACAACGTCCTGCTGGTCTGGGTCGCCTCCATCGCCATCGGTTACGTCGTCGAGGTCGCCCGCGCCTCCGAGCGCACCCTGGCCCGCGCCCTGGAGATCGAGGCGGCCACCCGGGAGCGGGAGCGGCTGGCCCGCGACATCCACGACGGCGTGCTGCAGGTGCTGGCGATGGTGCAGCGCCGCGGCACCGCGCTCGGCGGCGAGGCCGCTGAGCTGGGCCGGATGGCGGGCGAACAGGAGGTCGCCCTGCGCACCCTGGTCGCCGGGGGACTGGTGCCCGCCTCGCGCGTTTCGGAGGACGAGACACAGGGCGCGGTCGTACGGATCGTGGACGAGCCCGACGAACCGGACGACGCCGGCCCGTGCGATCTGCGCACGCTCCTCGCGCCGTACGCCGGATCGAGGGTCACCCTGTCCGAGCCGGGTGCCCCGGTGCCGCTGCCTCGGCCCGCGGCGAGGGAGCTCGCGGCCGCTGTCGGCGCCGCCCTGGACAATGTCCGCAGACATGCCGGTGACCAGGCGCAGGCGTGGATCCTGGTCGAGGACTGGCCGGGCGAGGTGATCGTGACGGTGCGGGACGACGGGCCCGGCATCCCTGAGGGGCGGCTCGCCCAGGCCGAGGGGGAGGGGCGGCTCGGTGTCGCGCTCTCGATCCGCGGCCGGCTGCGGGACATCGGGGGTACGGCCGAGCTGATCTCGGTCCCCGGCCAGGGCACGGAAGTCGAGTTGAAGGTTCCACGGGGGAAGGCGGTCAAGTAGATGAGCGAGCAGCCGATCAAGGTGATGGTGGTCGACGACCACCCGATGTGGCGGGACGCCGTCGCGCGCGATCTGGCCGAGTCCGGTTTCGACGTGGTCGCCACGGCGGGCGACGGCGAGCAGGCGGTGCGCCGCGCCCGGGCCGCCGCCCCGGACGTGCTCGTCCTCGACCTCAACCTGCCCGCCAAGCCCGGCGTTCAGGTGTGCAAGGAGCTCGTCGGATCGGACCCGGCCCTGCGGGTCCTGGTGCTCTCGGCGAGCGGTGAGCACGCCGACGTACTGGAGGCGGTGAAGTCGGGTGCGACCGGCTATCTGCTGAAGTCGGCCAGCACGGCGGAGCTCATCGACGCCGTGCGGCGGACCGCTGTCGGCGACCCGGTGTTCACCCCGGGCCTGGCCGGGCTGGTCCTCGGTGAGTACCGGCGGCTGGCCACCGACCCCGCCCCGTCCGCCGGACCCGACGAGCCGAAGGCGCCGCAGCTCACCGAGCGGGAGACGGAGGTGCTGCGGCTCGTCGCCAAGGGGCTCTCGTACAAGCAGATCGCCGAGCGCCTCGTCATCTCGCACCGCACCGTGCAGAACCACGTGCAGAACACGCTGGGCAAGCTCCAGCTGCACAACCGCGTGGAGCTCGTGCGGTACGCGATAGAGCGTGGCCTCGACGACGCCTGACCACTCGTTGGAGTGAATCGCCGGGCGTCAACAGACAGTCGCCGTACCGGAATTCACCTTTCGTACCGCCCCGGAGTGACCTGGGTCACTACTAGCGTGGCTCCCATATGTCACCACCGACGGCGAAGGGAACTTCCATGCGAGTCGGAGTACTGACCGGGGGCGGCGACTGCCCCGGCCTCAATGCGGTCATCCGCGGCATCGTCCGCAAGGGTGTCCAGGAGTACGGATACGAGTTCACCGGCTACCGGGACGGCTGGCGCGGCCCGCTCGAGGGCGACACCGTGCGGCTGGACATCCCCGCCGTGCGCGGCATCCTGCCGCGCGGCGGCACCATCCTCGGCTCCTCGCGCACCAACCCCCTCAAGCAGGAGGACGGTATCCGCCGCATCAAGGAGAACCTCGCCAAGCACGACGTCGAGGCGCTCATCGCGATCGGCGGCGAGGACACCCTCGGCGTCGCGGCCCGCCTCTCCGACGAATACGGCGTCAACTGCGTGGGCGTGCCGAAGACCATCGACAACGATCTGTCGGCCACGGACTACACCTTCGGCTTCGACACCGCCGTCGGCATCGCGACCGAGGCCATCGACCGGCTGCACACCACCGCCGAGTCGCACATGCGTGTCCTCGTCGTCGAGGTGATGGGCCGTCACGCCGGCTGGATCGCCCTGCACTCGGGACTGGCCGGCGGGGCGAACGTCATCCTGATCCCGGAGCAGCGCTTCGACGTCGACCAGGTGTGCGCGTGGGTCACCTCGCGCTTCCGTGCCTCGTACGCGCCGATCGTCGTCGTCGCGGAGGGTGCGATGCCCAAGGACGGCGACATGGTGCTGAAGGACGGGACGCTCGACTCCTTCGGGCATGTGCGGCTGTCGGGCGTCGGCGAGTGGCTGGCCAAGGAGATCGAGAAGCGCACGGGCAAGGAGGCCAGGACGACGGTCCTGGGCCACGTCCAGCGCGGGGGCACCCCGAGCGCCTTCGACCGCTGGCTGGCCACGCGCTTCGGGCTCCACGCGATCGACGCGGTGCGGGACGGCGACTACGGGAAGATGGTGGCGCTGCGGGGCACGGACATCGTCCGTGTCCAGATCGCCGAGGCAACGGCGAAGCTGAAGACGGTCGACCCGTCGCTGTACGAGGAGGTCGGCGTCTTCTTCGGCTGACCGGACGGGGGCGCCTTGCGCCTCAATCGCCTGACGGGCTCGTGGTGAGCCCGTCCGGCGACCGAGGACGGACACGCGGGCCCACCCTGCGGTACCGGGCAAGCCTCCCACCGCTACGCCGATGGCTGCCGCACCACCCCCGTGAGCAGCGATCGCACGATCTCCGGGCCGCGCAGCGTGAGTACGGACTCGGGGTGGAACTGGACGCCCGCGAAGCCCGGGCCCCGCAGGGCGTGGACCTCGTCCGTCGCCGGGTCGCGGGCGACCTCGACCCCACGCGCGGACAGTCCGGCCACGGCCTTCTCGCCGCACACCGCCGTGAAGCTGTTGTAGAAGCCGACCGTCTCCTCGCTGCCGAAGAGGTCGATCGTCACCTGGGCCCCCTGGAAGGGGGCTTCCTTGCGGGCGAGCTCCAGGCCCAGCTCCGCCGCGATCAGCTCATGGCCGAGGCAGACCCCGAGCAGACCGCCCCGGTGCCCGCGCACCAGCTCCGCCGCCAGCGACCGCAGGAAGCGCATCTTCGGGTCGGCGGCGTCGGCGGGATCACCCGGCCCCGGCCCCAGGACCACCGGCCCCTCGTGGGCGAGTGCCGCCTCCCGGACGCCCGGCTCGTCGTAGCGGCGTACGGTCACGTCGAGCCCGGCCCCGCGCAGCAGATGGGCGAGCATCGCCGTGAAGGTGTCCTCGGCGTCCACCACCAGGGCGTGGCCCGCCACCTCCTCGGGCCGGGACTGCATCTTCAGCCAGAACGGCGCCAGATCGGCCCGCCGGGCGTCGAGGGCCACCCGCACCCGGGGGTCGTCGGCCAGCCGGGGCGGCCGTACGGATTCGTCGCGCGGCCGTCCCGCCCGGACCCCCAGCGCGGCCAGCACCCCCGCCGCCTTGGCGTGCGTCTCGGCGACCTCGGACAGCGGCTCCGAATGGCGGACGAGCGTGGCGCCCACCGGGACGCGCACCTCGCCGCTCGCCGAGACGTCGGCCGTACGGATCAGAATGGGCGAATCCAGCGTCTGCGCCCCGCCCGCATCCCGCCCGAGCAGCGCCAGCGCGCCCGCGTAGTAGCCGCGCCCGCCGGTCTCGTGCCGCTCGATCACCCGGCAGGCGTTCTGCACCGGCGAGCCGGTGACGGTCGCCGCGAACATCGTCTCGCGCAGCACGTCCCGGACATCGAGCGAGGACCGGCCGCGCAGCTCGTACTCGGTGTGGGCGAGATGGGCCATCTCCTTCAGCCGGGGCCCGATCACCACCCCGCCCATGTCGCCCACCGTGCACATCATCTTCAGCTCCTCGTCGACGACCATGGAGAGCTCGTCGGTCTCCTTCCGGTCGGCGAGGAAGTCGAGCAGATGTTCCGCAGACGGCCCGGCGGCCGGATAGCGGTACGTGCCGCTGATCGGGTTCATCACGACGGTGCCTCCCGACATGCGGACATGCACCTCAGGGCTGGCCCCGACCAGTGTGCGCTCCCCGGTGTGCACGACGAACGTCCAGTACGCGCCGCGCTCGCCCGCGAGCAGCCGACGGAAGAGGGCGAGGGCGTCGGCCCGCCCGAAGCCGGGGATCTCGCCGTTCCAGGTCCGCCTGATGACGAAGTTCGCGCCCTCGCCACGGCCGATCTCGTCCTCGACGACCCGGCGGACGGTCTCGGCGTACTCCTCGTCACCGATGTCGAAGCCACCCCGCTCGACCCGCACGTCATGAGCGGGCAGCCGCTCGAGCACCTCGGACAGCGGCAGCTCGTGCGCCTCGTCGGCGACCAGCACCGCGAGCGGCGTCCCGTCGTCCCGTACGTCGAAGCCGCGCTCCCTGATCTGACGGAAGGGCACGAGCGCGAGCGAGGGCAGATCGCCGACCGGGATGTCGGCGAGCCGCTCCGCTTCGCGGACGCGGCCGATCAGCACCTCGACGGTGTCCTGGTCGCGGCCCGGGGTGCGGCGGCGCAGCAGGGCGAAGGCAGGACAGCCGGCATCGGCATCGGTATCGGCGTCCAGCAGTCTGCTGATGATGTGCATCCGGTGCATGGGTTCGGGTTCCTTCCGTGGCGGAGGGAACGACCCGTACGAACGAGAAAGGCCGCCCCTCGGGCGGCCTTCGCGAACTTCCGTGTACGCGCAGTCAGTGGGCCGCCGGTTGAGCGGTCCACCACCAGTTCTGGGTCGCGTGCACGAACATGGCGCCGACCCTAACCCATCCGCCCGCGTCACCGCAGCGCGTTCCACGAGGGCGCGGCCACGGCCGGCCTTCAGACGTGCCGGGACATTCCGGGCGCTGTCTCAGTCATTGGGCACCGGCAGGGAGCGCTCGGCCGACCCCGTAATGTGGTGTTCGTGACCGTGAACGCTAAGACCACCGCAAGCGGTGGCAACACCTGGCGAAACCTGCCCGCGGCGCAGCAGCCCGAGTACCCCGATGCCGAGGCTCTGCGCGATGTGATCGCGGACCTCGAGTCGTATCCGCCGCTCGTCTTCGCGGGCGAGTGCGACCAGCTGCGCGCCCGGATGGGAGCCGTCGCCAAGGGCGAGGCGTTCCTGCTCCAGGGCGGCGACTGCGCCGAGGCCTTCGACGCCGTGTCCGCCGACCACATCCGTAACAAGCTCAAGACCCTGCTCCAGATGGGTGCGGTGCTCACGTACGCCGCGTCCGTGCCGGTCGTGAAGGTCGGCCGGATCGCCGGCCAGTACTCGAAGCCGCGCTCCAAGCCGACCGAGACCCGCGACGGCGTGACGCTCCCGACCTACCGGGGCGACTCCGTCAACGGCTTCGACTTCACCGAGAAGGCCCGCGTCCCGGACCCCGAGCGGCTGAAGCGGATGTACAACGCGTCCGCCTCGACGCTCAACCTGGTGCGCGCCTTCACCACCGGTGGCTACGCCGACCTGCGCCAGGTGCACGCCTGGAACCAGGACTTCGTGAAGTCGTCCCCGTCCGGGCAGCGCTACGAGCAGCTCGCGCGCGAGATCGACAACGCGCTGAACTTCATGAAGGCCTGTGGCACCGACCCGGCCGAGTTCCGCACGGTCGAGTTCTACGCATCGCACGAGGCCCTGCTGCTCGACTACGAGTCGGCGCTGACCCGTGTGGACTCGCGTTCCGGACAGCTGTACGACACGTCGGGCCACATGGTCTGGATCGGTGAGCGCACCCGCCAGCTGGACGGGGCGCACATCGAGTTCGCGTCGAAGATCCGTAACCCGATCGGTGTGAAGCTCGGCCCGACGACCACGGTCGACGAGGCGCTGCAGTACATCGACAAGCTGGACCCGGAGCGCGAGCCCGGCCGGCTGACCTTCATCGTCCGCATGGGCGCCGACAAGGTCCGGGACAAGCTCCCGGAGCTGGTCGAGAAGGTCACGGCGTCCGGCGCGACGGTGGCCTGGGTGACCGACCCGATGCACGGCAACACCTTCGAGGCCGCCTCCGGCCACAAGACGCGTCGCTTCGACGACGTGCTCGACGAGGTCAAGGGCTTCTTCGAGGTCCACAAGGCCCTGGGCACCCACCCGGGCGGTATCCATGTGGAGCTGACCGGCGACGATGTCACCGAGTGCGTGGGCGGCGGCGACGAGATCTTCGTCGACGATCTTCACCAGCGCTACGAGACGGCCTGCGACCCCCGGCTGAACCGCAGCCAGTCGCTGGACCTTGCGTTCCTGGTGGCGGAGATGTACCGCGACCAGTGAGCCACTGACGTACGGCGTGGGGCGCGGATCCATGTGATCCGCGCCCCACAGTCGTACGGGGGGCTTTTACGACCGGAGGGCGGCGGGTAAGGTTAGGTTAGCCTCACCGATCAATCGGGACGGCACCACTTATCGATCCCGCCGGGAGGTGAACCGCGTGTACGTCTGCTCGTGCTTCGGCATCACGGAGAAGCAGGTCAAGGAGCACGCGGAGGCCGGCGCTTGCACCCCCCGCCAGATCGCCTCGGTCTCCAAGGCCGGCACGGACTGCGGATCGTGTGTGCGCCGCATCCAGGGGATCCTCGGCCGCGGCACCTGCCCCCGCCGCGAGCTGCTCGAGCAGGGCATGCCCGCCCTCACGGCCGACGCCGAGCAGGACCCCGCACTCAGCGAAGCCGCCTAGGGGGGTGTCCGGCCCCGCTCGGCGGGGCCGCCCGGCACGCTCGGCGAAAGCCGCCGGCCTTCTAGCTCTCCGGCTGTTCGATGATCTGCGCGATGTAGAGCGGCTCACCGAGCTTCTCGACCAGCTCCAGCTGGGTGTCGAGATAGTCGATGTGGTGCTCCTCGTCCGCAAGGATCATCTCGAAGATGTTCGCGGACGTGATGTCGCCCTTGTTCCGCATGACCTCGATCCCGCGCCTCAGCCGGTCGATCGCCTCGACCTCGATCTGCCGGTCGGCCTGGAACATCTCCGTGACCGTCTGCCCGATCCGGACGTGGAAGAGCCGCTGGTAGTTCGGCAGGCCATCGAGGAAGAGGATCCGGTCGGTCAGGACCTCCGCGTGCTTCATCTCGTCGAACGACTCGGCCCGGGTGTACTTGGCGAGCTTCGTCCAGCCGAGGTTCTCCTGCATCTTCGCGTGCAGGAAGTACTGGTTGATCGCGGTCAATTCGGCAGTCAGCTGCTCATTGAGGAACTCGATGACCTCGGGGTCGCCCTGCATCGCAGAGGCTCCTTCCGCGCGTGTGACTGGGGCAGGATGCGCGCATCCTCGCATCGTGATCGAGGGGCGTCCAGTAAGTACATGCTTAGTAGGAGTTGCCCGAATCGGCCCAGACCTGGTCATGACCACCCCTCGCGGTCTGTCACCATTGAAGGCATGGGTCAGCCGGAGAGCCGGGAATTTCGCGAGTCAGAGCAGTCCGCGCTCCCTCCGGGGCAGCGACTGCAGCGTGGCTGGCCCGTCACCCACTACGGGCCCGTACCCAAGTTCAAGCCGGACCGCTGGGAGTTCCGCGTCTTCGGGGCGACGGCCGACGGCGACAAGCACTGCTGGAACCACGAGGAGTTCTCGGCCCTGCCGTTCGCCACGGTCGTGGCCGATCTGCACTGCGTGACGAAATTCAGCATGCTGGGGGCCGAATGGGGAGGGGTCCCCGCCCGTACGATCGTCGAGCTCGCCCCGCCGGCGCCGTCGGTCACCCATGTCATGGTGTGGGCCGAGTACGGCTTCAGCGCCAATATGCGGCTCTCCGACTTCCTCTCCGAGCGCACGATTTTCGCCACCCACAAGGACGGCGAACTCCTCACCGCCGAGCACGGTTTCCCGCTGCGGCTGGTCGTACCGCATCTGTACGCCTGGAAGGGCCCGAAATGGGTGCGGGGCGTGGAGTACATGACCGCCGACCGCCGCGGCTTCTGGGAGGAGCGGGGGTACCACAACCTCGGCGATCCCTGGCGGGAGCAGCGCTACTCCTACCAGGAAGAGCCGGGGGACGGTCCCGAGTTCTAGGCTTTCAGTCGCTCATGTGGTGGTACTGGTGGACCACCGCGTGGCCCTTGCCGCGGCCGATCATCCACTTGTTGACCGGAGTGGTGACCAGGAAGGCGACGAGGAGGGCGAAGGCCAGGGCGCCCCAGAAGAGGGCGTCGGTGACGTGGGCGTTCATCGCGCCCGGCACGACCAGCAGGACGCCGTTGTCGACGATCTCCATCACCAGGATGGAGACGGTGTCCGCGGCGAGGGCGACGCCGATGGCGGCCTTCAGCGGGAGCCCCGCGCGCAGGACCGGCGAGATGGTCAGCGAGTAGCCGAAGACGAACGCCAGGACGATCGCGAGGGCCATCGTCGGGGTGTTGCCCCAGCCGAGGGCCGTGCCGATGATCATGCCGAGGACCTCGCCGATGGCGCAGCCGGTGAGGCAGTGGAGGGTGGCCCTGGCGGCCATGGACCAGCCGGCTCCGCCGCCGTGCCCGTTGAGGCCGGGGCCGCCGTGACCGTCGTGGCCGCCGTGACCGTGGTGCGCGCCGTGCTCATGGCCGGCGTGAGTGTCCTGTGCGGTGTGACCGTGGTGCGTGTGTGCCTCGTACGTCATGAGAGAACTCCCGTAGCAAGGTAACCGTTCCTGCCCACATAAGAACGGTATACCCCCCAGGGGTATTCCTCAAGGGTGATCCGGTGAGCGGAGCCCCTTCAGTCGCGCCACATCCGCCGCGTACGCCTCCTTGGGCCCGGGCGTCTCGATGATCAGCGGTACGCCCTCGGTCGCCGGATGCGTCATCAGTGCCCGGAACGGCTCCTCACCTATCCGACCTGCGCCGATGTTCGCGTGACGGTCCTTGCGGGCCCCCACCGCGTCCTTGGAGTCGTTCGCGTGGATCAGCTTCAGCCGTCCCTCGCCGACGGTCTCCACCAGCAGATCCAGGGTCTCCTTCACCCCGCCCGGCGCCGCCAGATCGTGCCCGGCCGCGAAGATGTGGCAGGTGTCCAGGCAGATGCCCAGCTTGGGGTGGGCATCCAGGGCCTCGAAGTACGGACCGAAGTCCCAGGTCCTGGAGCAGAGCGAGAATCCCTGCCCGGCCGTCGATTCCAGCAGCAGGAAGGGGTCGTCGTCGTGGGTCAGCTCGTCGAGCAGCGGCAGCACCAGCTCCCGTGCCTGTGCGAGGGCCACCTCGCGCGAGCGGCCGCCGGTCGCCGAGCCGGTGTGCACCACCACACCCAGCGCGCCGATCTCGCGGCCCCGGCGCAGGGAGTGCCTCAGCGACTCCACGGACCTCTCGGCGGTCGCCTCGGTGTGCGAGCCGAAGTTGATCAGATACGGGGCGTGGACGTACGCCGGTATCCCCTCGGCCGCACACTCCGCCCGGAACTGTTCGTCCTGCGCCGGGTTCCCGGCGGGCGTCGCCCAGCCGCGCGGATTGGCGACGAAGACCTGGACGGTCTCCGCGCCGATCTCCCGTGCATACGTCAGACCGGTCCTGGCGAGTCCGCCTGCCACCGGAACATGGGCGCCGACAGGGTTGCGCATCGGCTCTAGAGTCCCTTGGTCTTGATGGTGATCGTGCTGCCCTCGGGGGCCTGCCCGCCGCCCGCGACCGACTGACTCTCGATCTTGTTGCCGAGGAAGGGGAAGTTGCGTTCGACCTTGACCTCGAAGCCCGCCTTCTCCAGCTCGTGGCGCGCGGAGGCGATCGTCTCGCCCGTGACGTCCGGGACGTCGATCATGCGCGGGCCCTTGGAGACGGTGAGGGTGACCGTGTCGCCCTTCGCGGCCTGCCCGCCCTCGGCCGGGGACTGCGCGGCGACGGTGCCGGCCTCCTCGGGCGAGTTGACGCGCCCGGCGGCGACCTCGACCTTCAGCCCGGCTTCCTGCAGAGTGCTCGTCGCGTGCTCGACGGACTCGCCGGTCACGTCCGGTACGTCGATGGGGGCGCCCTTGCTGACGACGAGCGCGACCGCGGAGTCGGCGCGGCGGTCGGTTCCGGCTGCCGGGTCCGAGCCGATCACGGTTCCCTGCGCGGCGTTCTGGCTGAAGTCCTTGGTGATCACGCCCGGGGCCAGCCCCACCTTGCGCAGGGCGTTCTTCGCCTCGGCAAGGGTCATCCCTTCGACCTCCGGGACCTTGACGATCTCGGGGCCCCGGGAGACGACGAGCGTGACCGAGCCGTTGTCGCGGATGCGCTGACCGGGATCGGGGTCGATGTCCATGACGGTGCCACGCCGGTAGACATCGCTGAAGCCCTGCTCGGTCCGCTCGACCTCGAGTCCGGTGTCGGCGAGGCGCTTCTTGGCGGCGGCCTCGGTCTGGCCGAGGACAGGGGGGACGCGGGTGAACTGTCCGGAGTTGATGTACCAGACGCCGCCCGCGCCGAGGAGCAGCAGGGCGGCGACGACGGCGGCGATGACGCCGCGCCGGGGCGCCCGGGCGGGGCGCACCGAGGTCTGCGGGGGCGGCGGAGGCGGCATCTCCAGCCGGCTGGTCTGCTGGACCTGCTGGACCGCGGCCCGGGGGAGCACGCTCGTACGGTCCTCGGCGCCCGCGGCTCCCCCGGCGCCGTCGGGGTCCGCGGTCCGCGCCTGCGGCGGCAGGGCGTCGAGCTGGTCGTCCCCGAGGGCGGCGCGCGCCTCGCGGGTCCGCGCGAGCAGCGCGACGGCGTCGTACGGCCGGACGTCAGGGTTACGGGCGGTCGCGCCCGCGACCAGTTGGTCCAGCTCCGGCGCGAGCCCGGGTACGGCGGCGGACGGGGCCGGCACGTCCTCGTTGAGGTGCTGGTAGAGAACCTGGGCGGGCGTGTCGCCCCCGTACGGCTTGGCGCCGGTGAGCATCTCGTACAGGACGACACCGCAGGCGTAGACGTCGGCGCGCGTGTCGGCGGTGCCGGACTCGATCTGCTCGGGCGCGAGGTACGACACGGTCCCGAGGACCGAGCCCGTGGTGTTCGTCACGGCGCCCACCGCCCGGACCAACCCGAAATCGGCGACCTTGACCCGGCCGTCGTCGCCGATCAGGACGTTCTCCGGCTTCATGTCCCGGTGCACGAACCCGGCGCGGTGCGCCGCCCCGAGCGCGGCCAGCACCGGCTCCAGAATGTCGAGCGCGGCCCGCGGCTGGAGCGCGCCGCGTTCGCGCAGCACGTCACGGAGAGTGCATCCGGCGACGTACTCCATCGCGAGATAGACGTACGCACCCTGCGCGCCCTGGTCGTACACCCCCACCACATTGGGGTGCGACAGCCGCGCCACGGACTTCGCCTCGCGGATGAACCGCTCCACGAAGGACACGTCCGACGCGAGCGCCGGATGCATCACCTTGAGAGCGAGTACCCGGTCGAGACGGGTGTCCACGGCCCGGTAGACCGTGGCCATCCCACCGACGGCGATGCGCGCGTCGACGCGGTAGCGGCCGTCGAGCAGCTGCCCGACGAGGGGGTCCTGAAGCGTCGTATCCACGCAGCGAGTCTACGAGCCGCGCCACGCAACCCGGCCACCTCGGGCCCGGCCCGGGCCCGGACTGCAGCGCACCTGTGACCCGCGGGTTGCCGTTGCGGGGCGCCTGCGGCGGGCTCACCCGGCGGTGCCGGGGCACCCGCCGGCCCGTCCGGCGTGTGAGGACGGACACGCGGGCCCGCCCGGTGGTGCCGGGGACCCCGGGGCAGCCCGGGCTGCGGGCTCAGAACGCCGGGCGCTCCGGGTCCAGGGCCGCCCGGCCCTCCACCGGCGACGACGCCTCCGCGAAGTGGCGCCGCGGGATACGACCCGCCCGATGGGCCAGCCGGCCCGCCTCGACGGCGTGGCGCATCGCCTCGGCCATGAGGGCGGGCTCCTGGGCCCGCGTGACCGCGGAAGCGAGCATCACCGCCGCACACCCCAGCTCCATCGCCAGCGCCGCGTCCGACGCCGTGCCCGCCCCCGCGTCCAGGATCACCGGGACGCTCGCCTGATCGGCGATGAGCTGGAAGTTGTGCGGGTTGCGGATCCCGAGCCCGGACCCGATGGGCGAGCCCAGCGGCATGATCGCCGCGCAGCCCACCTCTTCCAGCTTCCGCGCCAGTACCGGGTCGTCGTTCGTGTACGGCAGCACGGTGAAGCCGTCGTCGACCAGCACCTCCGCCGCGTCCAGCAGCTCGATCGGGTCGGGCAGGAGCGTGCGCTCGTCCGCGACGACCTCCAGCTTGATCCAGTGCGTGCCGAGGGCCTCGCGCGCGAGCCGCGCGGTCAGCACGGCCTCGCCCGCCGTGAAGCAGCCCGCCGTGTTCGGCAGGACCTGGATGCCCAGCCGGTTGAGCACGGACAGGACGGACCCCTGCACGGTCGGGTCGAGGCGGCGCATCGCCACCGTCGTGAGCTCCGTACCGCTCGCGATCAGCGAGCGCTCCAGTACGTCGAGGCTCGGCGCCCCGCCCGTACCCATGATCAGACGGGACGAGAACTCCACCCCGCCCAGCACAAAACGGTCATCCGCCATGGTCTCGGTCACCCTCCCTGCACCGCGGTGAGGACCTCGACCCGGTCGCCCTCGCCGAGCAGCGTCCCGGACCACTCGCCCCGCGGGACGACGGTCTCGTTCACGGCCGCCGCGATCCCGGACGGCGCCGCCGTCAGCGTCGCGACCAGCGCATCCAGCGTGGTGCCTGCCGCGATGTCCCGCGGCTCTCCGTTCACGGAGACGGTCGTGGACCCGGTCATGCGGACAACTCCTGACGTACGGGAGAGAAGCGGCGAGGGGTGAAGAGGTGTGCCTCTTCCGGCAGTTCCCCGGTGACCAGCGCATGTGCCATCACATCGCCCGTCACCGGCGTGAGCAGCACGCCGTTGCGGTAGTGCCCGGTCGCCAGCAGCAGCCCGGGCAGCTCCGTCGGCCCGAGCAGCGGCGCGTTGTCCGGCGACCCCGGCCGCAGGCCCGCGCGCGTCTCGGTCAGCGGCAGCTCGGTGATGCCAGGGACCAGCTCGTGCGCGTCGCGCAGCAGCTCGTACACCCCGCCCGCCGTGACCGTCGTGTCCCAGCCGAGCTCCTCGCTCGTCGCGCCCACCACCAGCTCGCCGTTCTCGCGCGGCACGAGATACACGTGACTGCCGCGCACCACGGCCCGTACCGTCCGTGACAGGAACGGCGCGTACGGACGCGGCACGGTCAGCCGCAGCACCTGCCCCTTCACCGGCCGGACCGGCGGCAGCACCTCCTCCGGTACGCCGCCCAGCCGGCCGCTCAGACTGCCCCCGGCCAGCACCACCTGCTCCGCCGCCACCTCGCGGCCCCCGTCGAGTACGGCTCCGGCCGCCCGGCCCCGTACCACCGACAGCCGCTCGACCCGGTCGCGGTGAAACGCCACCCCCGCCCGCTCGCACGCCACGACCAGGGCCTTGGCCAGCCGCCGCGGATCGATCTGGTGGTCGCCGTCCACCCGCAGCCCGCCGCGCACGCCGGGCGCAAGCATCGGCTCGAGGCGTCGGCACTCCCGGCCGGTGAGCCACTCCGACTCCAGCCCGGAGCGGCGCTGCAACGCGTGCAGTTCGCGCAGATGCGCCCGGTCGTCCGCGTCGAGCGCGACGGCGAGCGTCCCGCACCGGCGATATCCGGTGTCCTGCCCGCTCGCCTCCTCCAGCTCCGCGACGAAGTCCGGATAGCGCCGGGCGGAGGCGAGATTGAGGCCGAGGAGCGTCTCCTCGCCGTAGTGGAGCTCCGTGACGGCCGCGAGCATGCCCGCCGCGACCTGTGCGGCCCCGCCGCCGGGCTCGGGGTCGGCGAGCGCAGTGTCCAGCCCGCGCTGTGCCGCTCGCCAGGCCGTGACGAGGCCGATGATTCCGCCCCCGACGACAAGAACGTCCGCCTTCGTCGGTGAATGTCCTGTCGGTGAAGGCCCCGTCGGTGAAGGCCCTGTCGGTGGATGTCCTGTCGGTGAATGCGCCGTACGTGAATGCCGCGTACGCGGATGCATGGCGTCCAGACCCTCCCTTCGCCGGCATGACCCGGATCAGGTTCGTACGGTCGGAGGCCGCCCCAGCCTCCCTCTCAGCCCGGTGCGTCCGGGCTCCCGCGAGTAGCAGTACGGTGGCCAGCCTAACCCCCGCCCCCAACTCGCAGTAAGGGAGCTCGCACTGTGGCCCGCTCGCTCGACGGACTCGTCCTCTCCCCGGTCGCCGACCAGGCGCCTGGCCAGGTCGGTGCGCGGACCCGGTTCACGTACCGCGAGGAGGAGGGCCGGATCTGGGCCGACTATGCGGGCGGTGACGTGGTACGCGGCCATCTCGTCGGCACGCGCGAGGGCGACCGGCTGGACTTCCGCTACGTCCAGCTGAAGCGGGACGGGACGACATCGTCCGGGCACTGTGTCTCCACGGTCACGGATCTGCCCGACGGGCGGGTGCGGCTGGACGAGACCTGGGAATGGGAGTCCCAGGAAGGCAGTGGCACGAGCGTGGTCGAGGAGCTACCTTCCTGACGTTCCGTCAGGTGGTTAGGGTGGCCGGGTGAGCGAGCAGACAACGCAGAGCCGTCGAGTCGTCATCGTCGGGGCCGGCATGGCCGGCGTCCAGACTGCCGTAGCCCTGCGCGAACAGGGCTTCTCCGGCACCATCACCCTCATCGGCGCCGAACCGCACCAGCCGTACGACCGCCCCCCGCTCTCCAAGGCCGTCCTGCTCGGCACGGCGGAGGGCTCCGCCCTCGACGTCGACTTCGACGCGCTCCGGGTCGACCTCCAACTGGGCCGCGAGGTCAGCGGCCTGCGCCCCGACGCCCATGAGCTCGACACCCCGGCAGGGCCCGTCCCGTACGACACGCTGGTCATCGCCACCGGCGCCGAGCCCATCACCCTGCCCGGCGTCGAGGGCATCCCGGGAGTCCATCTGCTGCGCACGCTCGACGACGCGGAGCGGCTGCGTCCGGTGCTGGAGCGGCAGCACGACATCGTGGTCGTCGGCGCCGGCTGGATCGGCGCGGAGTTCGCCACCGCCGCCCGCGAGGCGGGCTGTGCCGTCACCGTCGTCGAGGCCGCCGACCGGCCGCTCGCGGTCGCCCTGCCCGCCGAGGTCACCGCGCCGATGGCCGACTGGTACGCGGAGAGCGGCGCGGAGCTCCTCACCGGCGTGCGCGTCGCGGACGTCGAGCCGGGCGCGGTCGTCCTCGCGGACGGCCGCAGGCTGCCGGCCGGGGCCGTCGTCGTCGGCATCGGCGCACGCCCCGCCACCGACTGGCTCGCGGGCTCGGACATCGCCATCGGCCCCGACGGCTCGATCACCGCCGACGAGCGGCTGCGTACGTCGCTGCCCGATGTGTACGCCGTCGGCGACTGCGCCTCCTTTCCGTCCGGCCGCTACGGCGTACGGCTCCTCGTCCACCACTGGGACAACGCGCTCCAGGGCCCGCGCACGGTCGCCGCGAACGTCGTCGGCGGCGATACGGGAGCGCCGCCCCAGACCTACGACCCGGTGCCGTACTTCTGGTCCGAGCAGTTCGGCCGCTTCGTGCAGTACGCGGGGCATCACGCGGGGGCCGGGACACTCGTATGGCGGGGCGACCCGGCGGCCGGTTCCGCCTGGTCGGTGCTGTGGCTGCGGGACGGCGTGCTGGTCGCCGTGCTCGCGGTCGGCAGGCCCCGCGACCTGGCCCAAGGACGCAGGCTCATCGAGGCCGGCGCGCGGCTCGATCCGGAGCGCGCGGGGGACCCCGGTGTCCCTCTGAAGGCCGCAGCTCTCTAGGGTCCGGCTACCGACTGTCAGTCGGGGATGGCACGCTAGTCCCGTGACCGAGATTGACGCAAAGATCGATGCTCTCGTCCCCGCCTGGCTCCACCTGCCGGACATCGCGGAAATGCTCGATGTCGAGGTGACGCGGGTGCGGCAGCTGGTCAAGGAGGGCCAGCTGATCGCCGTGCGCCGCGGTGAGAACCGGACGCTTCAGGTGCCGGCCGCCTTCATCAAGGGCGGCAAGGTGATCAAGGGCCTCGCCGGGACCCTGACGCTCCTGAGGGACGACGGCTTCACCGACGAAGAAATGCTGGAGTGGCTCTTCACGCCGGACCCGACCCTGCCGGGTACCCCCGCGGAGGCACTCAGCGAGAATCGCGGCACGGAGGTGAAGCGTCGGGCCCAGGCGCTCGCCGTCTGACGTCCTGACGACACCACACATCACCACACCACGGGAAAACGTGGTGTACGGACCGGGGCGGGGGCAGTGCCCGATATGCGGCTCCGCCGCGTGGCCCGCTGCTTCGCCCGGTCCGTACACCGGCGGAACCAGACCCGGCCGGCCGAGCGACGGCCGGTCCCAACGGGGGGAGCACCTCATGTCCATTCGCGCGCGCCTGTCCGACGCCCGGCTCTATCTGTGCACGGACGCCCGCAAGCGCCAGAAGGACCTCCCCGAGTTCCTGGACGCGGTGCTCTCCTCCGGTGTGGACATCGTGCAGCTGCGCGACAAGGGCATGGAGGCCGGCGAGGAGCTGGAGCACCTCGCCGTGTTCGCCGACGCCTGCCGCCGCCACGGAAAGCTCCTCGCGGTGAACGACCGGGCCGATGTCGCCCACGCCATCGGCTCCGACGTGCTGCATCTGGGCCAGGGTGATCTGCCCGTCCCGGCCGCGCGGGCGATCCTCGGCGACGAGGTCCTCATCGGCCGCTCCACGCACGCGGAGGCCGAGGCCGCCGCGGCCGCCGTCGAGCCCGGAGTGGACTACTACTGCACCGGGCCCTGCTGGCCCACCCCCACCAAGCCGGGCCGCCACGCCCCGGGCCTCGATCTCGTGCGGTACGCGGCCTCGCTGCCGCAGGACCGGCCCTGGTTCGCGATCGGCGGGATCGACGCGGGCAGTCTCGACCAGGTGCTGGACGCCGGAGCCCGCCGTGTCGTCGTCGTCCGGGCGATCACCGAGGCCGACGACCCGGCCGCCGCCACCGCCGATCTCAGCAAGCGGATACGGGCCTACGCCGACAAGGGCTGATTGCGAACAGCGGGTGTCCGATGGGTGGACACCGGTTGGGCGGCCCCTATGCCCTGGATAACCTGCGAACATGGCCCTTGGCACAGCTTCCACCAGGACAGATCGCGCACGCACCGTGCGCGAGATGCTCGCGACCGGCAAGGCGTCGTACTCCTTCGAGTTCTGGGCGCCCAAGACCGAGAAGGGCGAGCGGAACCTGTGGAACGCGCTGCGCCGGGTCGAGGCCGTGGGCCCGAGCTTCGTCTCCGTGACCTACGGGGCGGGCGGCTCCACCCGGGAAGGCACGGTCAGGGCCACCCAGAAGATCGCTGCCGACACCACCCTCACGCCGGTCGCGCACCTCACGGCGGTCGACCACTCCGTCGCCGAGCTGCGGAACATGATCGGTCAGTTCGCCGACGCCGGGATCAGGAACATCCTGGCGCTCCGCGGCGACCCGCCCGGCGACCCGATGGGCGAGTGGGTCAAGCACCCGGACGGCGTGACGTACGCGGCCGACCTCGTCCGGCTGATCAAGGACTCCGGGGACTTCTGCGTCGGTGTCGCTGCCTTCCCCGAGATGCACCCCCGGTCGACCGACTGGGACACGGACATCCAGCATTTCGTGGACAAATGCCGGGCCGGTGCCGACTATGCGATCACCCAGATGTTCTTTCGTCCGGAGGACTATCTCCGGCTTCGTGACCGGGTTGCGGAGGCCGGCTGCCCGACCCCGATCATCCCCGAGATCATGCCTGTCACCAGCGTGAAGCAGATCGAACGCTTCCGTCAGCTCAGCAATGCGTCGTTCCCGGCAGCCCTGGAAGAGCGGATCCGCGCGGTCGGCGACGACCCCGCCGCTGTACGCTCCATTGGCATCGAGTTCGCGACGGAGTTCTGCGCACGGCTGCTCTCCGAGGGTGTCCCCGGGTTGCACTTCATTACGCTCAACAACTCCACGGCGACTCTCGAAATCTACGAGAATCTCGGACTGCACGAGCAGTCGTAACCGGCCACACCCGCCACAACCCCCGGCGGCGGCCGATGAGAGGGGCGGGCATGGGCTGGACGGTGCTCTACATCGCGTTCGGCATTGTCGCGCTGTGGCTGCTCGGCGAGGTGCTGCTGCAGTACAAAGCGCGGCTGCGCTGGCGGCTGCTCGCCTTCGCCGGATTCCTCGGTGTCGTCCTCGGGGTGCTGATGCCGAACGTGATCGTGATCGCGGTCGGTGCCGTCGCCTTCGCGATCGGACAGACCTACGTCACGCTCTCCTTCCGGCGTGGCTTCTCCACGGGCTGGGCGATCGGCGGCAGCCCGGGGTCGAGCCGCCGCCGCAAGTCCGGCGGCAGCGCAGCGGTGCGCGAGCCCACGCTCGAGGTGTCGGACCTCGCCTACGAGCCGCACGAGGAGGACGAGCCGTCGGCCGCCGAGAGCACGGCGGTCTACGAGCCGATGCCGCTGCCCGACGACACCGGGCAGTACGGCATCTACAGCGACTCCGCGTACGCCACGAGCCAGGCCCAGGGCGGCGGCCAGGGACAGGCTGACGGATACGGTCAGTACGGCGGCTACGACACGTACACCTCCCCGTACGAGCAGCCGACCGCGGCCCAGGCCCAGGACGCCTACGCGCCGCAGTACGACTACGGCACGGGCCAGCAGCAGTACGCCGCGTACTCCGACCCGTACATCGGCAGCCAGGGCTACGGCTCGTACGACAGCTACGGCGGCCAGCAGCAGTACACCGACCCCTACGCCACCCAGCAGGGCTACAGCGAGACGCCGCCCGGCGGGGTCTGGGTGCCGCAGCAGCGTGAAGGCGACCAGCAGGTCCCGCCGATGCCTCCCATGCCGCCGCAGCAGCCGCCGTCGTACGGCTACGACTACGACCAGGGCGGCTACGAGAGCGACTACAACGGCCAGCCGTACCGCTACTGAGGCGCCGCCGTCACCGACCACGGCTCGGCGGAGGCTCACCGAGGGCTGAGCGCGGGCTCATTGCGAGCCGCGGAAACCCTCGCCCTCCACGATCAGCCCGGCCACCAGCGCGCCCGACATGCCCGCGTGGGCCAGTCCGCCGCCCGGATGCGCCCAGCCGCCCGCGAGGTACAGCCCCGGCAGCCGGGTGCTGTTCGCCGGGCGCAGACACCGGCCCCCGTCCCCGGCCAGGGCCGGCGGGTGTATCCGCCCCGTCTCGGCCGGGGTGAGGTTCTCGCGCCACAGGATCCGCTCACCCAAGTCCGGTATCGCCGGTCGTGCGGCGGCGATGAGTATCTCCGCGTAACGCTCGCGCAGCACCTCGTCCGACCAGTCGATGCCGGAGGGCCCGCCGGACGGGGCGACCGTCGCGGTGAGCGTGACCGCCTCGTGGGCGTCGTCGGGGCGGGTCGTCGGATCGTCCGGCCGCAGCACGGTGACCGTCGGGTGCTCGGCGAGCGTGCCGCCGAAGACCGCCGCGGCTTCGGCCGCCGTATCGGGGGAGTGCACCAGGGTCCGGTGCACGGTGCCCTCTTGACGGGCGCCGCGCAGCGCCAGCAGGACGGTGAACCGGCCGGGAGCCCCCTCCGCCGCCCCGGGCTGTACGTCGCCCTCCTGCCAGGGCAGGAGGCCGCCGAGACCGGATGCGCCGGCGCCCGCCACCACATGGTCCGCGTCCACGACCCGGCCTCCCCCGGAGCCTCCGGCCTGGGAGGTGCCCCCAGCCAGGTGCAGACCCGCCGCCCGGCCGTCCTTCTCGACGACGCCCGTCACCTCGGCGCCGAAGACGAACTCCACCTTGCGCTCCAGGCAGCGCTCGTACACCGCCCGGGCGAGCGCCCGCATCCCGCCCCGGACGTACCAGCTCCCGAACGTCTGCTCCATGTACGGCAGCAGGGCGGCGCTCGCCGGGGCGTGGCGCGGATCCAGCCCGTACGACAGCGCGTACGCGTCGAGCAGCGCCGCGAGCCGGGGGTCGGCCAGCTCCCAGGCGCCGACCTCGGCGAGCGTGCGGGCCTGGCGCGTGCGCAGCAACCGGCGCTGCCGGAGCGCCGGGTACGGATCGCGGCCGAGCACCTGCCAGTCGGGCCACAGCGGCTCCTCCAGCAGCGGCCGGCGCGAACGGTCCCAGGCGTCCCTGGCGCGCCCGAGGAAATCGCCCCACCGCGCGCCCGCCCCGGACCCCAGCGCCGCCTCCAGCGCGGACACGACGCCCCCGCGTGAGGCGTTGGGCAGCGAGACGGCCGTGCCGTCCGAGAAGACATGCCGGCTCGCGGGGTCGACCTGGGCCAGCCCGACCCGGCTCTCCAGCGGCTCCTTGCCGGTCTTGATGAACAGATCCCGGTAGACGGCGGGCAGATGCAGCAGACCAGGGCCGGTGTCGAACGCGAACCCGTCGCGCTCGAACCCGCCCACCGCGCCGCCGAACGTCGCCGAGCGCTCGTACACCGTCACCCGGTGGCCTGCCACGGCCAGCCGCGCAGCCGCCGCCATGGCGCCCATCCCGGCGCCGATCACCGCAATCCGTCCCATGTCAGCGACTGTATCGGCCCCCACCGACAGCCCCACTCCGGAGCCCTGCGGGCCGGATCAGCGCGGGGAGCGATCGGGCAGGCCCTGCGCGGCCGCCAGCCGTTTCTCCTCGCGGCGCTGCGCCCTCCGGCGCAGAAAGCGGCGGATGCGCGAGGCCAGGAAGACCACGGTCACGATGCCGAGCACGAGCAGCGTCGCGGCGATGATCGCCGCAGCCAGCGGATGGAACATCGCGAAGGTGATGACGGCGGCGACGCCGAGATCCTCGGTCGTGCTCATGGCGATGTTGCTGAACGGCTCCGGGGAGGTGTTGATCGCCATCCTCGTCCCGGCCTTCACCAGATGGCTCATCAGCGCCGTCGAGCCGCCGACCGCACCGGCCGCGAGCTCCGGCAGCGAACCGCTCTCCCCGGCCAGCAGCGCCGCCACGACCGCGCCCGCCACCGGCCGGATCACCGTGTGGACGGAGTCCCAGGCCGAGTCGACGTACGGGATCTTGTCCGCCACCGTCTCGCAGAGGAAGAGCACACCGGCGGCGACCAGGACATCGGTGCGCTGGAGCGACTCGGGCACCTCGTCGCTGATACCGGTCGCTCCGAAGAGGCCGAGCAGCAGGACCACCGCGTACGCGTTGATTCCGCTGGCCCAGCCGCTCGTGAAGACCAGGGGGAGTACGGACACGGACGCGATCGTAACCAGCCGGCCCCGAGTGCGGGTGGGGATGAGCACGGGCGTCTGAGTATCCGTACTCAGGCGGGGAGATGAGTAGATGCGCGGATGGGCTCTCACCTGCGCAGACGGGAGAGTGGAGACCACGGAAGGGGCGCGGCGCCGGCACCGCCGGCACGGGGCGGCGGAACGGCGCGGCGCACCGACCGAACGGGGGTTGCCCGGACCCGGGGGAACAGCGGTACAGGGCAACGGGAACGGGGGAAACGGGGATCGGGGGAAACGCCGGTCCGGCGAAGCTCGGGGGGATCGAGCTTCGCCGGACCGGCACTTCTTTGTTCGCCTTGCCCGTCCGACTGCCGGATTCCGGTCAGCGGCCGCCGACCCGCCCGTGCAGCAGCCGGGACAGCGCCGCATGCACGTCGTCGATCGACCGCTCCGGCTGGAACGCCTGCCAGTCGAGCGCCGCCACCAGCACCATGCCGACGAGCGCGGCCGCGGTGAGCGGAATGTCGATCTCCTCGCTCAGTTCACCCCGCTCGACACCCTCCCGCAGGACCTTTTCGACCACGGCCACGGCCTGCTGACGGACCACCAGCAGCGTGGACTGCCAGGCCCGGTTCGTGCGCCAGAGCTCGGCGACGTACAGCTGGGTGAAGGCGGGGTAGCGGTCGATGAACCCCAGACCCGCCTTGATCATCGCGTCCAGCGCCTCGACCTTGGTGCCGCCGCGCTCCTCCGTCTCGTCGGCGGCGGCCTGCAGCGATGCGGTGAGCAGCCCGACCCCGTACCGCAACAGCTCCTCGAAGAGCTCGGTCTTGCTCTTGAAGTTGTAGTAGACCGTGCCCTTGGCGACTCCGGCGCGCTCGGCGATCTCGTCGACCGTCGTCGCGGAGAAGCCCTGTTCGGCGATGAGGGTGACGGCCGCTTCGTAGAGCTTGGCGCGCGTCGCCTGTCTCCGGGTGCTGCTGCTGTTCATGGCGTCGATTCTCACAGGTCTCACAGGCTCAGCTCGGGGTGGAGACGATCGAACGTCCACACCTGCTTGCGCCGCGCGGACACGGCGGTGAGCGCGAGGGCCCCGGCGGTGAAGGCCACCAGCACCGCCGTCGCCTGCCAGACCGGGCCGATGCCACCGCCCGTGATCAGCCGGCGCAGCGCCTCGACGACGTACGTCATCGGCAGGAAGGGGTGGATGGCGTTGAAGAAGGCCGGGCTGGTCTGGACGGGGTAGGTGCCGCCGGCAGAGGTCAGCTGGAGCATCAGCACCGCCAGGACCAGAATCCGGCCCGCCGCGCCGAAGCGGGCGTTGAGCCACTGGATGATCGCGGCGAAGCAGCACACCACCAGCACCAGGAAGCCGACGGTCCCGGCCGCGCGGGCCATCTGGAGGCCAAGGCCCCAGTGGAGGACGGAGATCAGAGCGGCGACCTGGAGCAGCCCGATCGCGGCCACCGGCAGGAAGCCCGCGAGCGCGATCCGCCAGGCGGAGGCGCCGGCGGCGAGGGCACGCCGGTTGAGCGGCTGGATCAGCATGTACGCCACCATCGCGCCCACCCAGAGGGAGAGCGGGATGAAGTACGGGGCGAATCCGGTGCCGTAGTTGGGCGCCTTGTGCAGCGACTGGGAGGCGAGCTGGACCGGGTCGGCCATGACGTCCGTACGGCGGTCGCGGTCCTGCTTGTCGTAGTCGGGAATCCTGCCGACGCCCTCGTTGAGGCCGCCGGCCAGATCGCCGGAGCCGTCGACGAGCTTGAACATGCCGCCGTCGAGGTCGGTCGCACCGTTCTCGAGCCGGCCGACACCGGAGTCGAGGTCGGAGGAGCCGGTCTTGGCGCTGGTCAGTCCGGTGTGGATCTGGTCCGCGCCCTTGGCGACCTTGTGCGCGCCGGTGTTCAGCCGGTTGATGTCGGTGACGGCGGACTCCACGTCCTCGTCGAGATGCGGGGAGCGGTCGGCGAGCTTCTTCGCCTGCTGCTGCAGGGTCTTGAGCTGCGTGTCGAGCTGCTTCAGGTCGCTGTTGTTGTCCTTCACGAGCGCGTTGAGGTCGTCGGCGATCTCGGCCGCGTCGGCGGCGTTCGTCTTGGCCTGCTCCAGGTCGGGGCAGATGGTCGGGTCGGGGAGCACGGCGTCCTCGCAGCGCGCCTTGTGGATCTTGGCGAGCTTGTCGGCTGCCTCGTGGGCGCCGGCCGCCACCGCGGGCGAGTGCTTCACGAGCACGTCCAAGTTGTTCCGCGCCAGCCTGGAGGTGTCCTCGACCAGGCGGGCGGTGTCCCCGATCGTCTTGCCGTTGTCCTTGAGGAACGGGCGTACGTCGGCGGCGATGCCGTTGACCTTGTCGGCGAGCTCCTGGGTGCCGGCGGCGACCTTCCCGGCACCCGTCTCCAGGTCGCCCGCGGCCTTGTTCAGCCGTGTGATGCCGCCGGCCAGCTTTCCGCTGCCGTCCTTGGCGTTCTTGAGGCCGTCGGCGAGGTCCTTGGAACCCTTCTTGGCCTTGCCGATGCCGCCCTTGAGCTTGTCGGCGCCCTCGGCGGCCTTCTCCGTGGCGTCGTGGATGTCGGAGAAGGAGATGAAGATCTTGTCGAGGAAGGACCGGGAGGTGTCCTTGGAGGCGGCCGTGCGCACCTCGGAGAAGACCGTCCGGGAGATCTGGCCGACGATGTAGTTGTTCGCGTCGTTCGTCCGCACTTCGAGGGCGCCGGTCTCCGGCGCGTCGCCGGAGCTCGATGCGATGCGCTTGCTGAAGTCGGCGGGCATGGTGAGGGAGAGGTAGTACGTACCGTCCTCGACTCCCGCGCGGGCGTCCTCGGCGCTCACCTCGTGCCACTCGAAGACCTCGCTGTCGCGCAGGCCCTTGGTGATCTCGTCACCGGCGGCGATCTTCTTGCCGGAGGCCGTGGCGCCCTTGTCGTCGTTGACGAGCGCGACGGGGATCCGGTCGAGCCGGCTGTACGGGTCCCAGAAGGACCACAGGTACAGGGCGCCGTAGAGCAGCGGCAGCAGCAGGATCGCGACGAGCGCGGCGCGCGGCAGCTTTCCCCTGCCGAAGCGCTTCAGCTCAAGCGCGGCCAGTCGCGGCGATCGCATCGTCCGCCCCCTCCTCGGTCGTGGTCTTGCCGGTGTCGGTGCCGGCATCGGTGTCGGTGTCGGTGCCGGCGTCGGTGGCGGGCTTGTCTTCGTGGTCGGTGGCAATGGCGTCGGCGACCTCGGTCCCGGTCTCCGACTCGGCCGTGGTCTCGGGCGCCTCGGTCGGGACGGACGTGCCGGACGGCTCCCCGGGGGCGTCGTGCGGGGCCGCCGCGTCGGGCGTGCCCGATGCGTTCCTCCTGACGGCCCCGCTCCCTGTACGGATCACCACCGCGTCCTCGGGCGCCTCGCTGCACACCGCCAGCACGGTCGTGCCCTGCGCGGCGACGGCGCGCAGCAGGGTCCAGGCCTCGGCCCGGTCCGCGTCGGAGAGCTTGAGGTCGGTGTCGTCGAGCGCCAGGAGCCGGGGGCGCCCGATCAGGGCGAGGGCGACCGAGAGGCGCAAGGCCTCCAGCCGCTCCAGGTCCCTCACGGCCGTACGCCCTGCCTTCGGCAGGGAGTCCAGGTCGAGGCCCGCCGCCTCGAGCGCCTCCTCGATACGGCTCCGGGCCGACGCCGCCCCCTCGGCGCCCGGCCGCAGCAGCGCGCGCAGTGAGCCGTCGAACCGGCGCTGGAGCAGCTCGCGCTCGCGCAGGTGCTCGTCGACGGTGAGCGACGGGTCGAGGTCGCTGACGCCGGGGACAGGGCCGAGTGCGGCGATCCTGCGGACGGCCGCCATCTTGCGCGGCAGTCGCAGTCCGGCGACCTCGGCGTGGCCCTCCGTGGGCTTCATCCTGCCGGTGAGCGCGAGCAGCAGACAGGTGCGGCCCGAGCCGGAAGGGCCCTCGACCGCGATGAGCGAGCCTGGCTCCGCTGCGACGCTCACCCCCTGGAATGCCCAGCCGCGCGGGCCCTTGAGCCCGAAATCCTCGGCGGTGACGGCCGCCCCGTGCGGGCTGTCCACGCACCCTCCCCTGTTTTTGCACTGACTGGTCAGTGCAAAAGCTATCGCGTGCCGACGGCTGGTGCCAAACGGAGGGGGTCAGTCGCCGCGCTCGCGCGGATCGGCTTCGGCCACGATCTCCTCGAGCCGTGCACAGACCCGCTTGATCTCCTCGTGGGTCTCGTTCCGCTCGGTGATGACCGCGGCGAGCAGCAGGGCCGTCAGCGCGGCGCAGCCGTTGAAGGCCTGCAGCGTGACCATGTTGGAGAAGAGGTCCTTGCCGGCGAACGGGCCGACCTGCCGGGCCGCGGCGAAGATCGTGAGCGTGGACACCGCCAGTGCACACGGCGCGGCCCCGGCCAGCTGGAAGCGGAACGCCGCCCAGATCAGGAGCGGGAAGACCAGGAAAAGCAGGGTCGAACTGGTGCTACGCGTCGCCAGAATGGTCACGAAGTATGTGGTGAGCGCGAGCGCCACCGCCTCGGCCCAGAGGCGGAGCGGAACGTTCCGGGGCCATTGGGCCCTTCGGAGGACGAGCAGGAACGGGGTGACCACGAGGACACCCATCGCGTCACCCGTCCACCACACCGACCACGCCGGCCAGAAGTCGCCCGCATTCAGTGCCCCTGCGAGCAGCAGCACGCCGGTGCCGATGGTCGAGCTGATCAGCATCCCGGCCAGTGCGCCGAGGAAGACCAGAAGCAGGCCGTCGCGGAGTCGGTCCAGCTCGGGGCGGAACTCCGCACGGCGAAGCATCAGATACGCGCAGACCGGAGCGAGTGTGTTCCCGGCGGCGATGCCCAGGACTGCCGGGAGCGACGGGCCGATGAGCACATTGACCAGGAAGGCGCCGAGCGCGATCCCCGGCCAGATCCGCAGACCCAACACCACCAGCGCGGCCACGGCCACTCCGGTCGGCGGCCACAACGGCGTGACCTGGCCACGTACCAGCTGCTGGAGCAGGCCCAGCTTGGCGGACCCGTAGTAGACGGCGGCGACACCAAGGATCCACAGCGCCGTGAAGCCGTAACCCCGGATTTTTTCGTCGCGCACCACAGCAGTCTGCGCCGCCGACGGGAGCGCGGCGAGTCAGCGGTGAATCGGCCGTGCGTGGGCCGGGTGCGTCGGCCGCGCGTCGGGCCTGCGCCGGGCCTGCGTCGGGCGGCGGGCCAACGGTGAGTCGCCCGCGGCTCGCGTCGGACACGTCGCGCGTCGGGCAGGTCGCGCGTGTCAGGCGGGCCCGTCGGCAGGAGGCCCGTCGTAGCGGCTGACGAGTACGGCGGCATCGTCGCGGTGACCGGTCAGATCGGCCACCTTGATGACGGCGGAGGCCAGCACATCGGGGTCGGCGTCGAAGCCCGCGCGCACCAGACGGAGCACCTCGGCCAGACCCGCCTCCATCGGGTACTCCGGTCCTTCGACGACACCGTCGGTCAGCAGGACGAGGACCCCGGCCTCCGTCAGTCGTCGGCGGGTCACCGGATAGCGCTCGCCCCGCACGATGCCCAGCGGCGGGCCGCCGGGGTCGAGGGCGACGTCCGAGAGCCCGTCGGCCGTGGCCCAGACCATCGGCACATGGCCGGCCCGGGACACGGTGAGATCGCGGCTGACCGGGTCGAAACGCAGGAGACAGCAGGTCGCGAAGAGGCCGAAGCCCATCGAGATCAGCAGCTCGTTGGCACGGCTCAGCACCTCGCTGGTGTCGCTCGTCGTCTCGGCGAGGGCCCGCAGGCTGGTGCGGACCTGACCCATGAAGGCGACGGCCTCCACATCGTGTCCCTGGACGTCGCCGATCGCGAGCCCGAGCGATCCGTCCGCCATCAGGAAGGCGTCGTACCAGTCGCCGCCGACGTCCAGCCCGTCCCGGGCGGGCGAGTACCGGGCAGCGACATGCACACCGGGGAGCTGTGGCAGTTCGGGCGGGAGCATGTGGCGTTGCAGGGCCACGGCCAGTTCCACGCGGACCCGCTGAAGCCGGATCCGTTCCAGGGCCTGGTCGACGAGACGCCCGAGGGTGGTCAGGAGCTGCTGCGCACTGTCGGGCGGCGGGTCGGCGCGATGGTCACGCATGACCGCTCCGAGTGTTCCCGCGTACACCTGAACTCACCATAGCCGTCGGTCACACATCCCACCTCCACAGGTGAATCAGCAGGTCAGAGCCAATTGTCAGTGGTGCCCCCCACGATGGGCACATACGGCCACAGTGCCGTCACACGACGACAGGAGGTTCGTCATGGCCAGCTCGTACGCCGCTGCCGCACGCCGGCTCCGCACAGGCGGCCCTGCACCCTCACTGCCCGGTACCTCGCAGGGCGGTCCCGCGAGCGATGTCCACCCCGTGCCCCGGCGGTCATCGGCCCCGCCCGCCGCCCTCGACCTGCTCACCCAGGCCCGCGCCGGCCTCGACGAGGCCGCCACCCTGGACACACCCAACGAGCGGTATGCCACCGCCCATCTCGCCGCGCTGCGCACCGCGGCGGCCGTCCTCGCCGTCCGTGGCCGGCCCGAGACCAGTCCGCGCCGCCGGGCCCGCATAAGGTCCGCCTGGGAAGTGCTCCCCGAGATAGCCCCCGAGCTCACGGAATGGAGCGCGCTCTTCGCCTCCGGAGCGCGGCGCAGGGCGCGCGCGGAGGCAGGTATCCAGGGGGCAGCCACCAGCCGCGACGCCGACGATCTGCTGCGCGACGTGGCCATGTTCCTGCGCCTGGTCGAGCGGATGCTCGTGCTCCAGCCGGTGTTGCCCCAGCCCAGGCCCCAGCCCAGGCCCCAGCCCAGGCCCCGGTCCGGGCCGGAGCCCCGGCAGCAGTCCGTGCCCCGGACCGGGCGGGAACAGCCGGGGGCGGGAGACGCCGTGGGATGACCGGGACGCCCGGCCGAGGCAATAGGGTGGAGCGAGCTTGCACCGTTCACGCCCCGCCCACCGGGGCGGCACCGCGCCGAGGAGTCAACTGCCGTGCCGGACCAGACGCTCCCCCGAGGGCCTCGCCCCGGGGGGACCCCTTCCCGGGCCTCCCTCCGTACTGCCGTGGTCTGGGACGTCCTCAGGGAAGCCCTCGACCGCCGGGTCAAGGCCACCGGCAGGGAAGCCCTGGACGTCCTCGACACCGGCGGCGGCTCCGGCAACTTCGCGGTGCCCGCCGCCCGCCTCGGCCACCGCGTCACCGTGGTCGACCCCAGCCCCAACGCCCTGTTCGCGCTGGAGCGCCGGGCCGCCGAGGCCGGTGTCGCGGACCGAGTGAGCGGCGTCCAGGGCGATGTCCACGGCCTCTTCGACGTCGTCGGGCGCGATGGCTTCGACATCGTGCTCTGCCACGGCGTGCTGGAGTACGTCGACGACCCCGCCGAGGGCGTGCGGAACGCCGCGGAGGCGCTGCGCCCCGGCGGATCGCTCAGCCTGCTCGCCGCCGGGCTCGGCGGTGCCGTCCTCGCCAGGGCCCTGGCCGGACACTTCACCGAGGCCCGCCAAGCGCTCAGCGACCCGGCCGGCCGCTGGGGCGCAGGCGACCCCGTGCCGCGCCGCTTCACCGCCGAGCAGCTCACCGAGCTGGTCGCCGCGGCAGGCATGGAGGTCGGTTCCGTGCACGGTGTGCGGGTCTTCGCCGACCTCGTCCCCGGCGTCCTTGTGGACACCGAGCCCGGTGCGCTGGACGCCCTCCTCAAGCTGGAGGCGGCCGCGGCCGAACTGCCCTCGTTCCACTCGGTCGCGACCCAGCTCCACGTCCTGGCCGAGAAGCACGGCTGACCGGTCGCTGATCAGCGACGCAGCCGCAGACGGAGTACGCCGCAGGCCACCCGAACGGGGCGTCCGCCCCGTATGATCGGGGGACACCATCCGGCATGACGGATCGGCGGTTGGGGAATCAACGCTTCAGCAGTCGACCCGGCATGGCGGCCCCGAACAGCGAATTGGCGTAGAGGGCGGGTTTCACGGGGGCGATTCCCTGCCTATCCTGAAAGGGCCGCATACCGGTCGCCCCCAGCGACCGACGACTAGGAGGACTCCGTGCCGCTCTCGGAGCACGAGCAGCGAATGCTCGAGCAGATGGAGCGAGCGCTGTACGCCGAAGATCCCAAGTTCGCGACAGCGCTCGAGGGAAGCGGGCTGCGTACGTACACCCGGCGACGGGTCTACCAGGCGGTCGCGGGCTTCCTGGTGGGTATCGCGCTCCTCATGGCCGGAATGGTCACCACGGTGATCTGGATCAGCGTGGTGGGCTTTCTCGTCATGCTCGGCTGTGCGGTCCTCGCGGTCACCGGGTGGCGCAAGGCACCCAAGCCGGGCGAGCAGGCCCCCGGGGCTCAGGCCGCGCGCAGGCAGCCCAAGCAGCGCCGGTCGATGATGGACCGGATCGAGCAGCGGTGGCAGCGCCGCCGCGACGAGCACGGTGGCCAGTGAGCCTCCGGAAGCATTCATCTCCGCTCTGACTCTTTGCCGTGCGGGCGCGAGCGCGTCCCGCACGGCAGGCATTTACGGGTGAGGGGTGACCGCAGTTCAGCGGTCACCCCTCACCCGTTTGCTCGTCCCCCTGTTCGACATATTCACCCGTTCGGGCTAATGGGGATCATGTGCGCCCGAGAACGGTGCCGGTGGATCGGGACCGGGGCCGGGCGCGCGGTCGGCCGCCCGGCCCGGTCCCCCCGTCACCCCTGACCGCGTTGCCGCGAGAGCCTGCGCAGCCGCCCCGCCACCTGGGCGACGGCCCGGTCGCGGGCGGCCACCCAGCGGTCCGTGATCAAGTTCCAGCGCGCCGAGAGCGCCCACACGACCCGCACCGACGAGGGCGGCAACAGCAGCGCCCGCAGCCGCGTGCCCCGGCTCGCCTGCGCGGACAGGCCCGCGCGAACCCGCCGGGCGTCGTCGGCAAGCCCTGCGCCCGGCCGTGGCGCGGGCGCGTACAGCACCTGCTCCACCGCCTGGGCCACCCGGTGCACCGAGTCGGCGGGAGCGCCCTCCAGCCGACCGAGCCGCACAATGCGGGCGGCAGCCTTGCGCGGCGTCTGCGACTCGTCCGGCGTGATGCCGAGATCCCAGGCCGAATCGGAGATCTCGTGCCATGCGGCCAGTGTCCGCGCGGAAGCCTCCTCCAGCGCATACCCGTCGGAGCCCGCCGACGCCCGTGCGCCGTCGTCCTCCACGAGCCGTCCCTCATCGGCGGCCCCGCGCCGGTCGACAGCCGCCTTCTCCCGCGCGGCCGACTCCTTCCCACGCACATGGGCGTCGGAGTTCAGACGCCTCGTCCGTACCCGCAGCCGCAACAGCATCGGCAACAGCGGTACGAGCAGCAGGCAGATCCCGACCAGGGTCCACAACAGGATCGTCCCGAGCGACGGCCCCTGGTCCACGGCCGGCAGTACGTCCCGCGGCGCCGCGGCCCCGCACTCGCCGAGCGCCTTCTCCTGACGCGAGCAGGTGGAGGACTGCGACGGGGCGACCGGCGCCTCGGCCGATGCGCTCGCGTCGGGCTGCACCGGGCCGGTCGGCGCGCCGGACGGCGTCTGCGCCTGTGTGTAGTCCGGAGCGTTGCCCCGGGTCGGCGTCGGCTCGAACCGGGTCCACCCGGCACCTTCGAAGTACAGCTCGGGCCAGGCGTGCGCATCGCGGTTGCTCACCGACATCGCTCCGTCCGCCACCGGCGAACCGGGAGTGAAGCCCACGGCGACCCGCGCCGGTATCCCGAGCGTCCGGGCCATCGCGGCCATCGAGAACGAGAAGTGGACGCAGAAGCCTTCCTTCGCCTTCAGGAACCGGGAGATGCCTTGCACACCCCCGCCCGACTTCACCTGGGTGCTGTACGTGAAGCCGCCGTTCACGGCGAACCAGTCCTGGAGCTTGACCGCGCGCTCGTAGTCGTTCGCCGCGCCCTTGGTCACCCGGGCCGCCGTCGCCCGCACATCGGCCGGCAGCGAATCGGGCACCTGCGTGTACTCACGCAGCAGCGCAGCGGGTGCCTTGGGCGCTGCGGCGAGCTGCTCGCGGGTCGGGTTCACCTGAAGGCTGGTGACCGAGTACTGCACACCGCTCGTCGTCTGGCCGCCGTCGCCGATCACCGTCCGCCGGGCCGGGTCGAAGCGCCACCTGCCCTCGATGTTCAGCTTCGTCGCCGGATACGGCATCGGCAGCCAGCCCTGCTTGTACGAGCCCGCGGCCGAGATGTTCGTCCTGACCTCGGTCGAACCGACCCCGCCGCTCAGACCGTCGGGCTGGGGGAGCTGCTCAGGGATGCCCGTGACCGGGCGCACCGAGAACTTCCAGGCGCCGCCGTCGAACTGGTCGAGCGCCATGATCCGCAAATACATGTCGCCGGTGTCGTCCGCGTTGGTCTTGTACTTCAGCCACTCGCGCTCCTCGGGCTGATTGAGCGTGTCCTGCAGCGTCACCACGGGGTTCACCGCGTCGATCGTGCCGCCTACGCCTGCGCCACCGCCCGGACCGTTGCCCGCGCCGCCGAGCAGCCCGCCGCCCAGCGCCGGCAGCACCGCGGGAACGGCCAGCGCGATGCCCAGGGCGAGCACACCGATCCGCCGGCCGGTGCGCACCGGGGCCTGCGCCGAACTGCTGCCCGTCTCGAACCCGCCCGGGCCCCGGCCCGTCGCGCGCGGCGCCCCGCCGAACACGCGGCCCCACTGCGACAGCCGGTCCCGGCCCTCCGCCAGCAGAAGCACCAGATAACCCGTCGCCGCCAGCAGGAACCAGAGCCAGCTGGCACCGCCACCGGACAGACCCGCGGCCACCGAGTACAGCGCGAGCAGCGGTAGGCCCGCCGGAGCCGCACTGCGGTACGTCACCGCGAGCGCGTCAACCGTCAGACCGATCAGCAGCGCCCCGCCGACCAGCATCAGCCGGATGCCTTCCGTGGCCGGTGCCGGTATCGCGTACCGACCGACGTCCTCGCCGCCCGAGGTCAGCAGCTCACCGAAGCGTACGAACGCGTCGGGTCCCGGCAGCAGGCCGATGAGGGCCTCCTCCCGGGCGAAGAGCAGCGTCAGCATCAGCAGTGCGACCACGGCCTGCACGGCCACCGTCAGCGGCCGGGCCAGCGGCACCCGCCGGGTAAGTGCGCCGACCCCGCTCTGCACCGCCACCAGGAACCCGGCCTGCACGATCCAGGTCGCCGGATCGACCAGCGGCAGCAGTGCGCCCGCCGCCATCATCGTGGCGGCGAAGGCGCACAGGGCCAGCCTTCCACGACCGCTCATGCCCATCCCCCAGAAAGACCGTTCGTACCGCCCGCGGGGGTGGCGTGTGCCCGCTCCCGGGACGCCTGTCGCCAGAGCTCCGGCAGGGCCGCCCCGGGCGGCACGGCCACCGCCGTCCACCCGGCTTCGCGCAGCCCCCGCAGCCGCTCGTCGACCACGCCCGCCACCGCGCCGCTCGTCACCCACTGGCCGCTGTCCAGGACGAAGGCCACGGCGGCGCCGCTGCGCTGCCGCATCCGGGCCGCCACGGCGGCCTGCTCCTCGTCGAGATCACCGACGAAGGCGACCAGCAGCCCCTCGTTCCCGCCGCGCAGCACGTCGTACGCGCGCGACAGACCCGCGCCGTCCGAGTGGTCCACGACCGCGAGGGTGTCCATCATCAGACCCGCGGAGTCCGCGGAATCCTGCGTCGACCCGGCGAAACCCTCCGCGCCCGCGGCGGGCACCGAACTCCCCGTGTCCGTCAGCAGGCGCACCGCGAAGCCCCGCTCCAGCATGTTCACCAGCACCGAGGCCGCCGCCGACACCGCCCACTCGAAGGCCGAGTCGGGGCCCGCCCCTTGGTAGGCGATGCGGCGGGTGTCCAGCAGCACCGTGCACCTGGCCCGTTGCGGCTGCTCCTCGCGGCGCACCATCAGTTCGCCGTAGCGCGCGGTGGAGCGCCAGTGCACCCGGCGCAGATCGTCACCGTGCCGGTATTCACGCGGGATGACGTCGTCCTCGCCGGCCAGCGCCAGCGAGCGCTGCCGCCCGTCGCCGTACCCCGTGGCCTCGCCCGCCAGCTGCACCGGCGGCAGCGCCTCGGTCCGCGGGACGACCGTGAGCGTGTCGTACGCGCTGAAGGAGCGCGTCAGCTCGCACATCCCGAACGGATCGCTCAGCCGCAGCTGCAGCGGGCCGAGCGGATAGCGCCCGCGCAGATCCGAGCGGACCCGGTAGGACACCTCACGCCGACCGCCGGCCTCGACCCGGTCGAGCACGAACCGGGGCCGCGGCCCCAGCACGTACGGCACATGGTCCTGGAGCATCAGCAGGCCCGTGTGCATCCGCGACACGTTGTCGATCCGCAGATGCACCCGGGCCTCGGACCCGGCGGGCACCCGCGACGGGGACAGCCGCCGGCTGCCAGCGACCCGGTAGCGCGTGCGGTACAGCACGGCCACGCAGAGCAGGGGCAGCACGCCGAGCAGCAGTCCGACCCGGAGCAGATCGCCCTGCCCCAGCACATATGCGCACACCGCCGCGGCCACGCCTGCCGCCAGGAAGGAACGGCCGCGTGTGGTCAGCCCGCCGAGAGCCGCCCGCAGACCGCCTTTGTCCTCGTCGCCGGCGGCAGGGCTCCCGGCCGCCATCACAGCCGCCGGATGCCGGGCCGCTGCTGGCCGTAGACGGGGCCTCCGGGCACCTGCCGGGCCGCGCCGCCGTACCCGCTGTCGTTGCCCGAGGTGGGCACCGGGATGCGCTGGAGGATCTCCAGCACGACCTGCTCGGCCGTGCGGCGGTTCAGCTGGGCCTGGGCGGTCGGCAGCAGCCGGTGTGCCAGCACGGGCACGGCGAGCGACTGCACATCGTCCGGCAGGGCGTAGTCACGGCCGGAGAGCGCCGCCGAGGCCTTCGCCGCGCGCAGGAGATGCAGCGTGGCGCGGGGCGACGCGCCAAGTCTCAGATCCGCGTGATTACGGGTCGCGGCGACCAGCTCCACCGCGTACCGCCGCACGGAGTCGGCGACATGGACCGTACGCACCGCGTCGATCAGCTTCACGATGTCATGGGCGTGCGCCACGGGCTGAAGATCGTCGAGCGGCGACACCGCGCCGTGGACGTCGAGCATCTGCAGCTCGGCCTCGGGGGTCGGATACCCCATCGACACCCGGGCCATGAAGCGGTCCCGCTGCGCCTCGGGCAGCGGATACGTGCCCTCCATCTCCACGGGGTTCTGGGTGGCCACCACCATGAAGGGGTGGGGCAGCTCATAGGTCTGCCCGTCGATGGTGACCTGCCGCTCCTCCATCGACTCCAGCAGTGCCGACTGCGTTTTCGGCGAGGCGCGGTTGATCTCGTCGCCGATCACTATCTGCGCGAAGATCGCGCCCGGCTTGAACTCGAAGTCCCGCCGCTGCTGGTCGTAGATCGACACACCGGTGATGTCCGACGGCAGCAGGTCCGGCGTGAACTGGATCCGCCGCACCGAGCAGTCGATGGACCGCGCCAGCGCCTTGGCCAGCATCGTCTTGCCCACGCCGGGCACATCCTCGATGAGCAGATGTCCCTCGGCGAGCAGCACGGTCAGCGAAAGCCGTACGACCTCAGGCTTGCCCTCGATCACACCCTCGACCGACCTGCGGACACGCTCCGCTGTGGTGGTCAGATCTGTGAGGCTCGCTCGATCGTCATAGGTCGTCACCCGGCCCTCCTCGGCCCGTTCCATGGGCCGATGCGCTGCTTACGGCACGGCCCACCCCAAAACACGGACACCCCCTCCGGTCGGTTCCGTAGAGGTGCCACACCCGCATTCTTGTTGCCGTTACCGCTTCGTGTCACTCGCCTGTGGACAACTGGGCGCGATATGTCTGCGGTTGGTCCTTTTCGCCGGTCACGCAGCGGGGTCGATCTCCCGCAGCAGACCGCTCGTGACGTCGAAGACGAAGCCACGGACGTCGTCGGTGTGCAGCAGGAACGGCGAGGTGCGCACCCGCTGCATCGACTGCCGCACGTCCTGGTCGACATCGCGGAAGGCCTCCACCGCCCAGGCGGGCCGCTGCCCGACCTCGTCCTCCAGCTCGTGCCGGAAGTCCTCGGTCAGACTCTCCAGACCGCAGTTGGTGTGGTGGATGAGTATCACGCTGCGGGTCCCGAGCGCGCGCTGGCTGATGGTGAGCGAGCGGATCACGTCGTCCGTCACGACGCCGCCGGCGTTGCGGATGGTGTGGCAGTCGCCCAGCTCCAGGCCGAGCGCCGCGTGCAGATCGAGCCGGGCGTCCATGCACGCCACCACCGCGACCTGGAGGACGGGCCGCGCGTCCATACCGGGGTCGGCGAACCCTGCGGCGTAGCGCGCGTTCGCTTCGACGAGCCGATCGGTGACCGTGCCGGGCGCGAGGGCGGCGTCGGCGGGGAGGTGCGCGGAGGTCGACATGCCTATGACGGTAATGGCCACAGCGCCCGCGGGCTCGCTGTGAGAGCGGACAAAGAACGTCAATGAGGCTTGTTGTGAGGTAACCCACAGGCGTGACCGGCCCGGGCCCGTATGGGTGAGGTGTCCCGATTGCGGACCCGGTGCCGGATGGCCCGTGCGACGCGCCAGCCGGTTGATTGACCGGCTGGGCCAGTGGACTAGAGTGACGCGGAGTTCAGGGACACATCCTGCACATTTCCATGATTTTCCCGCGTGTGCGGCAGCGGCATACGTACGCCCCGGCCCCCGCGCGCGTCGGACCTGAGAGGGCGCATTGAGCCAGCGACACGTCCCGGTGATGCTCCAGCGGTGCCTGGACCTGCTGGCACCCGCCCTGGAGCGGCCCGGGGCCGTCGTCGTCGACTGCACCCTCGGCCTCGGCGGGCACAGCGAGGCCCTGCTCACCCGGTTCCCCGAGGCCCGCCTCGTCGCGCTCGACCGCGACAAGGAGGCGCTGCGGCTGTCCGGCGAACGGCTCGCCCGCTTCGGGGACCGCGCCACCCTCGTGCACGCCGTCTACGACGAGCTGCCGGACGTCCTCGACCGGCTCGGCATCAACGGCGCCCAGGGCATCCTCTTCGACCTCGGCGTCTCCTCCATGCAGCTCGACGAGGCCGACCGCGGTTTCGCCTACGCCCAGGACGCCCCGCTCGACATGCGCATGGACCAGACGACGGGCATCAGCGCGGCGGAGGTCCTCAACACCTACCCCGCCGGTGAGCTGGTGCGGATCCTGCGTGCTTACGGCGAGGAGAAGCAGGCCAAGCGGATCGTGGCGGCGATCGTGCGGGAGCGCGAGAAGGAGCCCTTCACCAACAGCGCCCGGCTCGTCGAACTGATCCGCGACGCCCTGCCGCAGGCCGCCAAGCGCACCGGCGGCAACCCCGCGAAGCGCACCTTCCAGGCCCTGCGCATCGAGGTCAACGGCGAGCTGACGGTCCTGGAACGGGCCGTCCCGGCCGCGGTCAAGGCCCTCGCCGTCGGCGGCCGGATCGCGGTCCTCTCGTACCACTCGCTGGAGGACCGGCTGGTCAAGCAGGTCTTCGCGGCAGGCGCCGCCAGCACGGCGCCGCCCGGACTGCCCGTCGTCCCCGAGCGCTACCAACCGCGGCTGAAGCTGCTCACCCGCGGCGCCGAGCTCCCCACCGAGGAGGAGGTCGCCGAGAACCGCCGCGCGGCGCCCGCACGTCTGCGCGGCGCCGAGCGGATCCGCGAGGACGAGCAGTGACAGAGGCCGAGCAGTGACCGCCGCGTCAGGGGCAGCAGTGTCAGTGGCCGCCGCGTCAGGGACAGCAGCGTCAGTGGCCGCCGCGTCAGGGCCAGCAGCGTCGGTGACAGCGGTCGTGGCGGCGTCGGCAGCCGGGTGAGGGAGGGCATGTGGTGAAGATGGCCGCCGGACAGCTCAAGGGGCGCGCCGCGAGGCTCACGCGGCTGATGCCGTCCGGGCCCAGCACCGCCGCCCGCACCCCGTTCGTCCTGCTCGTCGTCCTTCTGCTGGGCGGCGGCCTGATCACCCTCCTGCTGCTCAACTCGTCCCTCAACGAGGGCTCCTTCAAGCTGAGCGAGCTGAGGAAGAAGACCACCGAGCTCACCGACCAGGAGCAGGAGCTCCAGCGGGACGTGGACGGCCGCTCCGCCCCCGACGCGCTGGAACGGCGCGCCCGCGAGCTCGGCATGGTGCCCGGCGGCAACCCCGCGTTCCTGAACCCGGACGGCACCGTCAGGGGAGTGCCCCGCAAGAGCACCGCAGCCCCGTACACCCCGCCACCCGCCGCCCCGACCCGGACGGCAGGCACCGTCGGGCCCGCAGCGCCCACGACGCCCACCGCACCCACCACGCCCACGGCGCCCACCACACCCACCACGCCCGTGACGCCGAAGCAGCCCCCCACGACCTCCGGCAGGTGACGCAGTGCCCTCCCAGGAACCTCCGCGCCGCCGGGTGCCAGGCCCCGCGCGCTCCACCGGCCCCGCGAACCGCACCCGCCCCGCGCCGCGCCGCCCCGCCGCGGGAACCCACCGGATCCGCCTCGGCAGCCCCCGTCCCCGGCTGCGGCTCGTCAGCCTCGCCCTCGGCCTCACGATGCTGGCGTTCGTCGTACGCCTCCTCCAGGTGCAGGCGGTCGACGCGAGCACGTACGCCGCCATGGCCGAGAAGAACCGCTACATGAGCCACAAGCTGGCCGCCGAGCGGGGCAAGATCACCGACCGGTCCGGGATCGCTCTCGCGACCAGCGTCGACGCGTACGACATCACGGCCGACCCGAAGATGTTCACGCCCGAGGTGAGCAAGACACCGGACGCGCCCGAGCAGGCCGCCGCGCTGCTCGCGCCGATCCTCGGCAAGGACGCCTCGGAGCTCGCGAACAAGCTGAAGGCCCCCAAGTCCCGCTACACCGTCCTGGCCCGCCGCCAGACCCCGCAGGTCTGGAACCAGATCAAGGACCTCAAGAGCGTCTTCGCCGAGAAGGCCGGGGCGGACAAGGCCAAGGGCGGCCCCGGAGCCAACATCCTCTCGGGCGTCTTCCAGGAGACCAGCAGCAAGCGCGTCTACCCCAACGGCGATCTCGCCGCCGGGATACTGGGTTACGTCAATGCCGACGGCCGCGGCGCCGGCGGACTCGAGTCCATGCTCGACGGGGAACTCGCGGGCAAGGACGGCCAGATCACCTACGCCCAGTCCGGCGGCCACCGCGTCCCCACCGCCGGAGCCCGCGAGCAGCCCGCCGTCCCCGGCTCCGACATCGAGCTGACCATCGACCGCGACATCCAGTGGGCCGCCCAACGGGCGATCGCCGACCAGGTGGCGAAGTCCCGCGCCGACCGCGGCTACGTCATCGTCCAGAACGCCAGGACGGGCGAGGTCCTCGCCCTGGCCAACGCCCCCGGCTTCGACCCCAACGACATCTCCCAGGCCAATGCCGCCGCCATGGGCAACGCCGCCCTCCAGGACGTGTACGAACCCGGCTCCACCAGCAAGGTCATGTCCATGGCGGCCGTCCTGGAGGAGCGGGCAGCCGTCCCCGGCACCCATGTCACCGTCCCCAACCGGCTGCACCGCGGCGACCGGCTCTTCAAGGACGACATCGACCACCCCACCTGGTACCTGACGCTCAACGGCGTCCTCGCCAAGTCCAGCAACATCGGCACGATCCTGGCGACCGGGCAGCTCGGCAGGACCCAGCCGGAGGCCAACAAGGTCCTGCACTCGTATCTGCGGAAGTTCGGCATCGGCAGCCCGACCGGGCTCGGCTACCCGGGAGAGTCGCCCGGCATCCTGGCGAAGCCGCAGGACTGGTCCACCTCGCAGCAGTACACGATCCCCTTCGGCCAGGGCCTGTCGCTCAACGCCATGCAGGCCGCTTCGGTCTACTCGACCATCGCCAACGGCGGCGTACGCATCGAGCCCACGCTGGTCCGCGGCACGAAGGGACCCGACGGCCGCTTCATCCCGGCCCCCGCCCCCGAGAAGACCCGCGTGGTCAGCGAGAAGACCGCCAGGACCCTCGCCATGATGCTGGAGTCGGTCGTCGGCGACGAGGAGGGCACCGGAACCAAGGCCCAGATCCCCGGCTACCGCGTCGCCGGCAAGACCGGCACGGCCAACAGGGTCGATCCGGAGCTGGGCCGCTACAAGGGCTACACCGCCTCCTTCGCGGGCTTCGCGCCCGCCGACAACCCGCAGATCACGGTCTACTGCGCCATCCAGAACCCGACCAAGGGCAGCTACTTCGGCGGCCAGATCTGCGGACCCATCTACAAGAAGGTCATGGAGTTCGCGCTCAAGACCCAGCAGGTCGCACCGACCGGCAAGGCACCCGCACGCATGCCGGTCACGTTCACACCCGGCGAGTGACCCGGGAGGTACCGCCAGTGACAACCATCACGCCCGACCCCGGGAACCACACCCCCTCGACCCCCTCATTTAGCAACGGTCCCGGTGCGCCCGGTACGCTCACCGCCGTGCCCCACGCTGATCAGTACCGAACCACCCCGCCCCGTCCGGCCGAGGTCCGCCCGATCCCCCTCGCAGAGCTGGCCGACCGGCTGGGGGTCGAGCCCCCGGGCTCCGGCGCGGCCACCGGCATCACGCACGACTCGCGGGCGGTGCGCCCCGGGGACGTGTACGCCGCACTGCCCGGCGCCCGCCTCCACGGCGCCGACTACGTCGCCCAGGCCAAGGAGCTCGGCGCGGCGGCGATCCTCACCGACCCGACGGGCGCCGAGCGCGCGGCCGCGACCGGACTGCCGGTCCTGGTCGCCGACGACCCGCGCGGACGGATGGGTGAGCTCGCCGCCACCATCTACGGACGGCCCGGCGAGGGCCTGCTGCAGATCGGCATCACCGGCACCTCCGGCAAGACCACCACGGCGTATCTCGTCGAGGGCGGGCTCCGCGGCGCCGGCCACCGCACCGGCCTGATCGGCACCGTCGAGATGCGCATCGACGACGAGCGCATCAAGTCGGAGCGCACGACCCCCGAAGCCACCGATCTGCAGGCGCTGTTCGCGGTGATGCGCGAGCGCGGCGTCGATTCGGTCGCCATGGAGGTCTCCAGCCACGCCCTCGTGCTCGGCCGGGTCGACGGCTGTGTCTTCGACGTCGCCGTCTTCAACAACCTCAGCCCGGAGCACATGGAGTTCCACTCCGGCATGGAGGACTACTTCGGGGCCAAGGCCCAGCTGTTCACCCCGGCCCGCGCGCGGCTCGGCGTCGTCAACCTCGACGACGAGTACGGGCAGCGGCTCGTCGCGGAGTCGGCGATTCCCGTCGTCACGTTCTCCGCCGAGGGCCACCCGGACGCCGACTGGCGGGCCGAGGACGTCGAACTCGGCGCCGTGGGCTCGGCCTTCACCGTCGTCGGCCCCCAGGGCGAGCGGGTGTCCGCCAGGGCGCCGCTGCCCGGCCCGTTCAACGTCGCCAACACCCTCGCCGCGATCGTCACCCTCGCCGTTGCCGGGATCGACCCACAGGCCGCGGCCGACGGCGTCGCCGCCGTCCCCGGTGTGCCAGGCCGGCTCGAGCGCGTCGACGCGGGCCAGCCGTACCTCGCGGTGGTCGACTACGCGCACAAGACGGACGCCGTCGAATCCGTCCTGCGCTCCCTGCGCAAGGTCACCAAGGGCAAGCTGCACATCGTGCTGGGCTGCGGCGGCGACCGCGACCGGACCAAACGCGGGCCCATGGGCGCCGCCGCCGCCCGTCTCGCCGACACCGCCGTCCTGACCTCCGACAACCCCCGCTCCGAGGATCCCCTCGCGATCCTCGCCGCGATGCTCGCGGGCGCCGCAGAGGTGCCCGCACACGAGCGCGGCGAGGTCCAGGTCTTCGAGGACCGGGCCGCCGCCATCGCCGCGGCCGTCGCCCGCGCCGAGCCGGGCGACACCGTGCTGGTCGCGGGCAAGGGCCATGAACAGGGCCAGGACATCGCCGGAGTGGTCCGTCCCTTCGACGACCGCCAGGTGCTCCGCGAAGCGATCGAACTCCGTTACAAGAACAGTCAGGGATGAAGCAGTGATCGCCCTCTCCCTCGCCGAGATCGCCGAAATCGTCGGCGGGCAGTCGTACGACATACCGGATCCGGCCCTCCAGGTCACCGGACCCGTCGTCATCGACTCCCGTCAGGTCGAGGCAGGCAGTCTCTTCGCCGCCTTCGCCGGTGAGCAGGTCGACGGCCACGACTACGCGGAACGCGCTGTCGCGGCGGGCGCCGCGGCCGTGCTGGCGGCCCGGCCCGTCGGCGTCCCCGCCATCGTCGTCGACGACGTCCAGACCGCGCTCGGCGCACTCGCCCGCGCCGTCGTCGAGAGGCTCGGCACCGAGGTCGTCGCCCTCACCGGCTCCGCGGGCAAGACCTCCACCAAGGACCTCATCGCCCAGCTGCTCCAGCGCCACGCGCCGACCGTCTGGACGCCCGGCTCGCTCAACAACGAGATCGGTCTGCCGCTCACCGCGCTCCGCGCGACCGCGGAAACCCGCCACCTCGTCCTGGAGATGGGCGCCCGCGGCATCGGCCACATCAAGTACCTCACCGGCCTCACCCCGCCGCGCATCGGTCTCGTACTGAACGTCGGCACCGCCCACATCGGCGAGTTCGGCGGCCGCGAGCAGATCGCCCAGGCCAAGGGCGAGCTCGTCGAGGTGCTTCCGGAGGACGGCGTGGCCGTCCTCAACGCCGACGACCCTTTCGTACGCGCGATGGCCTCCCGCACGAAGGCACGCGTCGTCCTCTTCGGCGAGGCGGGCGAAGCGGACGTACGCGCCGAGAATGTCCGCCTCATGCCGAGCGGACAGCCCGCATTCCGGCTTCGCACACCCTCCGGGTGCAGCGACGTGACCTTGCGGCTGTACGGTGAGCACCACGTGTCGAACGCGCTCGCCGCGGCCGCCGTCGCCCATGAGCTGGGCATGTCCGTCGACGAGATCGCCACCGCGCTCTCGGAGGCCGGCACCCTCTCCCGCTGGCGTATGGAGGTCACCGAGCGTCCGGACGGCGTGACGGTCGTCAACGACGCCTACAACGCGAACCCCGAGTCCATGCGAGCCGCGCTGCGTGCGCTCGTGGCCATGGGCGCGGCCGCCCAGGCCGACGGGGGTCGTACGTGGGCGGTGCTCGGCCCGATGGCCGAGCTCGGGGACGAGTCGCTCGCCGAGCACGACGCGGTCGGACGGCTCGCCGTCCGGCTCAACGTCAGCAAGCTCGTCGCAGTCGGGGGCAGGGAAGCGTCCTGGCTGCAACTGGGCGCATATAACGAGGGTTCGTGGGGTGAGGAGTCGGTGCACGTGTCCGACGCGCAGGCGGCGATCGACCTGTTGCGCAGAGAGCTGCGCCCGGGAGACGTGGTGCTGGTGAAGGCTTCCAGGTCGGCCGGTCTCGAGCGGATCGCCCTGGCGCTGCTCGAGAACACTGCCGAGGGTGAGGTCGCCGGCCGATGAGGCAGATCCTCTTCGCGGGGGCCATCGGGCTCTTCCTGACCCTCATCGGCACCCCGCTGCTGATCAAGCTGCTGGCTCGCAAGGGATACGGGCAGTTCATCCGCGACGACGGCCCGCGCAGCCACGGCAGCAAGAAGGGCACGCCCACCATGGGCGGCATCGCCTTCATTCTGGCCACGCTGATCGCGTACGCCCTCACCAAGGTGATCACCGGAGAGGACCCGACCTTCTCGGGTGTGCTGGTGCTCTTCCTGATGGCGGGCATGGGCCTGGTCGGCTTCCTCGACGACTACATCAAGATCGTCAAACAGCGGTCGCTGGGTCTGCGGGCCAAGGCGAAGATGGCCGGACAGCTGATCGTCGGTATCGCCTTCGCGGTGCTGGCGCTGCAGTTCGCCGACATCCGCGGTCAGACCCCGGCCTCCACCAGGCTGTCGTTCGTCACCGACTTCGGCTGGTCCATCGGCCCGGTGCTGTTCGTCGTGTGGGCGCTGTTCATGATCCTCGCCATGTCGAACGGCGTGAACCTCACCGACGGTCTGGACGGTCTGGCCACCGGCGCGTCCGTGATGGTCTTCGGCGCGTACACCTTCATCGGGCTCTGGCAGTTCCAGGAGTCCTGCGCCAACGCGATGACGCTGACCAACCCCAACGCCTGCTTCGAGGTGCGCGACCCCCTCGACCTCGCGGTCGTCGCCTCCGCGCTGATGGGCGCCTGCTTCGGCTTCCTGTGGTGGAACACCTCACCGGCCAAGATCTTCATGGGTGACACCGGCTCGCTCGCCCTCGGCGGCGCGCTCGCCGGCCTCGCGATCTGCTCCCGCACGGAACTGCTGCTCGCACTGCTCGGCGGTCTGTTCGTGCTGATCACCATGTCCGTGGTGATCCAGGTCGGCTCCTTCAGGCTCACCGGGAAGCGCGTCTTCCGGATGGCCCCGCTGCAGCACCACTTCGAGCTCAAGGGCTGGTCGGAAGTTCTGGTCGTGGTCCGATTCTGGATCATTCAGGGCATGTGCGTCATTGTGGGTCTGGGAATCTTCTACGCGGGCTGGGCGGCCGACAAGTGAGTGAGCTGGACTGGCAGGACAAGCGCGTCACCGTCGCCGGGCTGGGCGTGAGTGGCATTCCCGCCGCCCGCGTCCTGCACGGCCTCGGTGCGGTCGTCACGGTCGTCAACGATGGCGACGACGAGCGCGCGCGGGCGCAGGCCGCCGAGCTGGAGGCGGAGGGCATCACCGTCCGCCTCGGTGATGGGGCCACCCTGCCGGAGGGCACCGAGCTGGTCGTCACGACGCCCGGCTGGAAGCCCGACAAGCCCCTGTTCGCCGCCGCCGCCGAGGCGGGCGTCGAGGTCTGGGGCGACGTCGAACTGGCCTGGCGGCTGCGGGGGCCCGACGCGGCGCCCTGGCTCGCGGTCACCGGCACCAACGGCAAGACCACGACGGTCCGGATGCTCGCCTCGATCCTGGAGGCGGCCGGCCTGAAGACCGCGGCCGTCGGCAACATCGGCGTATCGCTTCTCGATGCCGTCCTTGGCGACGATCCGTACGGTGATCTCGATGTACTCGCCGTAGAGCTCTCCAGCTACCAGCTGCACTGGGCGCCCTCGCTGCGCGCCCACTCCGCCGCCGTGCTCAATCTGGCGCCGGACCACCTCGACTGGCACGGCTCCATGGAGGCGTACGCCGCCGACAAGGGCCGTATCTACGAAGGCAATACGGTCGCCTGCGTCTACAACGTTGCCGACCCCGCGACCGAGGACCTCGTGCGCGAGGCGGACGTCGTGGAGGGCTGCCGGGCGATCGGCTTCACGCTGGGGACGCCGGGGCCCTCGCAACTCGGTGTCGTGGACGACATCCTCGTGGACCGCGCGTTCGTCGAGAACCGGCAGAAGCAGGCCCAGGAGCTCGCCGAGGTCTCCGACATCAACCCGCCGGCCCCCCACAACATCGCCAACGCACTGGCGGCCGCCGCGCTGGCCCGGGCGTACGGCGTCGAACCCGCCGCCGTACGGGACGGGCTGCGGGCCTTCCGCCCCGACGCGCACCGCATCGAGTTCGTCGAGGAGGTCGACGGCATCGCGTACGTGGACGACTCCAAGGCCACCAACACGCATGCCACGGAAGCGTCCTTGGCGGCGTACGACCCGATCGTCTGGATCGCGGGCGGACTCGCGAAGGGGGCGACCTTCGACGAGCTCGTAGAGAAGTCGGCGAAGCGACTGCGGGGCGTTGTGCTCATCGGCGCGGACCGGGCGCTGATCCGCGAAGCCCTCGCGCGACACGCGCCCGAGGTCCCGGTGGTCGACCTCGACCGGACCGACACTGGGGCGATGTCGGCGGCGGTCCGCGAAGCGGCGGGGCTCGCGCGGCCGGGGGACACGGTTCTGCTGGCCCCCGCCTGCGCCTCGATGGACATGTTCGCCAACTACAACAAGCGAGGCGAGGCCTTCGCGGACGCGGTCCGCGCCCTCGCCACCGAGCGCGCCTGACCGGCCCGGTCCCCGCCGCCGCGCCCCGGCGCCGCCGCACCCACCTGGAGGGGACACCACCCATGCCGCCCGACCCCCTGGGACCCCCGCCACCCACCGCGGGGCAAGCCCTCGCCCCTGCGGCCGCCGTCACGCCTGCGCCCGCGGCCCTCTCGGCCGCCGCCGGGCCGGAGCCCGCGGGTGCCCCGGCCGGCGCCTGCGGCGAGCCTTTCCCCTCCCCGCCCCTTCCCACTGTGTCGAGGTGCGGCTCCGCCGCGCGGGGGGCGAGCCCCCAGACCCCCGTAGAGCCCCTCCGGCGATCGAGGTGGGGGTCCTCCCACACCCGCCGGGACGTAGGGGGAGGGGGAGCAGGGGCGGAGCCCCCGGAACGGGGTCCGGGGCGGAGCCCCGGTGCGGGAAGGGGCGGGGTGGGGGAAATCTCCCGCGCCGCCGTACGGCTCGTCGACGCCCTCGCGGCGCGGGCCATCGCCCTCGCACAGGCACTGGCACCGGCGCCCGCCCTCGCCCTCGCCGGCGTGCCCGGGACCGCACTGCGCAGCGGGACCGTCGGCCCCGGATCGAGGCGGCCGCCCGCCGCCCGGGGCGGGGGCGTCCGGGGGACCGGCATGCCGCGGCCACCCCGCGGCGGGGCGGTCCGGCGCGCGTACGAGCAGGCGCGGCGGGCCTGGGACCGGCCGCTGACCGCGTACTACGTGATCCTCGGCGCCGGCCTCCTGATCACCGCGCTCGGCCTGGTGATGGTCTACTCCGCGTCGATGATCACCGCGCTGAAGTACTCCCTGCCCTCCTCGTACTTCTTCCGCAAGCAGTTCCTGGCCGCTGCCATCGGCACCGGACTGCTCCTCCTCGCCTCCCGGATGCCCGTCAAGCTCCATCGCGCGCTCGCCTATCCCCTCCTGGTCGGCAGCGCCTTTCTCATGGTGCTGGTGCAGATCCCCGGGATAGGGCAGGCGGTCAACGGCAACCAGAACTGGATCTCGCTGGGCGGCCCCTTCCAGCTCCAGCCCAGTGAGTTCGGCAAGCTCGCCCTGATCCTCTGGGGCGCCGATCTGCTCGCCCGCAAGCAGGACAAACGACTGCTGACCCAGTGGAAGCACCTGCTCGTCCCGCTGGTGCCGGTCGCCTTCATGCTGCTCGGGCTGATCATGCTCGGCGGTGACATGGGCACGGCCATCGTCCTGACCGCGATCCTCTTCGGGCTGCTCTGGCTGGCCGGCGCCCCCACCAGGCTGTTCGCCGGTGTGCTGGCCGTCGCCGGCCTGATCGGCGCGGTCCTGATCAAGACCAATCCGAACCGTATGGACCGCTTCCAGTGCGTCGGCGCCACCGACCCAGGACCCGGCGACATCTGCTGGCAGGCCGTGCACGGGATCTACGCACTCGCCTCGGGCGGATGGTTCGGTTCTGGTATCGGTGCAAGTGTGGAAAAATGGGGCCAACTCCCCGAAGCTCACACCGACTTCATCTTCGCCATCACCGGGGAGGAACTGGGGCTGGCGGGGACGCTGTCGGTGCTCACTCTCTTCGCGGCTCTAGGCTATGCGGGTATCCGCGTGGCCGGACGCACGGAGGACCCCTTCGTGAGGTACGCCGCGGGAGGTGTGACCACCTGGATCACGGCCCAGGCCGTGATCAACATCGGTGCGGTGCTCGGTCTGCTGCCGATCGCCGGAGTCCCCCTCCCGCTGTTCTCCTACGGAGGCTCCGCCCTGCTGCCGACCATGTTCGCCGTGGGACTGCTGATCGCCTTCGCGCGAGAGGATCCCGCCGCGAAGGCGGCCCTGGCCATGCGGAGGCCCGGGGTGAGATGGAAGACGATGAGACGGCGCGTCAAGGAACGTCCGTCCGGAGAGCGGTGAATTTCGGTGCATGTCGTACTCGCCGGCGGGGGGACCGCCGGCCACATCGAGCCCGCGCTCGCCCTCGCGGACGCCCTGCGCAGGCAGGACCCGACCGTGGGCATCACAGCCCTTGGCACGGAGCGCGGACTGGAGACCAGGCTGGTGCCCGAGCGGGGCTACGAGCTTGCGCTCATCCCTGCCGTACCGCTGCCGCGCAAGCCCACTCCCGAGCTGATCACCGTCCCGGGCCGGCTGCGCGGCACGATCAAGGCCGCCGAGCAGATCCTGGAGCGCACCAAAGCGGACTGCGTCGTCGGTTTCGGCGGCTATGTCGCGCTGCCCGGCTATCTCGCCGCCAAGCGCCTCGGTGTGCCCATCGTCGTCCACGAGGCCAATGCCCGCCCCGGCCTGGCCAACAAGATCGGCTCGCGGTACGCCGCCGCCGTCGCGGTCTCGACCCCCGACAGCAAGCTGCGCGACGCCCGCTACATCGGCATCCCGCTGCGCCGCTCCATCGCCACGCTCGACCGGGCCCGGGTCAGGCCCGAGGCGCGCGCCGCCTTCGGCCTCGACCCCAATCTGCCGACGCTGCTGGTCTCCGGCGGCTCGCAGGGTGCCCGCCGCCTCAACGAGGTGGTCCACCAGGTCGCTCCGCTGCTGCAGCGCTCGGGCATCCAGATCCTTCACGCGGTCGGCCCGAAGAACGAAGTGCCGCGCGTGGACAACATGCCCGGAATGCCGCCCTACCTCCCGGTACCGTACCTGGACCGGATGGATCTCGCGTACGCGGCGGCCGACATGATGCTCTGCCGCGCGGGCGCCATGACCGTCGCCGAACTCTCCGCCGTCGGGCTTCCCGCCGCGTACGTACCGCTGCCGATCGGCAACGGCGAACAGCGGCTCAACGCCCAGCCGGTGGTCAAGTCCGGTGGCGGACTGCTGGTCGACGACGCCGAGCTGACCCCCGAGTGGGTCCAGGGGAACGTGCTCCCGGTGCTCGCCGACCCGCACCGGCTGTACGAGATGTCCCGCGCCGCCGCCGAGTTCGGGCGCCGGGACGCAGACGATCTGCTTGTCGGAATGGTGTACGAGGCGATTTCCGCACGGGCACGCCGATAGGCACAGTGAAGGGCAGGGTGCGGAGCATGGCCGGACCGACGACCGCCGAGCGCGGCACGCGAAACCCGAAGGGCTCGCCGTCGGCCGGTCGCTCCGGCCGGATCCGCAAAAGGCCTGCCTTCCGCCGTCCCCGGCTTCCCGGCCGTCGGGTGCTGCTGATCGGCTCTGCCCTCGTCGCGCTCACCGCGGCCGCAATCTGGCTGCTTTACGGCTCCCCCTGGCTGCGCGTCGAGCGGGTCCAGGTCTCCGGTACACAGGTTCTGACACCCCGTGAGGTCGAGGAGGCGGCGGCCGTACCGATCGGATCGCCGCTTGTTTCGGTCGATTTGGACGGGATTGAGGTGCGGCTGCGCGAGGAACTGCCTCGTATCGACTCCGTCGAAGCCGTGCGTTCATGGCCGCACGGAATCGCGCTGAAGGTGACCGAGCGGAAGCCGGTACTCCTCATCGGAAAAGGCGCGAAGTTCATCGAAGTGGACGCGAAAGGCGTCCGTTTCGCCACGGTGGACAAAGCGCCCCAAGGTGTGCCGATGCTGGAAATGACGGCATATCAGTCACCGAGTCTGCGCCGCTTCGGCGAGCAGCGGCTGGTGACCGAGGCGGTCCGGGTCACCGCCGAACTCCCCGCGCAGGCCGTCAAGGACCTCCGGTCCGTCGAGGTCCGCTCGTACGACTCCATCACCCTGAAACTGACGGGCGGCCGCACCGTGGTGTGGGGCAGCAGCGAGAACGGCGAGGCGAAGGCGCGGACACTCACCGCGCTGATGAAAGCCGCTCGCGGTGCCGGGCACTTCGATGTGAGTGCCCCCACGGCCCCTGCCGCATCAGGGAGTTGACGCACATTTGCGCAGGCCAGCACCCTGGTTGGTCAGCGCAACGGCTGATCACATAGGGTGAAAAGAAAAACGGGAGGTTCGGCGTGTTCGTTGAACGTGCGCCGCTTGTCGACTTAGTGTCTCGTTCGGAAGAGTCCAAGAAGCAGAGACACTGGTAACCCTAAACTTCAACGTTAGGGTTTGGGTCGGCGTTTCGGACCGTCCCATCGGCATCCGTCGTCGCAGCGCGACCACCGCGCAGCGGCGACACGTAACTCGAGGCGAGAGGCCTTCGACGTGGCAGCACCGCAGAACTACCTCGCAGTCATCAAGGTCATCGGTGTCGGCGGCGGTGGTGTCAATGCCATCAACCGAATGATCGAGGTCGGTCTCAAGGGCGTCGAGTTCATCGCGATCAACACTGATGCGCAAGCCCTGTTGATGAGCGACGCCGACGTCAAGCTCGACGTCGGCCGCGAACTCACCCGCGGCCTCGGGGCCGGAGCCAACCCGGCAGTCGGTCGCAAGGCGGCAGAGGACCACCGAGAGGAGATCGAGGAGGTCCTCAAGGGGGCCGACATGGTCTTCGTCACCGCCGGCGAAGGTGGCGGCACCGGCACCGGCGGCGCGCCCGTCGTGGCCAACATCGCACGCTCGCTCGGCGCCCTGACCATCGGCGTGGTCACGCGGCCCTTCACCTTCGAGGGCCGCCGCCGCGCCAACCAGGCGGAGGACGGCATCGCCGAGCTCCGCGAAGAGGTCGACACCCTCATCGTCATCCCGAACGACCGGCTGCTGTCCATCTCGGACCGCCAGGTCAGCGTGCTGGACGCGTTCAAGTCCGCCGACCAGGTACTGCTGTCCGGTGTCCAGGGCATCACCGACCTCATCACCACCCCCGGTCTCATCAACCTCGACTTCGCCGACGTGAAGTCCGTGATGTCCGAGGCCGGCTCCGCGCTCATGGGCATCGGCTCGGCCCGCGGCGACGACCGCGCGGTGGCCGCCGCCGAGATGGCCATCTCCTCGCCGCTGCTGGAGGCATCCATTGATGGGGCGCGCGGCGTCCTCCTCTCCATCTCCGGCGGCTCGGACCTCGGTCTCTTCGAGATCAACGAGGCCGCCCAGCTGGTCAGCGAGGCCGCCCACCCCGAGGCCAACATCATCTTCGGCGCCGTCATCGACGACGCGCTGGGCGACGAGGTACGGGTCACGGTCATCGCGGCCGGCTTCGACGGGGGCCAGCCCCCGGCCCGCCGGGACAATGTGATCGGCTCCACCTCCGCCAAGCGCGAGGAGCCCGCGCCCCCGGCCCGCCCGGAGCCCCGCTCCATCGGCGGCCTCGGCACGGTGCCGCCGCGCGAGGAGCCCCCGGTCCCGGCCGAGCCGTCCCCGGTGGGGAACGACAGCTCGCTGTCGGGAAGCGGGGCGCAGGTCCCGCCGGCCAGGCCGTACGACAGCCAGGCCGAAGAGCTGGACGTCCCGGACTTCCTGAAGTGATCTTGAAGTGATACGCGAGCACGACAGCGTGGGCGGCGCGCACTTCGCCTTCACCGACAGGTGGGGCGGGGTGAGCGCCGCTCCGTACGAGGAGCTCAACCTCGGCGGTGCGGTCGGGGACGACCCCGCCGCCGTCCGCGCGAACCGTGACCTCGCCGCCAAGTCCCTGGGGCTCGACCCGGGACTCGTCGTCTGGATGAACCAGGTGCACGGGCGCGAGGTCGCCGTCGTCGACGGACCGTGGGGAGACGTCCCGGTCCCGGCGGTGGACGCCGTGGTGACCGCGCGGCGCGGACTGCCGCTCGCGGTCCTGACCGCCGACTGCACCCCGGTGCTGCTGGCCGACCCGGTCGCCGGGGTGGTGGGTGCGGCGCACGCGGGCCGCCCCGGAATGGTCGTCGGAGTCGTGCCGGCCGCCGTCGAGGCCATGATCGCGCTGGGGGCCGACCCGGCCCGTATCACCGCCCGCACCGGGCCCGCGATCTGCGGACGCTGCTACGAAGTCCCCGCAGCGATGCGCGCCGATGTCGCGGCGGTGGAACCCGCCGCCCGCGCCGAGACGAGCTGGGGCACCCCGGCCGTCGATGTCACCGCCGGGGTCCATGCCCAGCTCGAGGCGCTCGGCGTACGGGACCGGAAGGCGTCGCCGGTCTGCACACTGGAATCGGCAGACCATTACTCGTACCGCCGCGACCGCACGACGGGGCGCCTCGCCGGATATGTCTGGCTGACCGCGCCCTCCCGGGGGGCGACCCCCGGACCCCCGGCAGGAGAGACCGAAGAATGACCGACCGCAGAACCGAACTCGCCGAGAATCTGGCGCGCGTGGAGGAACGTATCGCCGCCGCCTGTGCGGCGGCCGGGCGCAAGCGCGAGGAAGTGACCCTCATCGTGGTCACGAAGACCTACCCCGCGAGCGATGTGCGGCTGCTGCACGAACTCGGGGTGCGGAATGTGGCGGAGAACAAGGACCAGGAGGCGGCCCCCAAGGCTGAGGCCTGTTCCGATCTGGATCTCATCTGGCACTTCGTCGGTCAGTTGCAGACGAACAAAGTCCGTTCTGTTGCGAGTTATGCCGATGTGGTGCAATCGGTCGACCGAGTCAAGCTCGTTCGCGCACTGTCCGCGGCGGCGGTGCGCGCCGAGCGCGAGTTGGGGTGCCTGATCCAGGTCGCGCTCGACGCCGAGTCGGGGCAGCAGGGCGCCAGGGGCGGTGTCGCGCCCGACGGCATCGAGGAGTTGGCCGCCGCGGTCGACGGAGCGCCGGGGCTCCGGCTTGACGGACTGATGACCGTAGCGCCACTCGCCGGGTCGTACGCGGGGCGCCAACAGGCGGCCTTCGAGCGGCTGATGGAATTCTCATCAAGCCTGCGCGCGGACCGTCCGGCTGCGAACATGGTGTCAGCAGGGATGAGTGCGGACCTCGAAGAGGCCGTGGCGGCCGGAGCGACACATGTGCGCGTCGGCACGGCGGTACTCGGAGTCCGTCCCCGGCTCGGGTAACGTCGCGAAGCAAGTCGGACCACAGCAGAAAATATGGTCATTTCCGTCGAAAGGCGGACAGACCGAGTGGATCGCGGGCACTTGGTGACGTAGCCGAACGAAGCCGATCCACCACAGAGCGGAGGACTCAGAGAATGGCCGGCGCGATGCGCAAGATGGCGGTCTACCTCGGCCTCGTGGAGGACGATGGGTACGACGGCCGGGGATTCGATCCCGACGACGACTTCGAACCCGAGATGGAGCCGGAGCCCGAGCGGGACCGGCGTCGGCACCAGCCCCCGCATCAGGTGGACCGGGTGGAGCACCGGGTGGAGCGGGAGGAGCCGGTGCGTGTGGTGCAGCCGCCCGCGCCGCGCGAGCCGGTGTCCCATTCCCCTGCGCTTCCCGTGGAGTCCGGACGTCCGGCGCGAATCGCCCCCGTGGCATCCATCACACCTGAACGTCCGAACCTGGAGAAGAACGCACCGGTGATCATGCCCAAGGTTGTGTCCGAGCGTGAGCCCTACCGCATCACGACGTTGCACCCGCGGACCTATAACGAGGCCCGTACCATCGGGGAACACTTCCGTGAGGGCACCCCGGTGATCATGAACCTGACCGAGATGGACGACACCGATGCGAAGCGACTTGTCGACTTTGCCGCGGGACTCGTCTTCGGTCTGCATGGCAGCATTGAGCGGGTGACGCAGAAGGTGTTCCTGTTGTCGCCTGCTAACGTCGATGTCACGGCGGAGGACAAGGCCCGCATCGCAGAGGGCGGGTTCTTCAACCAGAGCTAGAGAACGACACCGGGAAACGACCCGGCCGCGAGGCCGGACACGAGAGCCAGGGGAGAGGGAAGCACGGGAATGGGCGTCGCAATGCTTGTGGTTTACGTCGCGCTCGTGTGCTTCCTTGTCGTGCTGATTTTCCGGCTGGTCATGGACTACGTCTTCCAGTTCGCCCGCTCGTGGCAACCCGGCAAGGCGATGGTGGTCGTCCTGGAGGCCACCTACACTGTCACCGATCCACCGCTCAAGCTTCTGCGGCGGTTCATCCCGCCGCTGCGTCTCGGGGGCGTGGCACTCGACCTGTCCTTCTTCGTTCTGATGATCATCGTCTACATCCTGATCTCCGTCGTGCGCAGCGTGGGGAGCGGGATGTGAACGATACGGTCTTGCCGACTGCCGACGACTACGTAGAGGTGAAGAAGAGATGCCGCTGACCCCCGAGGACGTGCGGAACAAGCAGTTCACGACCGTCCGCCTCCGAGAAGGCTATGACGAGGACGAGGTCGATGCCTTCCTTGACGAGGTCGAGGCCGAGCTGACGCGACTGCTCCGCGAGAACGAGGACCTGCGCGCGAAGCTGGCCGCGGCGACCCGCGCGGCCGCGCAGAACCAGCAGCAGGGCATGCGCAAGCCGCCGGAGCCGCAGGACGGCCGTGGTCCGGGTGCACCCGTGCCCGCCGCCATATCAGGACCGCCGGTCCAGCAGCAGCCCCCGCAGATGGGCCCGCCCCAGCTGCCCGGTGGTGCTCCGCAGCTGCCCGCCGGCCCCGGTGGTCACGGTGGTCATGGTCCGCAGGGTCACCCGCAGGGTGGTCCGATGGGCCCCGGCCCGATGCAGGGCGGTCCCATGGGTGGCCCGATGGGCGGCCCCATGGGCGGTCACGGCCCGCAGATGCCCCAGCAGGGCCCGGGTGGCGACAGCGCCGCGCGTGTGCTTTCGCTGGCGCAGCAGACTGCCGACCAGGCGATCGCGGAGGCCCGTTCCGAGGCCAACAAGATCGTAGGCGAGGCTCGTTCGCGCGCCGAGGGCCTGGAGCGGGACGCCCGTGCCAAGGCGGACGCGCTGGAGCGGGACGCGCAGGAGAAGCACCGCGTCGCGATGGGCTCGCTGGAGTCGGCCCGTGCCACGCTGGAGCGCAAGGTCGAGGACCTGCGCGGCTTCGAGCGCGAGTACCGCACGAGGCTGAAGTCGTACCTGGAGAGCCAGCTGCGTCAGCTGGAGACCCAGGCGGACGACTCCCTGGCCCCGCCGCGGACCCCCGCGACGGCGTCGCTTCCGCCGTCCCCGGCGCCTTCCATGGCCCCGGCCGGCGCGAGCGCTCCGTCCTACGGCGGCAACCAGACGATGGGCGGTCACGGGCCTTCGCCCGCGGGTCCGTCGTACGGCGGCCAGCAGCAGATGTCCCCGGCGATGACCCAGCCGATGGCACCGGTGCGGCCGCAGGGTCCGGCGCCGATGCAGCAGGCGCCGTCGCCGATGCGGGGCTTCCTCATCGACGAGGACGACAACTGACGGCGGGCTGCCGCGCGATGAGCGCGTAGCCGTCGGCAGGCACTCAGGGCCGGGCCCGGGACCATATGGTCCCGGGCCCGGCCCTTTTGCGCGCGCTGAGGGCGGGGGCGGGTGTCGCCTGCGGCGGGCCCACGCGACGGGGCCGCGTCTCGGACTCTGCCCCCGCCCCGCCCCGCCCCCTCCCGAGCTGGGGGCAAGGGACCCCAAGGAACGTGACCGGTACCGCCCGATCGGCCCGGGTGTCCGTCCTCATTCGCCGGACGGGCTCCAAGAGCCACAGTTCGGGAAGGGGCGGGGTGGGGAAAGAACAAGGGCCCGGGCGACACGTGGTCGCCCGGGCCCGTTCGGCGGGCGGTTACGCCTTGCGGAGGCGGAAGGTCAGGGACAGGCCCTCGTCGGTGAAGGGCTCGCCGTACGAGGCGTCGGCCTCGCCCGGCGTGAAGTCGGTCGCCAGGACCTCGTCCGCGATCAGGGACGCGTGGTCCGTGAGGGCGGTCGTGACCTCGGGGTCGTCGGAGGACCAGCGGAGGGCGATACGGTCCGCGACGTCCAGGCCGCTGTTCTTGCGGGCTTCCTGGATCAGCCGGATCGCGTCACGGGCCAGGCCCGCGAGCCGCAGCTCCGGAGTGATCTCCAGGTCCAGGGCGACCGTCGCGCCCTGGTCGGAGGCCACCGACCAGCCCTCGCGCGGGGTCTCCGTGATGATGACCTCCTCCGGGGAAAGGGTCACCTCCTCGCCGTTCACCGTCACCGACGCGGAGCCCGAGCGCAGCGCAAGCGACAGCGCCGCCGCGTCCGCCGCGGCGACCGCCTTGGCCACGTCCTGCACGCCCTTGCCGAAGCGCTTGCCCAGAGCTCGGAAGTTGGCCTTGGCCGTCGTGTCGACCAGCGAACCCCCGACCTCGCTCAGCGACGCCAGCGACGAGACGTTCAGCTCCTCCGTGATCTGCGCGTGCAGCTCCGGCGACAGCGACTCGAAGCCCGCCGCGGCCACCAGCGCCCGCGACAACGGCTGCCGGGTCTTCACACCGGACTCCGCACGCGTCGCACGGCCCAGCTCCACGAGCCGGCGGACCAGCACCATCTGCTGGGACAGCGTCGGGTCGATCGCCGACAGGTCGGCCTCCGGCCAGGTCGACAGGTGCACCGACTCCGGCGCGTCCGGCGTCACCGGCACCACCAGGTCCTGCCAGACCCGCTCGGTGATGAACGGAGTCAGCGGGGCCATCAGCCGTGTGACGGTCTCGAGCACGTCATGGAGCGTGCGCAGGGCAGCCGCGTCGCCCTGCCAGAAGCGGCGGCGCGAGCGGCGTACGTACCAGTTCGACAGGTCGTCGACGAACGAGGAGATCAGCTTGCCGGCGCGCTGGGTGTCGTACGCCTCCAGCGCCAGCGTCACCTGGTCGACCAGCGCGTGCAGCTCGGACAGCAGCCAGCGGTCGAGCACCGTGCGGTCGGCCGGCGCCGGGTCGGAGTCCGCGGGCGCCCAGCCCGACGTACGGGCGTAGAGCGCCTGGAAGGCCACCGTGTTCCAGTACGTGAGCAGCGTCTTGCGCACGACCTCCTGGATCGTGCCGTGGCCCACCCGCCGCGCCGCCCACGGCGACCCGCCGGCCGCCATGAACCAGCGCACGGCGTCGGCGCCGTGCTGGTCCATCAGCGGGATCGGCTGCAGGATGTTGCCCAGGTGCTTGGACATCTTGCGGCCGTCCTCGGCGAGGATGTGGCCGAGGCACACGACGTTCTCGTACGACGACTTGTCGAAGACCAGCGTGCCGACGGCCATCAGCGTGTAGAACCAGCCGCGGGTCTGGTCGATCGCCTCCGAGATGAACTGCGCCGGGTAGCGCTTCTCGAAGATCTCCTTGTTCTTGTACGGGTAGCCCCACTGCGCGAACGGCATCGAGCCCGAGTCGTACCAGGCGTCGATCACCTCGGGAACACGCGTCGCCGTTCCGGAGCACTCCGGGCAGGGGAAGGTGACGTCGTCGATGAACGGCCGGTGCGGGTCCAGGGACGACTGGTCCGTACCCGTCAGCTCCGTCAGCTCGGCGCGCGAGCCGACGCACGTCAGATGGCCCTCCTCGCACCGCCAGACCGGCAGCGGCGTGCCCCAGTAGCGGTTGCGCGACAGCGCCCAGTCGATGTTGTTGTTGAGCCAGTCCCCGTAGCGGCCGGTCTTGACCGAGTCGGGGATCCAGTTCGTGCGCTCGTTCTCCTCGAGGAGCCGGTCCTTGATCGCGGTCGTACGGATGTACCAGGACGGCTGTGCGTAGTAGAGCAGCGCCGTGTGGCAGCGCCAGCAGTGCGGGTAGCTGTGCTCGTACGGGATGTGCTCGAAGAGAAGGCCGCGCTCGTCCAGGTCCTTGGTGAGCGCCTCGTCGGCCTTCTTGAAGAAGACGCCGCCGACCAGCGGCACGTCCTCCTCGAAGGTGCCGTCCGGGCGGACCGGGTTCACGACCGGCAGTCCGTACGCGCGGCAGACCTTGAGGTCGTCCTCACCGAAGGCGGGGGACTGGTGGACCAGACCCGTGCCGTCCTCCGTCGTCACGTAATCGGCGTTGACGACGTAGTGGGCCGGCTGGTCGAAGGGGACGAGCTGGAAGGGACGGTCGTACGTCCAGCGCTCCATCTCGGCGCCCGTGAACGTCCGGCCGGTGGCCTCCCAGCCCTCGCCCAGCGCCTTCTCCAGCAGCGGCTGGGCGACGACGAGCTTCTCCTCGCCGTTCGTCGCCACGACGTACGTGACCTCGGGGTGCGCCGCCACCGCGGTGTTCGAGACCAGCGTCCAGGGGGTCGTCGTCCAGACGAGGAGCGACGCCTCACCGGCCAGCGGGCCGGAGGTCAGCGGGAAGCGCACGAACACCGACGGGTCGACGACCGTCTCGTAGCCCTGCGCCAGCTCGTGGTCGGACAGGCCGGTGCCGCAGCGGGGGCACCACGGGGCGACCCGGTGGTCCTGGACCAGCAGGCCCTTCTTGAAGATCTCCTTCAGCGACCACCAGACCGACTCGATGTACTCGGGGTCCATGGTCCGGTACGCCTCATCGAGGTCGACCCAGTAGCCCATGCGGGTCGTCAGCTCGGTGAAGGCGTCCGTGTGGCGGGTCACGGACTCACGGCACTTGGCGTTGAACTCCGCGATGCCGTACGCCTCGATGTCCTTCTTGCCGTTGAAGCCGAGCTCCTTCTCGACGGCGAGCTCGACGGGCAGGCCGTGACAGTCCCAGCCGGCCTTGCGGGCCACGTGGTAGCCCCGCATCGTGCGGAAACGCGGGAAGACGTCCTTGAAGACGCGGGCCTCGATGTGGTGCGCGCCGGGCATGCCGTTGGCAGTGGGCGGGCCCTCGTAGAACACCCACTCCGGGCGTCCCTCGGACTGCTCGAGGCTCTTCGCGAAGACCTTGTTGTCCCGCCAGAAGTCGAGCACCGCGTGCTCGAGGGCGGGCAGGTCGACCTGGGCGGGTACCTGACGGTACTGAGGCGGCGGCGTCATGTACGGGCTCCTCCAACGGACTGTGTCTCTTCCGTCGGAGGGACGAGAGCCGATGCGCTGCGCTCCCGCGGTACCACCCTCCTTGGCCCGCCGGGCGAGACCGGTGAGCCCCCTCATTGGGGTCGCGATGCCGGTTCTACTCGCCCGCTGACGTCAGCGGGCTTTCTTCCGACGGCTCCGGGGTGATTGTTCACATCGCGCTCGCCCCCGGGCTCGCACCGTCCCCGGGTCGCTCATGGCTGCGTACGACGCTACTGGTCCCCATCCACGCCTTTCGCTCCGCCCAGTGTACGGGCCCGGCCGCCTCGGGGCAGACCGGATTTCCGGGTGACCCGAATGGGCATACGGAGCGGGGCGCGCCCGGGAGGCGCCCTCGTGGCGGATTACGGGGCGGGGAGCTGGGCACAACGGATGCAGGCTCGCGTTGGGGCAGGCGCGGGGCGGGTCCGACCGGCGGCGTGCCCCGTTGCCGCGGAGCTGGGGTCGATTTATCGTCCCAGCACGATTCGCGAGCAAGATCACAATATGTGAAGGGGCCGCGGCCATGGTGGCGAAGAAGACCGCCGTGAAGAAGACGGCGTCCGCGAGGTCCACCGCCGCTGCGGGGGCGGCGGCCAAGGATACGAACGGCAAGAAGAGCACTGTCGCGAAGAGGAACCCGGGCACCGGGCGGGTGGCGAAGGCCGACGCGTCCGGTGTGAACGCGCACGACGCGGCGGAGGTGAAGGCCGCGGCACCGGCGAAGAAGGTCGCCAAGAAGGCCACGAACGCGAAGAAGCGTACGGCCGGGAAGAAGACCACGGCCGAGAGGAAGACGGCCCCCGCGAAGGAGACCCCGGCGGCGAGGAAGACGACCGCCGCGAAGGAGACCCCGGCGGCGAGGAAGACCGCCAGGACCGCCAAGACCGCCAGGACCACGAAGACCGCCAGGACCACGACAGCGGAGAGGAAGGAGCCGGCAGGGCGCTCCACGGCGTCCACCGAAGCGGCGGCCTCCAAGGCGCCCGCGAAGACGAAGAGGGCGGCGGCTGCCACGACGACAGGCGCCGGTACCGGAAAGGCCGCCAGGACGGCCAAGGAGGCGGCCGAGGCCGCCAAGCAGACGGGAGCCAGGACGGTGGGAGCGAAGAAGACCGCGGCCAGTGCCACAGGGGGCGGGGACGGCATCGCGACGGCGTTGCCGCCGGCCCGCGTCGCCGCCGCGACGGCCCCCGGAGAGCTGGCGGTGCGCCCGGGCGAGGATCCGTGGACACCGGAGGAGGTCGCCGAGGCGCGCGCCGAGCTCGAGAGCGAGATGGCCAAGCTGCGGGACGAGATCAGCCACTCCGAGGAGGCGCTGACCGGGCTGATGCGGGACTCCGGGGACGGCGCGGGCGACGACCAGGCCGACACCGGCGCCAAGAACATCACGCGCGAGCACGAGATCGCCCTCGCCAACAACGCACGCGAGATGCTCGAGCAGACCGAGCGGGCACTGCACCGCCTCGACACGGGAACGTACGGGCTCTGCGAGATCTGCGGAAACCCCATCGGCAAGGCGCGTATGCAGGCGTTCCCGCGGGCGACCCTGTGCGTGGAGGACAAGCAGAAGCAGGAGCGGCGGGCCTGAGCCCGCCGCGGCGCCGCAGATACCGCGGCGCTGCAGATCCGCGGCGATGCCGACTCGGCCCTGGTCCGGGGGGCCGATCGGCGTCGAGCAGGTCGCGACGGCAGGGTCCGCACGTGTGTGTCGTACCCTCGTGACCAGTCAGGCACCTAGGTTGAGGGACTCACGTGGCAGAGGCGGAGCGCATCATCGGTACGCCGGGCGTTGACGACGAGGAGGCTGCGGCTCCTGCCGAGCAGCCCAAGGGCAGGCGCCGGGTCTTCGCGCTGTTCGCGATGGCCGCCGTGGCCTATCTGCTGGACCTCGGCAGCAAGATGATCGTGGTGGCGAAGCTGGAGCACCAGGAGCCGATCGAGGTGATCGGTGATCTGCTGAAGTTCGTGGCGGTACGCAACCCCGGTGCGGCCTTCGGCTTCGGCGAGGCCTTCACCATCATCTTCACGATCATCGCGGCCGCGGTGATCGTGGTGATCGCCCGGCTGGCCCGCCGGCTCTACAGCCTGCCGTGGGCCATCGCGCTCGGGCTGCTGCTGGGCGGTGCGCTGGGCAATCTCACGGACCGGATCTTCCGCTCACCGGGCGTGTTCGAAGGCGCGGTCGTCGACTTCATCGCACCGGCACACTTCGCCGTTTTCAATCTCGCGGACTCGGCGATCGTGTGCGGCGGCATCCTCATCGTGATCCTGTCCTTCAAGGGCCTGGACCCCGACGGAACGGTCCACAAGGACTGACAAGGCATACTCGACGGGTGAGTACCCTTCCCGAAACCCGCACCCTGCCCGTACCCGACGGTCTGGAGGGCGAGCGCGTCGACGCCGCCATCTCCCGCATGTTCGGTTTTTCCCGTACGAAGGCGGCCGAGCTGGCTGCCGCGGGCAAGGTCCAGGTCGACGGCTCGGTCGTAGGGAAGTCCGAGCGCGTCAGCGGCGGCGCCTGGCTCGAGGTCGAGATGCCGCAGGCGCCCGCGCCGGTGCAGATCGTGGCCGAGCCGGTCGAGGGCATGGAGATCGTCCACGACGACGACGACATCGTCGTGATCGTGAAGCCGGTCGGCGTGGCCGCGCACCCGAGCCCCGGCTGGACGGGGACGACCGTCATCGGCGGGCTCGCGGCGGCGGGGTACCGGATCTCCACGTCGGGCGCGGCGGAGCGGCAGGGCATCGTGCACCGGCTGGACGTCGGCACGTCCGGGCTGATGGTGGTCGCGAAGTCGGAGCGGGCGTACACGCTGCTGAAGCAGCAGTTCCGGGAGCGGACGGTCGACAAGCGTTACCACGCGCTGGTGCAGGGCCACCCGGACCCGCTGAGCGGCACGATCGACGCTCCCATCGGGCGCCACCCCCAGCACGACTACAAGTGGGCCGTGACCGCGGAAGGCAAGCCCTCGATCACGCACTACGACCTGATCGAGGCGTTCCGGGCCGCGTCGTTGCTGGACATCAAGCTGGAGACGGGCCGTACGCACCAGATCCGGGTGCACATGTCCGCCCACCGGCACCCGTGTGTGGGCGATCTCACGTACGGCGCCGACCCGACGATGGCCCGGCGGCTCGGGCTGACCCGGCAGTGGCTGCACGCGGTGCGGCTGGGCTTCGAGCATCCGTCGGACGGGCAGTGGGTCGAGTTCGAGAGCCAGTACCCCGAGGATCTGCAGGCGGCGCTGGACAGGATCGCGGCGGAGAGCGCGTGAGCAGCGGTTTCGTCGTACGGGAGGCGGCTGACGCGGCCGACCGGGAGGCGTGCTTCGCGGTGCGCAAGGAGGTCTTCGTCGTCGAGCAGGGTGTGCCCGAGGACATCGAGTACGACGCGCACGACGCGGACGCGGTCCACCTCCTGGCGGTCGGCCCGGACGGCCCCCTCGGCACGGGCCGCCTCCTGACGGGCCTCCTGCCCGACCCCTCGGTCGGCTCCCTCGGCCGCCTCGCGGTCAGCCGTGCCGCCCGCGGCCTCGGCGTGGGCGCGGCGCTGGTCCGCGCGATCGAGGAGTCGGCCCGCGCCCGTGGTCTCACGTCGGTCGACCTCCACGCGCAGACCCACGCGCTGGGGTTCTACGAGCGGCTCGGGTACGAGGCGTACGGCCCGGAATTCCCGGACGCGGGGATCCCGCACCGCGCGATGCGGCGGTCACTGTGAGCGGGGCCCTGCTCCCGGGTCCCCGGTAGGCCTCCGGCCGGGCCCCTGAGCGGCCCGGCACCGGTGGGTGGCCCGGGCCGGACGGGCTTGACGGGTGCCCTGCACCGGCGGGGCGGCCCGGGTGCCGAGCGCGGCCCTGATGGCGCATCAGGGCGACCCATGAGCAGGGCGATTGCGGCAATTCCGGCGAAGCGCATGGGAGCCTTGACGGGCTGACCGTCGATGCTCCGCCCGCGGAAGGCCGCGTTCGTGGACCAACTGGCCCTGCTGTTCGTGCTGTTGCTGGGCGCCGTGGTCACCGTGCCGCTCGGCGAGCGGCTGGGATTGCCGGCGCCCGTGCTGATTGACCCTCGTCGGGGCGGTCCTCGCCCTCCTGCCCTTCGTGCCGAACGTCGCTGTTCCGCCCGAGTACATCCTCCCGCTGCTGCTGCCGCCCCTCCTGTACGCCGCCGTGCAGCGCACCTCCTGGCGGCAGTTCACCGCCAACATCCGGCCCATCCTGCTGCTCGCCGTCGCCCTGGTCTTCGTCACGACGGCGGCGGTCGCGGCCGTCGCGAACGCCGTTGTGCCCGGGCTGCCGATCGCCGCCGCCGTCGCGCTCGGCGCGCTCGGCGCGCTCGTCGCCCCACCCGACCCGGTCGCCGCCACCGCGGTTGCGGGATCCCTCGGGCTGCCCCGCAGGCTGGTGTCGATCCTGGAGGGTGAAGGGCTCTTCAACGACGTCACCGCGATCGTGCTGTACCACGTGGCGATCGCGGCGGCGGTCAGCGGGGCGTTCTCCTGGCCGGAGGCTGCCGGGGAGCTGGCTCTCTCCGCGGTGGTGGCCGTGGTGGTCGGACTCGGGCTCGGCCGGCTCTCCAACCGGCTCATGGGGCTGCTCGGTGACGCGACCCTGCAGATCGGGCTGACCCTGCTCGTGCCGTTCGTCAGCTATGTGCTCGCGGAGGAGCTGCTGGGGTCCGGCGTCCTGGCCGTCCTCGTCACGGCGCTCTATCTCGCCGAGAACGCCGTCGACGCGGACGCGTTCATCTGGCGGCTCGCGGGGAACACGTTCTGGCAGATCGTGGACACCCTCGTCACCGGGGTCGCCTTCGGGCTCATCGGGCTCGAACTCCACAACGTCTTCGGCACCGCCGAAGGCCGGGGGGCCGAGCTGATGGAGTGGTCCGCATTGGTCGTCGCGGTCGTCGTCGGCGTGCGGCTGCTGTATCTGCTGCCCGCCACCTGGCTCACGACGCGGCTGCACAAGCGGCGCGACTACGACGAGGAGATCCCCGTAGGCCTGCGCGAGACCATCGTCATGTGGTGGTCGGGGATGCGGGGCGTGGCCTCGGTCGCTCCCCCTGGCTATCGCTGGGAGGTACCCCCAGGCCCTCGCGATTCCGTTGCGGACCGACGACGGCTCACCCTTCCCGGCCCGCGACGACATCATCTTCATCGCCTTCGTGGTGATCATGACCACGCTGGTCGCGCAGGGGCTCACCCTCCCCTGGCTGGTGAAACGCCTCGGCGTACGGGCCGACACGGACGCCGAGCAGGCACGGGAACGGGACCTCGCGCTGCGCGCGGCCCGGGCGGCGAAGCACCGGCTGAAGGAGATCGAGGAGGTCGAGGAGGTGCCGGAGGAGATCTCCGAGCGGCTGCAGCGTGTGGCGTACGACATCGGGATCCGCATCAGCCCGGACATCGTCGACGAGGAGCGTCGCGAATGGTTCGCCAAGCGCACCGAACGGCAGGAGACCCTCCTTCGCGTCCAGCGCGAAATGCTGTCCGCCGCTCGTCACGAGGTGCTCGCCGCCCGCAGCGAGCCGGGCGCCGACCCCGAGGTCGTGGACCGCGTCCTGCGCCAGCTCGACGTGCGCAGCCTCCGTTGACGAGGTGCGCAGCCTCCGCCGGCCACCTGCGCAGCCGCCTCCCACGCCGACCGTCCCAGCCCCTGATTCGGCGGGGCCCGGTCGTATGATCAAGGTATGGCGCGCACCGTGGTGATCAGTGGTGGTGGTACCGGCATCGGGTTCGCGGCGGCGGAGGTGTTCGCCGCGGACGGCGAGCAGGTGGTGCTGCTCGGGCGGCGCGAGGAGGTGCTCGCGCGGGCCGCCGAGCGGATCCCCGGGGCCCGCTACTGCGCCGTCGACCTCAGCGAGCCCCAAGGTGCCCGCCGCGCCGCGGAGTTCGTGGCGCGGGAGTTCGGCACCGTCGACGTGCTGGTGCTCAGCGCCGGCGGCAACGGACGGCTGGAGGCGCGGCCCGACTTCGAGGACCCGCTGGAGGCCGTCGCCCACGACTGGACCGTCAACTTCCGGCTGAACACGCTCACGGCCACCCTGCTCACCGAGGCCCTCAAGGACCATCTGGCCACGCCCGGCGGCCGTGTGCTGTTCCTCAGCTCCATCGCCGCGTACCGGGGCTCCGGCTCGGGTGCGTACGCCGCGTCCAAGGCCGCCCTCCACCCGTACGCGTACGATCTCGCCCGCCAACTCGGGCCGCGCGGCATCACCGTGAACCTCGTGGCACCCGGGCTCGTCGAGGAGACGGGCTTCTTCGGCGGCGAACTCCCCGATGAGCGCCGCAAGGCACTCATCGCGGAGACGTCCACCGGGCGGGCCGGGCACCCCGGCGACGTGGCCCAGACCCTGCGCTGGCTCGCCTCACCGGCCGCCGGCCACATCACCGCCCAGGTCATCCAGGTCAACGGCGGCGCGGAACGCGGCCACTGACCGGTGCCGGCGGGCGCGGGATCAGCCGCGGCCCGTGCGGTGAGCGCCGTCACCTGCTTCCGGGTACTTCAGTTGCTCCGGGTACTCGACGGGCGGGGCCGCCGCGTGGGCCGTGGCGATGCGCGGCATTGCGTACGGATGGCGGTCGCACAGCCAGGCGATCAGCTGCTCGCGGACCGCGCACCGCACCGTCCACACGTCGTCCGCGTCCTTCGCGGTGACGACAGCCCGCACCACCATCGTGGTCGCTGTGGTGTCCGTGACGGCGAGCGACCAGTCGCGGCCGTCCCACGCCGGGCCCTCGCGCAGGATCTCGTGGAGCTTCTCGCGCATCTCGGGCACGGGCGCCGAGTGATCCAGGTGGAAGAAGACCGTGCCGGTCATCTGGGCCCCGCCGCGCGACCAGTTCTCGAACGGCTTGCTGGTGAAGTACGAGACCGGCATCGTGATCCGCCGCTCGTCCCAGGTCCGCACCGCCAGGAACGTGAGCGTGATCTCCTCGACCGTCCCCCACTCGCCGTCCACGACGACCGTGTCGCCGATGCGCACCATGTCGCCGAACGCGATCTGCAGCCCAGCGAAGAGATTGCCCAGCGTCGACTGGGCGGCGATACCGGCGACGATGCCGAGGACGCCGGCCGAGGCGAGCATGGACGCGCCCACCGTCCGCATCGCCGGGAAGGTCAGCAGCATGGCCGCGAACGCCACCACCCCCACCACCGCGATGACGATCCGCTGGATGAGCGTCACCTGCGTACGGACCCGGCGCACCCGGGCCGGATCGCGGGTCGCCGCGGCGTAGCGCGTGTACGAGGACTCGACGACGGCCGTCGCGATCCGCACCACCAGCCAGGCCGAGGCCCCGATCAGCACCAGCGTCAGCAGCCGCCCGATGCCCGCCACGTGCTCGTCGACGACTCCGACCTCCGCCTGACGGAACGTCCCTCGGAGCAGCGCCGCGCCGAGCGCGACCTGTAACGGGACGCGGCAGCGGCGCAGCAGGCCCCACAGCGGGGTCTCGGTGTGCCGGTTGTCGGCCCGGCGCAGCAGGAGGTCGACCAACCATCCCACCAGCAGCGTGAGCACGACCGAGCCGCCGAAAACGATCAATGGGCGCAGTACGTTCTCCATGTCTCGAACGTAACCTGACCGCATGGACATCATGCTTTTCCATTCGACTTTCGGTCTGCGCCCTGCCGTACGGGCCGCGGCGGACCGGCTGCGCGCCGCCGGGCACGAGGTGTGGACGCCCGACCTCTTCGAGGGCCGCACGTTCCAGACCCTCGAGGAGGCAAGGGCCCACAAGAACGAGGTCGGCCTGGACGAGCTCCTGAAGCGGGCGATCGTGGCCGCGGCGCCCCTCTCCGAGCGGGGGCTCGTCTACGCGGGCTTCTCGATGGGAGCGGCCGTCGCGCAGAACCTGGCGCTCGGCGACGAGAAGACCCGCGGGCTGCTCCTGCTGCACGGCACGTCCGACATCGCGGCGGACGCGAAGGCCGACGGGCTGCCCGTACAGCTGCATGTCGCCGACCCCGACCCGATGGAGCCGCATGACTGGCTGACCGCCTGGTATCTGCAGATGGGCAGGGCGGGGGCGGACGTCGAGGTCCACCGCTACCCGGGCGCCGGGCATCTGTACACCGACCCGGACCTGCCCGACCACGACGAGGAAGCCGCCGAGCAGACGTGGCGGGTGGCGCTGGGGTTCCTGGACACGCTGTAGGACCCGCGAGCGCCCTTGCAGCACGGGCGCGAGCTGCCCGGAGCGCATCGGTGGCGGCACCGGGTCGTCGAGCACGGCCGCGAGCGTCGCCGGGGTCGTCGACCGGCGCAGCGGGCTGACACCCTCCACCCACACGTGCAGCACGAGCCCCAGCGACCAGAGGTCGGAGGAAGGATCGTCGTCGTGGCCTCGTACCCGTTCGGGGGCGATGTATTCGGGTGAGCCGACCAGCTCACCGGGGCGGTCAGCGAGGTCGAACCCTGGAGCGCCGCGATTCCGAAGCCGGTGAGCACCGCGCTGCCGTCGGGCCGCAGCAGAATGTCGGCGGGCTGGACGTCCCGGTGCTGAATGGCCGCCGTATGCGCGGCGCGGCTGAGCCGCGGGAGCGCCCGGGCCTCGCGGAGCACACGCTCGCGCACGGCGCCGGACGCTCCCGCGTCGGATCCGACCGCCTTCAGGGCGACTTCGCGGTGGAGCACGGTGTCGCGAGTCCGCCACACCGTGCCCATGCCTCCGCTGCCGAGCCGCTCGATCAGCTCGAACCGCCGTCGATCAGGTCCCCCGGCGCATTCATGGCGCCAGGCCGGAGGAGGCGGTGTCAGCCCGCCCGGTAGGCCGTCCAGCTGTCCTTCATCCGCTGCACCTGGCCCGCGGTGAACTGGTACATGCAGTTGTCGTAGGTGTAGTCCATGAAGTTGTGGATCGGGTCGACCCCGGTCTTGTTGACGCAGGTGTCGCGGCCGGTCGGGCAGGCGTACGCGGCGCTCTTCTCGGCCGGGGTGTCGGCGACGTAGTCGCCGTTGCCGTTACAGCCGCCCTGGAAGGTGTGGTAGAGCCCCATCCAGTGGCCGACCTCGTGGGTGGCGGTGTCGCCTTCGTTGTAGTTGGCGGCCGAGCCACCGGGCAGTGAGGTGTCGAGCACCACCACACCGTCCATGGACGGGCTGGAGTTGTACGACGACGGGAAGGTCGCCCAGCCGAGCAGACCGCCGCCGAGGTTGGCGGTGTAGATGTTCAGCGCCCCGGCGCCGCCCTGGCGGAGGGCGGCCTTCATGTTCTTCTCGGCGGTCGAACCGGAGCTCAGGTTGTACCAGGTCGCATTGTCCGTGTAGTCGGTGCCGGCCAGCGAGAACTGGAAGGTGGAATCGGTGTTGCCGGTGCCCTGGCCGCCGAACGCTGCGTTGAGGACCGCCATCTGGTTGCTGACGTCGGTGGCGCTGAGCTTGCCGGTGTCGCCGTCGTGGATGACGTGGAAGTAGACCGGGATGGCGGTCGACGCGGCGACGGAAAGACCGCGGGCGCTCATCCGCACTGCATCGAGTCTCTTCTTCAGGTCCGCGTCCATGGCCTTGGCCTTGGTCTCGGTGACCTCGTTGGGCTCATGGACGTGGCCGGAACCCGACGGGTGGGACTCGCGGGCGGCGGCGCTCGCGCCCTCCTCCGCGCAGTCCTCGGCGGCGGACGAGGCGGCGGGGGCCTTGGCGGCGGCGATACCGGTGGGGGCGGAGAGCGGAGCAAGGGCCAGGGTTCCGGCCATGATTGCCGTACCGAGTGCGCGGTGGCGCAAACGTGGGGATATACGGGCAAGAGCGCGCATGGTTCTCCTCGCGGGGGGTTGTGAAGGGGGCCGTTCTTGGCCACCGCGGGGAGATTACGGGTGCATGTCAGATCTCGTTGAGGATTGATCAAGCCCAATCAATCCTTGAGCAATTGGGGGCATCCGGGAGAAAAATTTCGGCCACGTCCGGGGCTTGAGATCTGCATGTAACGAGTGGGGATACAGCAACGGGTGGTGTGTCCGCATTCGTACTGCGGAACACACCACCCGTTGTAGCGATGTCATGCGGTGTTAACAGATCATGGAGTGGCTGAAATTCGCCCCTCAGCGCACCGGCTGGTTCACGCGCTCGACCTTCTGCGTTCCGCTGAGCGTCCGGTAAGAGCGGGCCCAGGTCGCCGTCGCGTCGGCCTTCGTCCTGTCGGAGAGCCTGTAGTAGTCCATCTGCGAGTGCTCGGCGGTCACATCGAGGACGCCGTACCCGTGGCTGTCCATGTCGAGCCACTTCACATGGCGGTTGGCGGCCCTGACCGCGGCCTGAGCCACCAGCGAGACCGTGCCCGGGGCGACATGCAGGATGTCGTCCAGGTTGTCGGAGGTCACCGAGGTCACCACGAACTCGGTCGCGGCCGACGGCGACAGCGGATACGTCGCGGCCTTCACCGGCACGTCATTGGCCCACGCCATGTGGATGTCGCCGGTGAGGAAGACGGTGTTCCTGATCCCGCGGTCCGTCAGGTGCTTCAGCAGCTCCTTGCGGTCGTCCGTGTAGCCGTCCCACTGGTCCACGTTGACGGCGATACCCTCCTTGGGCAGGCCGAGCAGCTCGGTGATCGGCCCCAGCAGATCGGCGGGCAGGGAGCCGAAGGCGACGGGCGAGATCATCACCGACGTACCGACCAGCTTCCAGGTCGCGTCCGAGGACGCGAGGCCCGACTTGAGCCAGTCGAGCTGGGCGCGGCCCGTGATCGAGCGCTCCGGGTCGTCGACCGAGCCGCTGCCCACGGACGCCTGCTGCGAGCGGAACGAGCGCAGGTCCAGCAGATGCAGATCGGCCAGCTTGCCGAAGCGCAGCCGGCGGTAGACCGTGCCCTCCGTCGAGGCGCGCACGGGCATCCACTCGAAGTACGCCTGCTTGGCGGCCGCGGCGCGGGCCGCGAAGTCGCCCTCGGTGCCCGGGGTGTGGTTCTCGGCGCCGCCCGACCAGGCGTCGTTGGCTATCTCGTGGTCGTCCCATATCGCGATGAGCGGGTGGGCGGCGTGCAGCGACTGCAGATCGGCGTCGGTCTTGTACTTGCCGTGGCGGGTGCGGTAGTCGGCCAGCGTCACGATCTCGTTCTTCGGCTCGTGCTGCCGTACGACGTACTTCTCCTCCGGGTAGCCGCCGGTGGCGTACTCGTAGATGTAATCGCCGAGATGGAGGATCGCGTCCAGGTCGGCGCGGGCCGCCAGGTGGCGGTACGCGGAGAAGTAGCCGGACTCCCAGTTGGCGCAGGAGACCACGCCGAAGCGCACGCCGGGCGCGGCGGCGTCGGCGGCCGGCGCGGTGCGGGTGCGGCCCACGGGGGAGACCGCGGTGCCGGCGGTGAAGCGGAAGTAATGGACGGCGGCCTGGCGCAGGCCCCTTACGTCGACCTTGACGGTGTGGTCGGAGGCGGCGGTGGCGGTGGTCCGGCCGCTGGCGACAACCCGGGCGAATCCCTTGTCCTCCGCGACCTCCCAGCTCACCTCGGTGTCCGGGCCCTTGCCGGAGCCGGGCACGGCGTCCGGGGACGGCGTGATCCGGGTCCACAGGAGCACACCGTCGGAGAGCGGGTCGCCCGAGGCGACACCATGGAGGAAGGCGGGACCCTGCTCGTCTGCAGCGGCGGGGGTGGAGGCGGCCGCGAGGGCGGGCGCGGCGACAGCGGTGGCGGCAACGGCTTTGACGACCGTGCGGCGGCTGGGGGTTGTGGAGAGTCTACTGGTCACGGCCGGTCAGACTACTGACCGGTAAGGCGAACGGGCAGGCGAATTCAGGAAAGTTCGCCTGCCCGTCGACAGCGGGCCGCCGGGAGTTGCCTGATGGTCAGTCAGTCACTCGGCGTCGACCGCACTGCTCAGGCAACACCGTGCTTGGTGGCGCAGAACTCCTCCCGGCCGCCGGCGCCGTCCTTGAGGCAGACCCGAACCGTGACCCTGGTCCCCTCGGGTATGTCCCCGCTCTTGCTCGCGCAGCTGTTGCCCGCGCCGTTGGCGTCCTCGGCCACTCGCCGGAAGCTGCCGGTCGAGGTGGTGTAGATGAGCTCGCCGTGCACCCGCTTGCCGTCCGCTCGCGTGTCGCAGACGTCCAGCCGGTCGCCGTTCGACACCAGCTTCGCCCAGCCGCCCCAGCCGGCGTCGTCGGTGTACGCGATGGCGTCGGTTCCCGCCGTCGCGGTGCCGGCGGTGAGAGCGAACGCTGCCGCCGCGGCGGCCGACACAACTGCGACGCGGTTCCTCGTCGTTGCGGAAAAGCGCATTGCTGAAATCCCTCCCGTAAGATCAGCTGATCATTGCGGGATCATTTTCACTCCATGATCCACTTGCGTCAATTCGCCTTTCCGCGACGCGGCTCTGGACGGCGCGTGGGCCGTGTACCAGGCGATTCCTGGTACACGGCCCACGCCGCCGGTCCGGATGGGTCCGGGGTCAGCCCTTGAGGGCCTTGTCGATGGCGGCGTTGAACTGCTCCGCCGTCATCGGCGTGTTGTCGCTGCCCTCGACGGTGATCTTCTTGCCGTCCATCTTCAGCGTCGGAGTGCCCTCCACGCCGCTGGAGTCGAACGTGGCGGACATCTTCAGCGCCCAGGCGTCGAAGGTGCCGTCCTCGACGTTCTTCTTGAACTCGGCGTTGTTCTTGAGCGCGTCGACCGAGTCGGCGATCTCCAGCAGATAGGAGTCCTTGCCGAACTTGTCGTCGCTCTCCTGCGGATGGAACTTCGCGGAGTAGAGGGCCGTCTTGTACTCCATGAATGCCTCGGGGCTCACATTGAGCGCCGCCCCCAGGGCGGAGAGGGCGTTCTTGGACCCCTCGCCGTTCGATCCGATGCGCCCCTCGGAGAGCCCGTCGCCGTCGATGAACGTGGCGCCGATGTACTTGATCTTGTACTTGCCGGCGTCGACGTCCTTCTTGACCGTCTCGCCGACCGTCTGCTCGAAGGTCGCGCAGACCGGGCAGCGCGAGTCCTCGTACAGCTCGAGCGTCTTCTTCGCCGTCGGCTTGCCGATGACGACGGTCGTGCCGTTGTCGCCCTCGGTGTTCTTGGGCCGGACGACCTTCGCGTCCTTGGCGGCCTCCCACGCGGTGGGCTTGTTCGCCTGCATGACGAAGTAGCCGATGCCGCCCGCAGCGGCCAGTACGCCGACGATCGAGGCGCCGACGATGATCTGCCGCCTGATCTTGTCCTTCTTGGCCTGGCGCTCGCGCTCCGCGCGGAGACGCTCGCGGGCGGCCGCCTTGTTGGCCTGGCTGTTGCGTGCACTCATGATCGTTTGCTCCGTGTTCGATGGTTCTGGACGGGATGGGGACTGCCGGTCTCAGGCAAGGGCGAGAGCCTGGATCGGCGGTCCCCTCCGTCCCACGGAGTGCACGAGAAGGCGGGGCAGGACCGGGAGCGGCCGGCCGGCGGGCAGAACCGCGCGGCGCACCCGCCCGGCGCCCGCACCCACGGCGGCCACGGCGATCAGCAGCGGCCTGAAGGCGGACGCGGCCGCGGCCCGCAGCAGACCCGCGAGCGCCGACTCGCCGTGCCGCAGCCAGGCCGCGGCGAGCAGCCCGACCGACACATGCGCGGCCAGCAGCAGCCAGGGCACGGACGGATCGGGGGAGTTGAGCAGCGTGGCGAGGCGCCCACCGGCCGTGGTCACACCGGGCAGCGGGTCGCCGACGCTGCCGCCGCACAGCACATCCACCCCGACCGAGCGCAGCGAACCGGCGACCGGTCCGCCCGCGGCGCCGTAACAGACGTGCTGGCCGGTGGTGAAGACGGTGTCCGCCGCCAGCTCCAGCGGGACGAGCACGGCGGCGATCGGCCCGTAACCGCGCTCGCGGCCCGCCAGGGCGTACGCGATCAGGAACACCCCGGCGGCGACGGCACCGACGGTGATCAAGGGCAGTGACACACGGGAGAGCAGCACGTGGGAAGCCACGGACAGCGTCACGACGAGTGCCGTGAAGATGGCTGCCCGCAGCCCCCTGAGCCGTCTGTCGCCTATGTGCAAAGGGTCCTGCCTGCCGGATGTCTTCTGTTGCCGGTCCGGGGGGCGCCCCCGGAAAACGCAGCGTCGCTGAAGGAGTGTGCCATGGGCCGCTGTAAGCGGCCCCTAAGGATCCGGCGGGCCTACCGCAGGCCGGGGATCCTTCCGTTCCGGAAGAGGTCCACGAAGATCTGGTGGTCGGCCCGCGCCCGTGCGCCGTAGCTGTGGGCGAAGTCCACCAGCAGCTCCCCGAAGCCGTCCTCGTCCGCCGCGATCGCCGCGTCGATGGCCCGCTCCGTGGAGAACGGCACCAGCGAGTGGCCGCTCTCGTCGTCCGCCGCCGCGTGCATCGTGGCCGTCGCCCGGCCGAGGTCCGCCACGGTCGCCGCGATCTCCGCCGGGTCGTCGATGTCCGACCAGTCCAGGTCCACCGCGTACGGCGAGACCTCCGCGACCAGCTGGCCTACCCGGCGTCCGCCCTCTTCGATCTCCGTCCAGCCCAGCCACGGGTCGGCGTGGTCCTGGAGGGCGCGCTGCGAGATCACCGTGCGGTGGCCCTCGTGCTGGAAGTAGCCCCGGACCCGTTCGTCGCTGAGGTGCCGGGAGACCGCCGGGGTCTGGGCCTGCTTCATGTAGATCACGACATCGTTCTCGAGGGCGTCGCTGTTGCCCTCCAGCAGGATGTTGTACGAGGGCAGACCGGCCGACCCGATGCCGACGCCGCGCCGCCCGACGACGTCCTTCACCCGGTACGAGTCGGGGCGCGACAGGCTCGACTCGGGCAGGGTCTCCAGATAGCCGTCGAAGGCGGCCAGCACCTTGTACCGCGTCGCGGCGTCCAGGTCGATCGCGCCGCCCCCCTCCGTGAAGCGACGCTCGTAGTCACGGATCTCCGTCATCGAGTTCAGCAGCCCGACGCGGGTGAGTGCCCGGGCGCTGCGCAGCGCCTCCAGCAGCGGGCCCCCGGCCGTGTCCAGGGTGAAGGGCGGCACCTCGTCGTTCTTGGCACCGGTCGCGAGCGCGTGGATGCGCTCGCGGTAGGCGGCGGCGTAGACCTGTACCAGCTCGGTGATCTGCTCGTCGCTGAGCGCCTTCGTGTAGCCGATCAGGGCCAGTGAGGCGGACAGCCGCTTGACGTCCCAGGTGAAGGGGCCGACGTACGCCTCGTCGAAGTCGTTGACGTTGAAGATCAGCCGGCCGTTCGAGTCCATGTACGTGCCGAAGTTCTCGGCGTGGAGGTCGCCGTGGATCCACACCCGGCTCGTGCGCTCGTCCAGGTACGGGCCGCCGTTCTGCTCGCGCTCCAGGTCGGCGTAGAAGAGGCATGCCGTGCCCCGGTAGAAGGCGAAGGCGGAGGCCGCCATCTTGCGGAACTTCACCCGGAACGCGGCCGGGTCGGCGGCCAGGAGCTCGCCGAAGGCGGTGTCGAAGACGGCGAGGATCTCCTCGCCGCGCTCGCCTGCCGTGGGCTGGTGGACCGACATCGCTGGGTGCCTCCCGGGTACAAGCGGTACATGACAAAAGGGGCAGGTGTTCCGCCCCGCTCAACGCACGACGGTAGTCCTGAGTGCCCGACGATTGTCGGTGCGGAGGCATAGACTTCCACGCTGTCCACCCAGACTGTCCGCAGCCTGTCGCCAGCCCCCAGAGCGGGGGTCCGGGGGTCGTTCCCCCGGAAGATCACAGCCCGGAGGCCTTCCGCCGTGACCAAGCCGCCCTTTACGCACCTCCACGTCCACACCCAGTACTCCCTGCTGGACGGTGCCGCGCGGCTCAAGGACATGTTCAACGCCTGCAACGAGATGGGCATGACGCACATCGCCATGTCCGACCACGGCAACCTCCACGGTGCGTACGACTTCTTCCATTCCGCGAAGAAAGCCGGAATCACCCCGATCATCGGCATCGAGGCGTATGTCGCCCCGGAGTCCCGGCGGAACAAGCGGAAGATCCAGTGGGGCCAGCCGCACCAGAAGAGGGACGACGTCTCCGGTTCGGGTGGTTACACCCACAAGACGATCTGGGCGGCGAACCAGACGGGTCTGCACAACCTCTTCCGGCTCTCCTCGGACGCGTACGCCGAGGGCTGGCTGCAGAAGTGGCCCCGTATGGACAAGGAGACCATCTCCCAGTGGTCCGAGGGCCTGATCGCCTCCACCGGCTGCCCCTCGGGCGAGCTCCAGACCCGGCTGCGCCTCGGCCAGTTCGACGAGGCCCTGAAGTCCGCCGCCGAGTACCAGGACATCTTCGGCAAGGACCGGTACTTCCTGGAGCTGATGGACCACGGCATCGAGATCGAGCGCCGCGTCCGCGACGGCCTCCTCGAGATCGGCAAGAAGCTCGGCATCCCGCCGCTCGTCACCAACGACTCGCACTACACGTACGCCCACGAGGCGGGCGCCCACGACGCGCTGCTCTGCATCCAGACCGGCAAGAACCTCTCGGACCCGGACCGCTTCAAGTTCGACGGCACTGGCTACTACCTGAAGTCGACCGACGAGATGTACGCGATCGACTCGTCCGAAGCCTGGCAGGAAGGCTGCCGCAACACGCTGCTGGTCGCCGAGCAGGTCGACACCACCGGCATGTTCGAGGCGAAGAACCTCATGCCGAAGTTCGACATCCCCGAGGGCTACACCGAGATCACCTGGTTCCAGGAGGAGGTCCGGCGCGGCATGGAGCGCCGCTTCCCCGGCGGCATCCCCGACGACCGCCAGAAGCAGGCCGAGTACGAGATGGACGTCATCATCCAGATGGGGTTCCCGGGGTACTTCCTGGTCGTCGCCGACTTCATCATGTGGGCGAAGAAGAACGGTATCGCCGTCGGCCCCGGCCGTGGCTCCGCGGCCGGCTCGATCGTGGCGTACGCGATGGGCATCACCGACCTCGACCCCATCCCGCACGGTCTGATCTTCGAGCGCTTCCTCAACCCCGAGCGCGTCTCCATGCCCGATGTCGACATCGACTTCGACGAGCGTCGGCGCGTCGAAGTGATCAGGTACGTGACGGAGAAGTACGGCGCCGACAAGGTCGCCATGATCGGTACGTACGGCACCATCAAGGCCAAGAACGCGATCAAGGACTCCGCCCGGGTGCTGGGCTACCCGTACGCGATGGGCGACCGGCTCACGAAGGCGATGCCCGCCGACGTCCTCGGCAAGGGCATTCCGCTCTCCGGCATCCTCGACCCCAGCCACCCGCGCTACAGCGAGGCCGGCGAGATCCGCGGGATGTACGAGAACGAGCCGGACGTGAAGAAGGTCATCGACACCGCGCGCGGCGTCGAGGGCCTGGTCCGGCAGATGGGTGTGCACGCCGCAGGCGTGATCATGTCCAGCGAGACCATCACCGAGCACGTCCCCGTCTGGGTCAGGCACACCGACGGCGTCACCATCACACAGTGGGACTACCCGAGCTGTGAGTCGCTCGGCCTGCTCAAGATGGACTTCCTGGGCCTGCGCAACCTCACGATCATGGACGACGCCGTCAAGATGGTGAAGGCCAACAAGGGGATCGACATCGATCTCCTCAGCCTCCCGCTCGACGACCCGAAGACCTTCGAACTGCTCCAGCGCGGCGACACCCTCGGCGTCTTCCAGTTCGACGGCGGTCCCATGCGGTCCCTGCTGCGGCTGATGAAGCCCGACAACTTCGAGGACATCTCCGCCGTCTCGGCCCTCTACCGGCCGGGCCCGATGGGCATGAACTCGCACACGAACTACGCGCTGCGCAAGAACAAGCAGCAGGAGATCACTCCGATCCACCCGGAGCTCGAAGAGCCGCTGCGCGAGGTCCTGGACGTCACCTACGGCCTGATCGTCTACCAGGAGCAGGTGCAGAAGGCCGCCCAGATCATCGCCGGGTACTCGCTCGGCGAGGCCGACATCCTCCGCCGCGTCATGGGCAAGAAGAAGCCCGACGAGCTGGCGAAGAACTTCGTCCTCTTCCAGGAGGGCGCCCGGAAGAAGGGCTACAGCGACGAGGCCATCCAGGCCCTGTGGGACGTGCTGGTCCCCTTCGCCGGATACGCCTTCAACAAGGCCCACTCCGCTGCGTACGGCCTGGTCTCGTACTGGACGGCGTATCTCAAGGCCAACCACCCCGCCGAGTACATGGCGGGGCTGCTCACCTCGGTCAAGGACGACAAGGACAAGTCCGCGGTCTATCTGAACGAGTGCCGCCGCATGGGCATCAAGGTCCTGCCGCCCAATGTGAACGAGTCCGAGTCGAACTTCGCAGCCCAGGGCGACGATGTCATCCTCTTCGGCCTGACGGCCGTCCGGAACGTCGGACAGAACGTCGTCGAGTCGATCATCAGGTGCCGCAAGTCCAAGGGGAAGTACAGCTCCTTCCCGGACTTCCTCGACAAGGTCGAGGCGGTCGTCTGCAACAAGCGCACGATCGAGTCGCTCATCAAGGCCGGCGCCTTCGACGAGATGGGCCACACCCGCAAGGGCCTGGTCGCCCAGCACGAGCCCATGATCGACAACGTGGTGGCGGTCAAGCGCAAGGAGGCCGAGGGGCAGTTCGACCTCTTCGGCGGCATGGGAGACGAGGAGAGCGACGAGCCGGGTTTCGGCCTCGACGTCGAGTTCTCCGACGTCGAGTGGGAGAAGTCCTATCTGCTCGCGCAGGAGCGCGAGATGCTCGGCCTCTACGTCTCCGACCACCCGCTCTTCGGCATCGAGCACGTCCTGTCCGACAAGACGGACGCGGCGATCTCCCAGCTCACGGGCGGGGAGCACGCGGACGGGGCGGTCGTCACCATCGGCGGCATCATCTCGGGCCTGCAGCGGAAGATGACCAAGCAGGGCAATGCGTGGGCCATCGCGACCGTCGAGGACCTGGCCGGTTCCATCGAGTGCATGTTCTTCCCGGCGACGTACCAGCTGGTGTCCACACAGCTCGTCGAGGACACGGTCGTCTTCGTCAAGGGACGGCTCGACAAACGCGAGGACGTGCCGCGGCTCGTCGCGATGGAGCTGATGGTCCCCGACCTGTCGTCGGCCGGCACCAACGCGCCCGTGGTGATCACCATCCCGACGGTGAAGGTCACCCCGCCCATGGTCAGCCGGCTCGGCGAGATCCTCGGCCACCACAAGGGCAACACGGAGGTGCGGATCAAGCTCCAGGGCGCCCGCAAGACCACCGTGCTCCGCCTCGACCGGCACCGGGTCCAGCCCGACCCCGCGCTCTTCGGCGATCTGAAGGTGCTGCTCGGCCCGTCCTGCCTGGCAGGCTGATCCCGCGACTCGTAGGCATACGGATACGCATCGCGGCACGTGCCGTGGCGCAGCTGAGGGGCGCACCCGCCTTTGGGTGCGCCCCTCACACATACGTCGACGCGGCGCGGAGCCTCAGTTGTGGCCGAAGCGCTTCTGACGACCCTTGTGGGCGGCCGGATCGCCGGTGGCTATCTGTGTCGCCCGTTGTTCGGTCTGGGCCTCCATCGAGGAGCTACGGGCCTGCTGGGCACCGCGCTCCGCGCTCGAACCCGTCTGCGGCTTGCGTTCACGGTTCTTGTTCTTGGCCATGGTCTGCCTCCTGTGTCATCTAGGGGCCAGGGCCGCCATCAGACTCACATAGGCGTTCACACTGCGCATTTCGGATGATTGCGGTGAGTAACGGGCTGCTGTTACGGTGCGGCTTCACAATCGCCACGCCGATGATCGAGTTCCGGCCGTCAACCCTCCGGCTGTCGGGCAGACTCGAAGGAAACCCGAAGCAACTTCCGATCCCGAGGTTCCCGAAAGAGGGTGGAACACGTGGACCGCTGCGTCGTCCTGGTGGACGCCGGTTATCTGCTGGGCGCCGCCGCGAGTCTCCTCGCCGGAGAACCGGCCCGCTCCCGCATCACCGTCGACCACGCCGCCCTCATCCAGGCCCTCCGCGACCGCGCCGAGGCCGATACGGAACGCCCGTTGCTGCGCATCTACTGGTTCGACGGCGCCCCCGACCGCGTACCCCAGCCCGAGCACCGCAGGCTGCGGGTCATGCCCCGCGTCACCGTCCGGCTCGGTGCACTGACCCGCAGCGACGGCCGCTGGGCGCAGAAGGGCGTCGACGCCGCGATGCACGCCGAGCTCACCGAACTGGCCAGAAATCGCGCCTGCTCCGACGTGGTGCTGGTGACCGGCGACGGCGATCTGCTGCCCGGACTGATGTCCGCCAAGGAACACGGGGTCGCCGTCCACCTCTGGGCCGTGCAGGCCGCCGACGGCGACTACAACCAGTCGGAGGACCTGGTGGCCGAGGCCGACGAGCGCCGTGTCCTCGACCGGGCCTGGATCACCCAGGCCGTCCGCGCCAAGGACCTCGGCGGCGTCTGCGCCCCGCCGCCCGCGCCCCGCCCGGAGATCGCGGCGATCCTCTCCGCCCCGCTGCCCGAGTCGGCGCTCGCGGCGGCCGCGGAGCGGGCGGACGAGGCGGCCCGTGCGCAGGTGGGGGAGGTACGGAACGGGACGTCGGCCCCGGCCGCGGCCGCGGGTGCCGAGCCCGCCGGGCCGGGGGGACCCGGGGCGAAGGGCGTGCCGACCCCCAAGGACCTTGCGGGCCTGCGCGGCCCGGCCGCCCCGACCGACCGTCACCCGGCGAGCGCCACGCTGCGCTGGTCCTCCGACAAGGGCTGGATCGAGCGGCCCGGCGGCGCGCTCGGCGAGTCGCCCGAGACCGCGTCGCTGCCCACGCTCGCCCAGCTCACCAGCGCCGAGCAGCGCTGGGCCGACCGCGAGGAGGACATCACCACGGTCGGCGGTGACCCCTACGAGGTCGGGCAGGTCTTCGCGCGCCGCTGGATGGAGCGGCTCCCGGACCCCGCGCACGTACAGAAGCTGTCCACCATGTACCCGCGGATCCCGCACCGCATCGACGGCGAACTGCTGCGGTACGCGGCCCGATTCGGACTTCTCGCCCACAAGGACGACCAGATCGACGAGCACGACCGCTATGCCATCCGGGCCGGATTCTGGCGTGAGATCGACGTCCGGGCGGCCGCCGAGCACGCCCCAGCGGGGGAGTAGCCCCGACGACCCCGTAGGCTCGTCCCTCGTGAGTACGGTGTGCGTGGTGCGGGATCTGGTCAAGACGTACCCCGCCGCGCGTGCCCGGCGGGGGGCTCCCGCGACCCCCGAGGTGCGGGCCAGCGACGGAATCTCGCTGGAGGTGCGCACCGGCGAGATCTTCGGACTGCTCGGCCCCAACGGCGCCGGAAAGTCCACCCTCGTACGCCAGCTCACCGGTCTGATGCGCCCCGACTCCGGCGCGGTCGAGGTCCTCGGCCACGATCTTGTACGCCACCCCGAGCGGGCGGCCCGGCTCATCGGCTACCTCGGCCAGGAGTCCACCGCACTCGACGAGCTGACCGTCGCACTGGCCGCGGAGACGACCGGACGGCTGCGGGGCCTCGGGGTACGGGAGGCACGCGCCGAGCGCGACACCGTACTCGAAGAGCTCGGGCTGACCGCACTGGCCGGGCGGCCCCTGAAGAGGCTGTCCGGCGGGCAGCGGCGGCTGGCGTGCTTCGCGGCCGCACTGGTCGGCGAGCGGCCCGTCCTCGTCCTGGACGAGCCCACCACCGGAATGGACCCGGTCGCGCGGCGCGCGGTCTGGGCCGCGGTGGACCGGCGGCGTGCCGAGCACGGAGCGACGGTGCTCCTCGTCACCCACAACGTCATCGAGGCCGAGACCGTCCTCGACCGCGTCGCCGTGCTCGAACGCGGCAAGGTCATCGCCTGCGACACCCCCGCGGGGCTCAAGGAGCGCGTGGCCGGAGAGGTGCGGGTCGAGCTGGTGTGGCGCGAGCGGGCGCCCCTGGACGTCCCGGAAGTCGCCGCGCTCCGTGCCTCCGCCCAGGAGTCCGGCCGCCGCTGGGTGCTGCGGCTCGCCCCGGACGAGGCGCGTGCGGCGGTCGCCGCGGTGACCGGCGGCGAGGCGTTCGCGGCGCTGGACGACTTCACGCTGGCCACGCCGAGCCTGGAGGACGTGTACCTGGCGCTCGGCGGGCACGCGACGAAGGGCCTGGTGAAGGCATGAGCGGCGGGAGGTCCCCGCGTGCCGGGGGAATCCGGCGCCTGCCGCCGGCCGGGACTCGCGGACCGACGGCGCCGACGTCGGCGCCGCACGTGGCACCGCGCGGTGCCGGACGGGGCGGTCCGTGCCGTGGCGCGGCGGTGCCGTCCGCGTCCGCGTCGCCGCGACGGGGACGCGGCGGCCCGTGCAGCCGCCCGACCGTGTCGGCGTCGGCGCTGTGCGCCGCCGGGCGGGGCCACGGCCGTGGCACAGTGAGCCCGTACGTACGGAACAGGAGCAGCGCCAGGTGAGCATCGTGCCTGCGGAGGCCGTGTCCGCGAATGTGCGCGGGGCGCAGGCCGCCGACCGTGCCGGGTCCGGCGGCGGTCCCGCGCCGCTCGCGCCGCGCGCCCGGCTGCTGCCCGCGCTTGCCGCGGTGTACCGCGCCCAGCTGTCCCGGGCGCGGGTCGCCCGGATCCCCCTCCTCTTCGTGGCGACCTTCCAGTCCGTCGGCATCATGGTGCTGATGCGGGGCGTCGTCGACGGCGGCGCCGAGGCGCGTGCCGTCGTCGCCGGGGCGTCCGTGCTGGTCGTCGCGTTCGTCGCGCTCAATCTGCTTGCCCAGTACTTCGGCCAGCTCAGGGCCGGGGGCGGCCTCGACCACTACGCGACCCTGCCCGTGCCGCCCGCGGCGGTGGTGCTCGGCGCGGCCGGGGCGTACGCCTCGTTCACCGTGCCAGGGACGGTCGTGACCGCGGTCATCGGCTCGGTGCTCTTCGGGCTGCCGCTCACGCATCTGTGGGTGCTGGCCGCCGTGATCCCGCTCTCGGGCGCGGCGCTCGCGGGGCTCGGAGCGGCGCTCGGGCTGCTTGCGCCCCGCCAGGAACTCGCCACACTGCTCGGCCAGTTGGGCATGTCCGCAGCCCTGCTGCTGGGTGTGCTGCCGGCCGGGCGGCTGCCGGAGCCGATCGCGTACGCGCGGGATCTGCTGCCGTCGACGTACGGGGTCGAGGCGCTGGCCCGTACCTTCGACGCGCATCCGCAGTGGCCCGCCGTGGCGCTGGACCTCGCGGTCTGCGCGGTCGTGGGCGTGGCGTCGCTGGGCGCCGCGACATGGGCGTACCGGAGGGCCGCGGTCCGGTGAGGTGCGGTCCGGTGAGGCGGGCCACAGGGACGTTTGGCACGATGTCAGGGTGACCGCACCCCTTACGCCGCCTCACCAGCCTCCGCCGCACGACGCGCCCTGGTACAACCCGTACCCCCTCCCCATGAAGGACGGAGAAGGGCAGGAGATGAAGAGGGAGCTGCGCCTGGCTGCCATCGTCCTGCCGGCGGTGGTGCTGGCCGGCGTCGCGCTCGGCCTGCTGTGGCTGTGGCTCGCGCCGCGCGTGGCGCTGATCTCCACGGGCAAGGCGGTCTTCGTCGTGGACACGGAGGGCGAGGAGGCGGCGGGCGCGGACGGCACGTTCGTGCTGCTGGCACTCGGCTTCGGGGTGCTGTGCGCGGCGGTGGTGTTCCTGATCCACCGGCGCGGCGGAATCCCGCTCGTCCTCGCGCTGGCGCTGGGCGGGCTTGCGGCTTCGATGCTGGGCTGGGGCATCGGCTACTGGTTCGGCCCCGAGCAGGACGTCGTCGCCCACGCGCGTGCGGTGGGCGAGGGCGTCACCTTCGACGCGCCCCTGCAGCTCCGCTCCCGTGCGGCGCTGCTGGCCTGGCCCGTGGCGTCCATGGTGGTCCACCTGGCCCTCACGGCCCTCTTCGCCCCCCGCGACCCGGAACCCGACTGGCCGGCCCCGCCGCTGGGCGGGCCCACAGGCGGCTGACGCGGGGTGCGGCTGAGGGGTGCCGCTGCGGGGTTCTGCTGCGCGGGGCCTCTTCCCCACCCCGCCCCTTCCCGAACTGTGGCTCCGGCCCAGGCTCCGTTCTTCGCGGGCCCCGACGCCCTGCGGGCGTGGGAGCCCAGCGGGGCTGGAGGCGCTGGTTCGGGCTCCGCCCCGGACCCCGTTCCGGGGCTCTGCCCGAGGGGGCTGGAATCTCGGGGCTCCGCCGCGGGCCCGGCGCCTCGCTGGGAGCCCCCCAGCGCGGCAGGCGGGGCTCTGTTCTCGCCCCGTTCTCAGGGCTTTGCCCGCTACGCCCTGCGGGCGTGTGTCTGGATCTTGCGGCTCCGCCGCGGGCCCGGCGCCTCGCTGGGAGCCCCCCAGCGGGCCGGTGGGACTCTGCTCCCGACCCGTTCCGGGAGCTCTGCCCCTTACGCCCCCCGATCGTGGAGGCACCACCGCGGGAGCGGATCTCGGGGCTCCGCCCCCGGCCCGGGCCTGCCCTGGCGGGCGTGGGGGCCTCGCGTCCCAAGCCCCGGGGGCCCGGACGTGTGGGTCCACCCGCAGGTGCCGGGCGCGCATATCGAGCCCGTCCGGCGTTTGAGGACGGACACCCCGGCCCACCCGCCGGTGCCGGGCACGCACATCCCCGGGGTCCGGGGGCGAAGCCCGCAGTTCGGGCCACCCGGGGGCGGTCCGCCGCGAAACGTCAGGCCGGGCGGCGGCCGTGGTTGGCGCGGCGCTTCCTCAGGCGCCATTTGCGTTTGCGTGTGCGCTTCGACATGTGGGCCCCCTCAGATCGGGTGTCCTACGGTCGTAGCGGAGGAAGGCCCCGCCGTCGAGGGTGCGCGCAGGGACGGACAGGAGCTACGCGCGGCCGATCGGGGCCACCACCGCTCCCGTGAGGCCGGCCAGGTCGCCCGGCGCGAGCTCGACCTCAAGGCCCCGGCGGCCGGCCGACACGCAGATCGTCGTGTGCGCGGAGGCCGACGCGTCCAGCACCGTCCGCAGCCGCTTGCGCTGGCCCAGCGGGGAGATGCCGCCCCGCACATAGCCCGTCGTGCGCTCCGCGGCCGCCGGGTCGGCCATCACCGCACGCTTGCCGCCGACCGCCGTGGCGAGGGCCTTCAGGTCGAGCTGGCCCGCCACCGGGACGACGGCCACCGTCAGCTCGCCGTCGACGTCCGCGACGAGCGTCTTGAAGACCCGCTCGGGCGAGACGCCGAGGGCCTCGGCGGCCTCCTCGCCGTACGACGCCGACGCCGGGTCGTGCTCGTACGCGTGGACCGTGAACTCCGTACCCGCGGCCGTCAGCGCCACCGTCGCCGGGGTGCCTCCGCCGCCCTGCTGCTTCTTCGACTTCTTCGCCAAGGTCCTGGTCCTCGTGTCGGTTCGGGCTCGCGGGCTCAGTTCGGGCTCGTCGGCGCCCGCGTCAGCTCGACCGCCGGCAGCGACGGCAGATGCCGGATCACCGCCGTCTCGGAGCGCAGCAGCTTCAGCTCCTCACGCAGCCGCGTCGCCGTGTCCGGCGCCTGCAGCAGCCGCTGCTTCGCCGGGGTGTCCAGCACCGCCGCGGCGGCCACCAGATACGACACGACCGACGGCTCGTCCGGCAGCTCGGCGCCCGTCGACAGCGAACGCTCCCGCGCGCCCGCCAGCCGCTTCTGGTAGCTGCGGAACGCCCGGAGCACACCCTCGGCGAGGGCTCCCGCCCCGTCGCCCGGCTCCTCCGGGATCTCCTCGACCTCGGCGGTCAGAAAGGGACCGCTCGCGTCGACGGAGAGCAGTTTGATCCGGCTCGTGCCGGTGGCCAGCACCTCGAAGCTGCCGTCCGCGCGCTCGCGGATCGTCGCGGCGTCCGCGATGCACCCCACCCGGTGGAACGCCTGGATCGGGTCCGCACCGAAGCCCGCCGCCGGGCCCTTTTCGGGCAGCGCGGTCTGGTCCGGCATGCCGGGCGCGGTCGGCGCGACCTCGCGGCCGTCGCGGATGGCGACCACGGCGAACCTGCGGGGTTCGGACTCGTCGGTCTTCAGCAGCTCGCGCATCATGGCGCGATAACGCTCTTCGAAGACGTTCAGCGGCAGAACGAGTCCTGGGAAGAGCACCGCGTTGAGCGGGAAGAGGGGCAGGCTTGCGGTGGTCACAGCGGCTAAGCGTAATGGCCCCCGGACGGGCTCTGTCCGGCCTGTCTGCGGATCGGACCGATCGCACCCGCGGGGCCGGTCACGTCGGGAACGCCCGGCACCCCTCGCGACCCGGAAGAGCGGGCCGACCGGGCCGACGTCCGCCGGAAGGGCATCGTCGAGGCCACCTCGATCCGTACGCCGTCGCGCGCCTCCAGGAACTGGCCCAGCGGATCGTCCGTCACGCAGTTCCACGGGAACGACGTCGCGTACGGGCCGATCAGCCGGAACTGCTCCAGCGCCTCCGCCCAGCGGCCCCGCGCGATCAGCACGTACACCAGCAGATTGCGGATCTCCGATGGCCACGGGTCGCCGGCCTCGTACTGGCCGGACAGCGCGATCGCCAGATCGGCGGCGGCGTCGATCCGGTCCGCCTGTACGGCGGTGGGCTCCCCTGTCAGCAGCAGCGCGAACGCCGCCCGCACGGGCAGCGCCTGCACCAGCGAACCCGGCAGCGCGTCCTCGGCGGCGCGCTCGGCGAAGTCGAAGCACTCGCGGTGCGAGCCGTACCAGACGGCGGAGAGGTACTGGAGCGCCGCGACATGGCAGCCGTAGTGGTGCGAGGCCCGGCGCACGGCCTGCTCCCACAGCGACTCGAACGCGGTGTGCGTGGCGTGAGTGCCGCGCGCGTGGTCGAGCGCCAGCCGCCAGGGCACCGGATCCTGGGGACCCGCCTCGGCCGCCGCGTGGATCAGCGGCCCGACCTCGCGGAGCCGCTCCCCGCGCGCGGGCGAGCTCCATGCCCTGCGCACCTCCAGTTCGGCCTTCACCAGCAGGGCGTCCGGATCGCGCGGAGTGGTGGCGAGCCAGTGGGCCAGCCAGTCGCCGCGGTGGTACGCGAACGCCGCGAGCCGCATGACATAGCGGTCGCGGTTCTCCCACTCGGCCGCCGCGCGCGTGGCGGCGAGCAGTTCGGCTGCCGGCTCGTGATCGCCGAGCGCGGCGGCCACGAGTGCGGGCCCGAGCCGCCCGTCGGGCGCGTCGAGCAGTACCGCGTCGTCCGGCGTCAGCCCGTCGGCGAGCCGCGGGGTGTGCCGGATCATGCGGGCGGTGCTGATCATGGCGCGGAGCAGAGACATGGTGCGGACCATTGAAAGCCGCAGGTAGGGGCGGCGCCAGGGGGCATCTGTGAAGTTTTGGTAGCAGGTGGAATGGTTGTCCTGCCGAAGGTCAAGAAAGAGCAAAGGAGCGTGCAATCCTGCGCACGCGCCCCTCCCTCGGCCTCGCCTCGGCAGTGCTGCCTGCCTCGGCCCGCCTCAGCGGCGCCCCTTCCCTCAGCCCCGTCTCAGCATCCTCGACGCCCCCGCCGCCACCGTCGTCGCGAGGATCCAGCCGAGCAGCACCAGCGCCGCCGCGGCCCACTGCCAGCGGCCCTCCAGGCGCCAGTAGCCGTCCTGGCCGAGGTTGATCACCGGGAGGAGCAGGTCAAGGGCGTACAGGGACGCGTTCCACTCCGGGTGCTCGTCCGGCTTGATCGCCGCGGGCTCGTAGCGGGAGAACGCCACCGCTCCCGCCGCCCAAAGGATCGCCATCCACAGCGCTGCCCGCCCCGGCCGGTAGCCGTACGCCACCGTCCAGTCCTGCAGATAGCCCCAGAGTTTCGCGGCCAGCGGCAGGGTCTCGCGGCGCCGACGCTGCTTGGCGAGCAGCACCTCGCGCGCGTCCGCGTCCTCGCCGCTGTTGCGCAGCACCGTCGCCAGCCGTTCGTACGGCTCCGGCGCGTACTCGGGGGTGGCCGCGGCCACCCACTCCAGCCGGCGTGCGAGCGGGAAGCGGCTGTACGGGACGAGGTTCTCGTACACGAAACCGCCCATCGCGAGCCCGCCGGGACCGGGCCAGCTCGTCGACAGGTCGATGAGCGTGACGATCTTCGCGCCGTTGAGCACGACGCGGCCCTCCTCGGGCCGCTCGCCGTTGAAGCGCAGCTCGGGAGTGGCGATCCTGCGCAGCGACAGCTCCTCGCGCCGGGCGTCCGACAGGATGAAGCGGGCCTTGTGGAAGTCGACCGCGTCGCCGAAGCGGCCGTCGTCCAGACGCACCCCGCCGTGGCACTCGAAGGGCTGCTCCTGTGCGACGCGTGCCCGGCCGCCGGCCGCGTTCGCGATGCCGAACGGGGGAGTGGCGCCCTGGTCGCCGGCCACGTTGACCCAGGCGTAGGTCATGTACAGCGTGCGCTCCACGGTCAGCTGCGGGGCGTTGAGCGCACGGCGTCCCTCCGCCGCCCTCAGCCGGCTGCCGCGCAGGCTCAGCGACACGCCGACCTTCGCGCCGCGCAGGCTGACTTCGCCGTACGTCTCGATCAGCTCGGCCTGGAGGTCCTGTGCCACGGACAGCCCGTCCGCGGCGATCGCACGGCCCCGCCGGTCCGGCCACACCCGGATCTGGTTGATCAGCAGATCCGTGCCTATCTGCGCGTCCGTGAGCCGTATGCCGCGCTCGACCCGGCAGCGCGGCAGATGCAGATCGCCCTCCGTGTGCAGCCGGGCGGCCTCCAGCCGCGGGATCGCGCAGCCGACCATGCGCAGGGTCGTGAACCGGGCCTCGGGGAGCGTCACTTCGTTCTCGAAGCGGCAGCCGGTCAGCTCGACGTACGGCCCGATCGTCCCGCCCGCGAGCGAGAGCTTCCCGGTGATGAACGCCCCGCGCAGCTTCAGTGCGCACACCCGGCCCGGCCGCGCGGGCGGGCCGCTGAGCAGCAGCATCGCGATCACATCGGCGCGGACGCTGCGCTCCGGGCCCCAGGCCCCGCCCGAGAAGGGATCGTTCAGCAGCGGATTGCGGTCACGCAGGTCGCAGGTTCTGCCGCTCTCGAACGCCGTCCACATGGTGTGTTCCGCCGTGGTCAGATCGTTGGGCATGTCCATGCCCTGCGGCTCGGTCAAGGCCGCCCCCTTGCTTCCCCGGTTTCGTGCATTCGTACAACCGTTCTTCCCGCTGCGTGACGGACTGAACGCTAGTGGTCATGAGCGAGTTGTGGGACACGTATCAGCCAGTGATACGGACGACCGGTCCTCGGAGCACGTCTGCGAGAATTGACCCGTGCTGCGATCAATTTCTCTGGCTCGAATCGATCTGCGTGGCGACGCCCTCCCGGAGGGTGGCGCCCTGCGCGACCTGCTGCCCCGCGCCGAGTTCGACGTGGAGGCCGCCCTGGAGAAGGTGCGGCCCATCTGCGAGGACGTGCATCATCGCGGCACGGCGGCGCTGATCGAGTACGCCGAGAAGTTCGACGGTGTGAAGCTGGAGCGGGTACGGGTGCCCGCGAAGGCGCTCGCCGAGGCGCTCGAGCAGCTCGACCCCGAGGTCAGGGCCGCCCTGGAGGAGTCGATCCGGCGCGCCAGGATCGTCCACCGCGCGCAGCGCCGCGAGACGCACACCACGCAGGTCGTGCCCGGTGGCACGGTGACCGAGAAGTGGATTCCGGTCGAGCGTGTCGGGCTGTACGCACCGGGCGGGCGTTCCGTCTACCCGTCCTCCGTGATCATGAACGCGGTGCCGGCGCAGGAGGCCGGCGTCGAGTCCATCGCGCTTGCGTCCCCGCCGCAGAAGGAGTTCGGCGGCCTGCCGCACCCGACGATCCTCGCCGCCTGCGCGCTGCTCGGTGTGGACGAGGTGTACGCCGCGGGCGGTGCCCAGGCCGTCGCGATGTTCGCGTACGGCACGGAGGAGTGCGCCCCGGCCAACATGGTGACCGGCCCCGGCAATGTCTGGGTCGCCGCCGCCAAGCGCTACTTCACGGGCCGCATCGGCATCGACACCGAGGCCGGCCCGACCGAGATCGCGGTGCTCGCCGACGCCACCGCCGACCCCGCCCACGTCGCCGCCGATCTGATCAGTCAGGCCGAGCACGACCCGCTGGCCGCGGCCGTCCTGGTCACCGACTCGCCCGAGCTCGCGGACGCCGTCGAGCGCGAGCTGGAGCCGCAGATCGCCGCAACGAAGCACGTCGAGGACCGGATCGTCCCGGCGCTGTCCGGCAAGCAGTCCGCGATCGTCCTCGTCGACGGCATCGAGGAGGGCCTGCGCGTCGTCGACGCGTACGGCGCCGAGCACCTGGAGATCCAGACCGCCGACGCCGCGGCCGTCGCCGACCGGGTCCGCAATGCGGGCGCGATCTTCGTCGGCCCCTGGGCTCCGGTCTCCCTCGGTGACTACTGCGCGGGCTCCAACCACGTGCTGCCGACCGGCGGCTGCGCCTGCCACTCCTCCGGACTCTCCGTCCAGTCCTTCCTGCGCGGTGTCCACATCGTGGACTACACGCGCGACGCACTCGCCGAGGTCACCCACCACGTGGTGACGCTGGCGGAGGCGGAGGACCTCCCGGCGCACGGCGCCGCGCTCAAGGCAAGGTTTGGGGGTACCCCCACGCGCGAAGCGCAGTGGGGGAGGAAGGTGCCCGACAGCAAGTGAGCAAGAGCGACATCGGCATCGACGATCTCCCCGTCCGCGACGAGCTGCGCGGCAAGTCCCCGTACGGCGCGCCGCAGCTCGACGTGCCCGTACAGCTGAACACCAACGAGAACCCGTACCCGCTGCCCGAGCCGCTCGTCGAGCGCATCGCCGAGCGGGTCAGGGAAGCCGCGCGCGGCCTCAACCGCTACCCCGACCGGGATGCCGTCGAGCTCCGCACCGAGCTTGCCAAGTACCTCACGCGCACCGGAAAGCACCCGGTCTCCCTCGCCAACGTCTGGGCGGCCAACGGATCCAACGAGGTCATCCAGCAGCTGCTCCAGACCTTCGGCGGCCCGGGCCGCACGGCCATCGGCTTCGAGCCCTCGTACTCGATGCACGGACTGATCGCCCGCGGCACCGGCACCGGCTGGATCTCCGGTCCCCGCAACGACGACTTCACCATCGACGTGGCTGCGGCCTCGCGGGCCGTCGCCGAGCACCGGCCCGACGTCGTCTTCATCACCTCGCCCAACAACCCCACGGGCACCGCCGTCGACGCCGAGACGGTCCTCGCGCTGTACGAGGCCGCCCAGCAGGCCAAGCCGTCGCTCGTGGTCGTCGACGAGGCCTACGTCGAGTTCAGCCACCGCCCCTCGCTGCTGCCGCTGATCCAGGGCCGGCCGAACCTCGTCGTCTCGCGCACCATGTCCAAGGCCTTCGGCGCGGCCGGGCTGCGCCTCGGCTATCTCGCCGCGCACCCGGCCGTGGTCGACGCCGTCCAGCTCGTACGGCTGCCGTACCACCTCTCCGCCGTCACCCAGGCGACGGCACTCGCCGCCCTGGAGCACACGGACACGCTGCTGAAGTACGTCGAGCAGCTCAAGGAGGAGCGGGACCGGCTGGTCACCGAGCTGCTCGCCATCGGTTACGAAGTGACCGAATCCGACGCCAACTTCGTCCAGTTCGGACGCTTCGAGGACACCCACGGCATGTGGCAGAAGATCCTCGACCGGGGCGTCCTCGTCCGTGACAACGGCGTACCGGGCTGGCTGCGGGTCACCGCCGGGACCCCCGAAGAGAACGACGCGTTCCTCGATGCGGTTCGCGCACTGAAGAAGGAGCAGAGCTCATGAGCCGCGTAGGACGGGTCGAGCGCACCACGAAGGAGACGTCCGTCGTCGTCGAGATCAACCTCGACGGCACCGGAAAGGTCGATGTGTCGACCGGGGTCGGGTTCTACGACCACATGCTGGACCAGCTCGGCCGCCACGGTCTGTTCGACCTCACCGTCAAGACCGACGGCGATCTGCACATCGACAGCCACCACACCATCGAGGACACCGCCCTCGCGCTGGGCGCCGCCTTCAAGCAGGCCCTCGGCGACAAGGTGGGGATCTACCGGTTCGGCAACTGCACCGTCCCGCTGGACGAGTCGCTCGCGCAGGTGACCGTCGACCTGTCCGGCCGCCCCTACCTCGTGCACACCGAGCCGGAGAACATGGCGCCGATGATCGGTGCGTACGACACGACGATGACCCGGCACATCCTGGAGTCCTTCGTCGCCCAGGCGCAGATCGCGCTGCACGTCCACGTGCCGTACGGGCGCAATGCCCACCACATCGTGGAGTGCCAGTTCAAGGCGCTCGCCCGCGCCCTGCGCTATGCCTCGGAGCGCGACCCGCGCGCCGCCGGAATCCTTCCCTCCACGAAGGGTGCGCTGTAGCTGTGACCGGTCTCTCCACGGTTCTGATCGTCCTCGGGCTCTTTCTGCTCGGCGGCGTGATCTCCTTCGCCAAGCAGCAGATGCCCAAGGGCCTCATCGTGCTGCTCTCCGTCGGCGCCGCGATGTGTCTGGTCGCCGGCGTCCTGCGCCTGGACGTGTGGTCATGAGCGCGCGCAAGAAGGTCGTCGTCTTCGACTACGGCTTCGGCAACGTCCGGTCGGCCGAGCGGGCCGTCGCCCGCGTCGGCGCGGACGTCGAGATCACCCGTGACTTCGACGCGGCCATGAACGCCGACGGGCTCCTGGTCCCCGGCGTCGGCGCCTTCTCCGCCTGCATGACCGGGCTGAAGGAGGCCCGCGGGCACTGGATCGTCGACCGCCGGCTCTCCGGCGGCCGCCCGGTCATGGGCATCTGCGTCGGCATGCAGATCCTCTTCGAGCGCGGCATCGAGCACGGCGTCGAGACCGAGGGCCTGGACGAGTGGCCCGGCGTGGTCGCGCCGCTGAAGGCCCCGGTCGTCCCCCACATGGGCTGGAACACCGTCAAGGCGCCCGAGGACAGTGAGCTGTTCGCCGGCCTCGACCCGGACGCCCGCTTCTACTTCGTCCACTCGTACGCCGTGCACGAATGGTCCCTCGAGATCACCAACCCGGCGATGCGCGCCCCCAAGGTCACCTGGGCGACCCACGGCGAGCCGTTCGTCGCGGCCGTCGAGAACGGGGCCCTGTGGGCGACCCAGTTCCACCCCGAGAAGTCCGGCGACGCCGGAGCCCAGCTCCTCACCAACTGGATCGAGACCCTCTGATCATGGCTCAGAAGCTTGAACTCCTCCCCGCCGTCGACGTCCGCGACGGCCAGGCCGTCCGCCTCGTCCACGGAGAGTCCGGTACGGAGACGTCGTACGGGTCCCCGCTGGAGGCCGCCCTCACCTGGCAGCGCGCGGGCGCCGAATGGCTCCACCTGGTCGACCTGGACGCCGCCTTCGGCACCGGCGACAACCGTGAGCTCATCGCCGAGGTCGCCGGGGCCATGGACATCAAGGTCGAGCTGTCCGGCGGCATCCGCGACGACGACACCCTCGCCGCGGCCCTCGCCACCGGCTGCACCCGCGTCAACCTCGGCACCGCGGCCCTGGAGACCCCCGAGTGGGTCGCCAAGGTCATCGCCGAGCACGGCGACAAGATCGCGGTCGGTCTCGACGTGCGCGGCACGACCCTGCGCGGCCGCGGCTGGACCCGCGACGGCGGCGACCTCTACGAGACGCTGGCCCGGCTCGACTCCGAGGGCTGCGCCCGCTACGTCGTCACCGACATCGCCAAGGACGGCACCCTCCAGGGCCCCAACCTGGAGCTGCTGCGCAACGTCTGCGCCGCCACCGACAAGCCCGTCGTCGCCTCCGGCGGCGTCTCCTCGCTCGACGACCTGCGCGCGCTCGCCTCGCTGGTCCCGGAGGGCGTCGAGGGCGCCATCGTCGGCAAGGCGCTCTACGCCGAGGCGTTCACCCTGGAAGAGGCCCTGGAGGCAGTCTCCCCATGACAGACGTACGCCGCATCACCTCCGGCGGAGCGTGGGAAGAGGCCTACGCCTACTCGCGCGCCGTGGAGCTGCCGAACGGTCTCGTGCTCGTCTCCGGCTGTACGTCGATGATCGACGGCGCCTTCGCCGACGGCGGCCCGTACGACCAGGCGGTCAACTCCTTCAACGTCGCCATCGGCGCGCTGAAGGAGCTCGGCCTCGGCACCGAGCACGTGGTGCGCACCCGGATGTACATCACGCACGCCCGGGACGTCGAGGAGGTCGGCCGCGCCCACAAGGAGCTGTTCGACGCCGTCCGCCCCGCCTCGACGCTGGTCATCGTCGCCGGCCTCGCCGACCCGCGGCTGGTCGTGGAGGTCGAGGTCGAGGCATACCGAGGAGGTTCGCAGTCATGACCCTCGCGGTCCGAGTCATCCCGTGCCTGGACGTCGACAACGGCCGGGTGGTCAAGGGAGTCAACTTCCGGAATCTCCGGGACGCGGGCGACCCGGTCGAGATGGCCAAGCTGTACGACGCCGAGGGCGCCGACGAGCTGACCTTCCTCGACATCACGGCGTCGTCCGGCGACCGCGAGACGACGTACGACGTGGTGCGCCGCACCGCGGAGCAGGTCTTCATCCCGCTCACGGTGGGCGGCGGCGTCCGCTCGGCGGACGACGTCGACAAGCTGCTGCGGGCCGGCGCCGACAAGGTCGGCGTCAACACGGCGGCCATCGCCCGCCCGGAGCTGATCCGCGAGATCGCCGAGCGCTTCGGCCGCCAGGTGCTGGTCCTGTCGGTGGACGCCCGCCGCACCCCGGAAGGCACCACGACGCCGTCCGGCTACGAGGTGACCACCCACGGCGGCCGCCGGGGCACCGGCATCGACGCCATCGAATGGGCGCACCGGGCCGCCGAGCTGGGCGCGGGCGAGATCCTGCTCAACTCGATGGACGCCGACGGCACCAAGGACGGCTACGACACGGAGATGATCGCGGCCGTCCGCAAGCACGTCACGGTCCCGGTCATCGCCTCCGGCGGCGCGGGCAGGCTCGCCGACTTCGCCCCGGCCATCGCGGCGGGCGCGGACGCGGTGCTCGCGGCATCCGTCTTCCACTTCGGCGATCTGCGGATCGGGCAGGTGAAGGAGACGCTGCGCGAGGCGGGGCATCCCGTTCGGTAGTCGATCGAGGTCTCGCCGGGGAACACTCCGATCCGTGACTGGGGCGCCTTGCAGTGCATGGCCGAGCGACACCGGTACGAGCGCGTCGCGGGGGAGCCGTACTACGAGGAAGCGGCCACGCGCGCGGCCACGTTCCTGCACACGGCGTTGCGGCTCCGTCCGTTCACGGACTACAACGCGTCGATCGGTATCGGCTGTGTTCGTGCCTACATGGAGGAGTCCGGCGTGCCTGTCGCGCCGACGCACGGCGATTGGGCGAAGCTCGTCGGCGACGTCCGCAGTGACGAGGCGGACCTGACCGAGGTTGCCCGTCTTCTGCGCGACTGGGCCGCCTGACGGCCTCCGGGCGGGCCGCAGCCCTCCCCAAGGGTGATCCCCGTGGCCGCCCGGGTGTTCCCCAGTACTTCACGGCACTCGCTCGCCCATAGTGCAGGGCATGAGACGAAACCGGCGGGCCGCGCTCCTCTGTGTCGCGGTGTTCATCGCCGCGATCCTCCAGGTCACCGCTCTCGCCCCCGCACCCTCGGCGCCGGGGAAGGACCGCCCCTGCGTCAGCTCCCCGCCACCCCGCGGCGGTCCCGCCCGCGAGGTGCTGGACATCGCCCAGCGGGCCAGGACCGAGCTGGGCCTCAACTCGGTGGTGCTGCGCGTCACGAGGGACGGCGAGGAGGTTCTGACGACCGCCCTGGGTGAGTCCATGACCGGCGTACCCGCGACGCCCGACATGCACTTCCGGGCCGGGTCGGTCGCCATCGTCTACATGGGCATGACCCTGCTGCAGCTGGTGGACGAGAAGAAGGCGCGGCTCGACGACCCCGTGTCCCGCTGGCTGCCGGACGCCCCGCACGCCGACGAGATCACACTGCGCATGCTCGGCGACTCCACCTCGGGGCTCCACGACTACGTCACCGACCCGAAGTTCCTCGCCGAACTGGAGGCGGCCCCGTTCCGCCACTGGACGCCCGAGGAGCTGGTGGCATTCCCGGCCGCCCACCCCCTCTGGTACGAGCCGGGCACCAGATTCAGCTACTCGCACGCCAACTTCGTGCTGCTCGGCGCAGCCCTGGAGAAGATCAGCCGCACGCCGCTCGACAAACTGCTGCAGCAGCGCGTCATGGGCCCTCTCGGGCTCGACGGCACCCGCAACAGCTTCACCGCCGAGATCCCGCAGCCGGTCCTGCACGCCTTCACCAAGGAGCGCGGCCCCTACGAGGAGTCCACCTTCTGGAACCCCTCCTGGACCACAGCACCAGGAGCGGTCCTCACCGCCCACATCTGCGACCTGGCCCGCTCGGCGGAGGCGGTAGGCACGGGCGAACTGCTGTCGCCCGCGGCGTACCGCACCCAGCTCGATCCCGGCACCGTCGGGCTCGGCGGCGCTACGAAGACCTGCCCCGCCACGGTGTGCCTGAAGAACACCGCAGCCAAGCACTTCGGCCTCGGTGTGCTCGTGCTGGACGGCTGGATCGTGACGAACCCGTCGTTCTCCGGATACGCCGCCGTCCAGGCCTATCTGCCACCCGAAGGGCTGGCCATCGCGGTCACGACGACCAAGGGCCCGAAAACCCCGGACGGCAACACGGCGGAGACCGTCGCGAGCCGGATCGCCAAGGCCCTCGCCCCCGGCCACCCGCTCCCGGCAGCCACGCCGGCCTCCCCGAGCCGCTAGGTCCTGGCCCCGACCGGAAGGCGGGCCCTAGCTCATCCCCAGCTCGGCCTCACGCACCTTGGCGACCGCGTCCTCGTCGCCCTCCAGCTCCACCGAGGACTGCTTCTGCCGGCCGAAGGCGAACATCGTGAGCTCACCCGGATCCCCGGTCACCGTCACCACCGGGGTGCCGCGGTGCGCGACCGCCGTCTGACCGTTCGGGCGGCGCAGCACCAGCCCCACCGGCGACTTCCGGCCCAGGAACCTGGCCCCCCGCTCCAGCCGCGACCACAGGGTGTCCGCGAAGACCGGGTCAAGCTCCCGCGCCGCCCAGTCGGGCTGCGCGCGGCGTACGTCCTCCGCGTGCACATAGAACTCGACCGTGTTCGCCCCTTCGTCGAACGGCTTGATCGCGAACGGCGACATCCGCGGCGGACCCGTGCGGATGAGCTGGATCAGCTCCTCGTACGGCTTTGCGGCGAATTCCGCCTGCACCCGCTCCAGCCGGCTCCTCAGGAGGCCCAGGACGATCCCCGCGGCCTCCGGGCGGCGCTCGCGCACCACCACATGCGCCGCCAGATCGCGGGTGTTCCACCCCTCGCACAGGGTCGGGGCATCGGGCCCTGCGGACTCCAACAGATCGGCGAGCAGAAGCCGTTCACGCTTGGCATGGGTCGACATGCACGTCAGCCTACGGCGGGCGACGCGCGTCCGCCCAGTGGACGCACCGCCTGAGGGAGAGCGCCGAAGCGGCACAATGACCCCATGACAGGCACGCCCAGCACGCGCAGCAACTCCAGCGCACTCGACCCCGCCATCGCAGGCCGCCTCAAGCGCAGCGTCGACGGCCTGGTCCCGGCCATCGCCCAGCAGTACGACACCGGCGAGGTGCTCATGCTGGGCTGGATGGACGACGAGGCCCTGCACCGCACCCTCACCACCGGCCGCGCCACCTACTGGTCCCGCAGCCGCCGGGAGTACTGGGTCAAGGGGGACACATCCGGCCACTTCCAGCACGTCAAGTCGGTCGCACTCGACTGCGACGCCGACACCGTCCTCGTCAAGGTGGACCAGATCGGCGCCGCCTGCCACACCGGCGCCCGTACCTGTTTCGACGCCGACGTGCTGCCGCTGGGCCAGTAGGGTCGTTCGCCATGGATCTCGAGACCTTCCGAAAGCTGGCGGCCGACCGCCGCGTCATCCCCGTCAGCCGCCGCCTCCTCGCCGACGGCGATACGCCGGTCGGCCTCTACCGCAAGCTCGCGGCGGAGCGGCCGGGCACCTTCCTCCTCGAATCCGCGGAGAACGGGCGCTCCTGGTCCCGCTACTCCTTCGTCGGCGTACGGTCCGCCGCCACCCTCACCACTCGTGACGGCCAGGCCCACTGGCTCGGCACGCCGCCCGTCGGCGTCCCCGTCGACGGTGATCCGCTGCAGGCGCTGCGTGCCACCGTCGACGCCCTGCACACGCCGCGCGACCTGGCCTCCGGAATGCCGCCCTTCACCGGCGGCATGGTCGGCTACCTGGGCTACGACATCGTCCGCAGGCTGGAGAAGATCGGCGAGCACGGCAGGGACGACCTGCAGCTGCCCGAGCTGACCATGCTGCTCACCTCGGACCTCGCCGTCCTGGACCACTGGGCCGGCACGGTCCTGCTGATCGCCAACGCGATCAACCACAACGACCTCGACACGGGTGTCGACGAGGCGTACGCGGACGCCGTGGCCCGCCTCGACGCCATGGAGGCCGACCTCTCCCGCCCCGTCACGTACGAGCCGCACGCCCTGCCGCCGTCCGAGCTGCCCCCGTACACGGCGCCGCTGTGGGGCGGCGAGCAGTTCCAGGAAGCCGTCGAGGACATCAAGGAGCGCATCCGCGCGGGCGAGGCATTCCAGGTCGTCCCCTCACAGCGCTTCGAGACGCCGTGCGAGGCGAGCGCCCTGGACGTCTACCGGGTGCTGCGGGCCACCAACCCGAGCCCGTACATGTACCTGCTCCGCTTCGAGGGCTTCGACGTCGTCGGCTCCAGCCCGGAGGCCCTGGTCAAGGTCGAGGACGGGCGCGCCATGGTGCACCCGATCGCCGGCACCCGCCCCCGCGGCGCCACCCCGCAGGAGGACCACGACCTCGCCGAGGAACTGCTCGCCGACCCCAAGGAGCGCGCCGAGCACCTCATGCTCGTCGACCTCGGCCGCAACGACCTCGGCCGGGTCTGCGAGCCGGGCTCGGTCGAGGTCGTCGACTTCATGTCCATCGAGCGGTACTCGCACGTCATGCACATCGTCTCGACCGTGACCGGCACCGTCGCCTCAGGCCGTACCGCCTTCGACGTCCTGACCGCCTGCTTCCCTGCCGGCACGCTCTCCGGCGCGCCGAAGCCCCGCGCGATGCAGATCATCGAGGAGCTGGAGCCCTCGCGGCGCGGACTGTACGGCGGCTGTGTCGGCTACCTCGACTTCGCGGGCGACTCCGACACCGCCATCGCCATCCGTACGGCCCTGCTGCGTGACGGCACCGCGTACGTACAGGCAGGCGCGGGGATCGTCGCCGACTCGGACCCGGTCGCCGAGGACACCGAATGCCGCAACAAGGCGGCCGCGGTGCTGCGGGCCGTGCACACGGCGAACCGGCTGAACGGCAACTGAACCGGTAGGGGATAGTGGGGTACGTGAGTGCTGCATCCGTACCCCAGCCCCGTACCGAGAGCGCCGCGGCCGCCACAGGCAGCCGGCGCAGCCTCGCCGCCGCCCTGCTGCTCGGCGCCGTCGGCGCCGCCGTGGTGCTGCTCGCCTCCGGCCAGACCTGGGCCGAGGGCACGGTCGACGCGATCGGCGGCAGTGTGCCCCTGGAAGCCGGCGGCCGGGACGTCACCGGTGTTCCGGCCGCGCTCGCCGTCGTCGGTCTGGCCGCGCTCGTCGCCCTCTTCGCCGTGCGCCGGGCCGGGAGGCTGCTCGTCTCCGTCCTGCTCACCCTCAGCGGTGCGGGTGCGGCGGTCGCCGCGTACAGCAGCGTCTCCGGGACCGCGGCCCTCGACGAGCAGGCGCGGCGGACCACCGGGGACAGCGCGGCCGTGGTCGACTCGCTCACGCACACCGCCTGGCCGTTCGTCACGGCCGCCGCCGGACTGCTGATCCTGGCCGCCGGTGTGCTCGCCCTGCGGTACGGCGCCGCCTGGCCCGCGATGTCCGGCCGCTACGAACGCGAGGGCGCCGGTCCGCGCAAGGCGGCCGCTGCGACCGATCCGGACCGGCCGGAGGACCTGTGGAAGGCCCTCGACCGCGGCGAGGACCCCACGCGCGATCAGTGACGACCCCCACGTCCTGACACCCCTGCGAGTACGGGACAATAGGGTACGAGCGTCCGACTCACCCCACAGCGCAAGACGAACGAGGAGCAACACATGGCGGGCAGCAGCCACGGACACACCCCGGCCGCCTGGACCGGCGTCACCATCAGCTTCATCGGCTTCTGCATCGCCGGAGTCTTCATGGTGGCGGCCAATCCGCTCGGCTTCTGGGCAGGAATCGCCGTGACGCTGCTCGGCGGTGTCGTGGGCGGTGCGATGAAGGCCGCGGGTCTCGGCATGCCCAAGCAGCAGCCCATCCGTGTCCAGGCCCCCGCCCAGGCCGCGAAGGCCGCGCAGCCCGCGCCGGCCGGGGCCACGGTGGCCTCCTGACGCCACGAGCATCCCTCAGGAACCCCTGAGCGCTCCGAGCGAGGCGCAGTCCGGTGAGCCCGGGCTGCGCCTCTTCGTATGCCCGGGGGACAATCACGGGGTGGATGTCATCCCTGCCGCCGCCTCCGGCCCTGGCGAGCCCCCCGTGCCGGGGCCCGCGCCGCACCAAGCGCCCGCTTCCGCGCACGCCACCCCCGCCTCTGCGCACGGCCCGGTGCCGGTGCCGGTGCCGTTGTCGATGTCGGGGCCCACGGCCGGCCGCACACCGCTCGTACGGCGGCTCGCCTCGCCGCTGGCAACCATGGCCGGGGTCGCCGCGGCCTTCGCGTACGTCGGCACGGTGGACCCCAACGAGCCCGGGCACTATCCGGTCTGCCCCCTGCTGCGGCTGACCGGGATCTACTGCCCCGGCTGCGGGGGCCTGCGCAGCGCCCACGCCTTCATCACCGGCGATCTCGGTGCCGCCCTCGGCTCCAACGCCGTCGCCACCGTCGGTTACGGAGTCTTCGCCGTCCTGTGGACCGTCTGGCTCGTCCGTGCTGTCCGGAACCGGCCGCTGCGCATCGGCCTCCGGCCCGCCTGGTGGTGGGGTCTCGGCGGGATTCTGCTGGTCTTCACCGTCGTACGGAATCTTCCGTTCGGGGCGTTCCTCGCGCCATGACCGGCAGTAAGCGGTTCCAGGTAGTGGGACGCCCGTCAACCGGATGCGGGGCCTTCGCCCTCCTACGGATACCATCGAGATTGCTGACAGTGATCCACCATCAACCTCCCGGAAGGGGGCCGCTCGCGTGAGTGTGCTCGACGAGATCATCGAAGGCGTGCGCGCCGACCTCGCAGAGCGGCAGGCGCGGGTCAGCCTCGACGAGCTCAAGGAGCGTGCCGCCAAGGCGCCCCGGGCCAAGGACGGCGTCGCCGCGCTGCGCGGCGACGGGGTCAAGGTCATCTGCGAGGTGAAGCGCTCCAGCCCTTCCAAGGGTGCGCTCGCCGCCATCGCGGACCCTGCCGGACTCGCCGCCGACTACGAGGCGGGCGGCGCGGCCGTCATTTCCGTCCTCACCGAACAGCGCCGCTTCGGCGGCTCGCTCGCGGACCTGGAAGCCGTGCGGGCCCGGGTGGACATCCCGCTGCTCCGCAAGGACTTCATCGTCACGTCGTACCAGCTGTGGGAGGCCCGTGCCTACGGTGCCGACCTGGTCCTGCTGATCGTCGCGGCACTCGACCAGGAGGCGCTCGTCTCCCTGATCGAGCGTGCCGAGTCGATCGGCCTCACCCCGCTCGTCGAGGTCCATGACGAGGACGAGGTCGAGCGCGCCGTGGACGCCGGAGCCAAGATCATCGGCGTCAACGCACGCGACCTCAGGACCCTCAAGGTCGACCGTTCCACCTTCGAACGGGTCGCCCCCGAGATCCCCGCGGGCATCGTCAAGATCGCCGAGTCCGGCATCCGCGGCCCGCACGACCTGATCGCGTACGCCAACGCCGGCGCCGATGCCGTCCTCGTCGGCGAGTCCCTGGTCACCGGCCGCGACCCCAAGGCCGCCGTGGCCGATCTGGTCGCCGCGGGCGCCCACCCGGCGCTGCGGCACGGGAGGGGCTGACCTCCCGCTCATGACCACCGCCGTCCGCCGCGTACCGCCGCCCCGGCCGAGCCTTCGCCGCCCGGCCGGCGCGGCCGCGTCCGCGCGCGTGCCGCACGCGCCGCTGGCGCGCGGCTGCCGCCCGCGCGGCTGCCGGGCCCCGGCCCGCCGGGTGCACGGACGGCGCGTCCGGTACGTGATCGGGGACGAGCCCGGCCAGGTCAACGGCATGCGATGGCGCCGCCGCTGAGCCCCCGCTCAGCGACCCGACGTCACTTCATTTCTCTTCAGCTGATCGCTCTTGAGGAGTTCTGGCATGCCCAGCGATTACTTCATTCCCGACCCCGAGGGTCTGGTGCCCAACGCCGAGGGCTACTTCGGCGCCTTCGGCGGCAAGTTCATCCCCGAGGCCCTCGTCGCCGCGGTCGACGAGGTGGCCGTCGAGTACGACAAGGCCAAGGCCGACCCCGCCTTCGCCGCCGAGCTCGACGACCTGCTCGTCCACTACACCGGCCGGCCCAGCGCCCTGACCGAGGTGCCCCGCTTCGCCGAACACGCGGGTGGCGCGCGGGTCTTCCTCAAGCGTGAGGACCTCAACCACACCGGCTCGCACAAGATCAACAACGTGCTCGGCCAGGCGCTGCTCACCAAGCGCATGGGCAAGACCCGCGTCATCGCCGAGACCGGCGCCGGCCAGCACGGCGTCGCCACCGCGACCGCCTGTGCGCTCTTCGGCCTCGACTGCACCATCTACATGGGCGAGATCGACACCCGGCGCCAGGCGCTGAACGTCGCCAGGATGCGCATGCTCGGCGCCCAGGTCGTCCCGGTGAAGTCCGGCAGCCGCACCCTCAAGGACGCGATCAACGAGGCGTTCCGCGACTGGGTCGCCAATGTCGACCACACCCACTACCTCTTCGGTACGGTCGCGGGCCCGCACCCCTTCCCCGCGATGGTCCGCGACTTCCACCGGGTCATCGGCGTCGAGGCCCGCCGCCAGATCCTGGAGCGCGCCGGCCGCCTCCCGGACGCCGCCGTGGCCTGTGTCGGCGGCGGCTCCAACGCCATCGGCCTCTTCCACGCCTTCATCCCGGACACGGACGTACGGCTGGTGGGCTGCGAGCCCGCGGGCCACGGCGTCGAGACCGGCGAGCACGCGGCCACGCTGACCGCGGGCGAGCCCGGCATCCTGCACGGCTCGCGCAGTTACGTCCTCCAGGACGACGAGGGCCAGATCACCGAGCCGTACTCGATCTCGGCGGGGCTCGACTACCCGGGCATCGGCCCGGAGCACTCGTACCTCAAGGACAGCGGACGAGGCGAGTACCGGGCCGTCACCGACGACGCCGCGATGCAGGCGCTGCGGCTCCTGTCCCGTACGGAAGGCATCATCCCGGCGATCGAGTCCGCGCACGCGCTCGCCGGAGCCCTGGAGCTCGGCAAGGAGCTCGGCAAGGACGGACTGATCCTGGTCAATCTGTCCGGTCGCGGCGACAAGGACATGGACACCGCCGCCCGCTACTTCGGGCTGTACGACGAGAACGCCGCGACTTCCGTGGCGGCGGACGCGGCCGGAGAGGTCGCCGAGATCGAGGGGGACGCCAAGTGAGCGGGGCTGCATCCATCAGCGGGAAGACGCTGCTGAGCGACACCCTGGCGCAGGCCAAGGCCGAGAACCGGGCCGCGCTCATCGCGTACCTCCCGGCCGGCTTCCCGACCGTGGACGGCGGCATCGAGGCGATCAAGGCGGTCTTCGACGGCGGTGCGGACGTCGTCGAGGTCGGCCTGCCGCACAGCGACCCGGTGCTCGACGGCCCCGTCATCCAGACCGCCGACGACATCGCCCTGCGGGGCGGCGTCAGGATCGCCGACGTCATGCGCACGGTCCGCGAGGCCCACCAGGCCACCGGCAAGCCGGTGCTCGTGATGACGTACTGGAACCCGATCGACCGCTACGGCATCGAGCGCTTCACCGCCGAACTGGCCGAGGCGGGCGGCGCGGGCTGCATCCTGCCCGACCTGCCGGTCCAGGAGTCCGCGGTGTGGCGCGAGCACGCCGAGAAGCACGGGCTCGCCACGGTCTTCGTGGTCGCCCCGAGCAGCAAGGACGAGCGGCTCGCCCAGATCACGGCGGCGGGCTCCGGCTTCGTCTACGCCGCCTCGCTGATGGGTGTCACCGGCACCCGCGAGTCGGTCGGCGCCCAGGCCCAGGACCTGGTCCGGCGCACCCGTGCCACCAGCGAGCTCCCGGTCTGTGTCGGCCTCGGCGTCTCCAACGCGGAGCAGGCGGCCGAGGTTGCGGGCTTCGCCGACGGCGTGATCGTGGGCTCGGCCTTCGTCAAGCGGCTGCTCGACGCGGACGACCATGCGGCGGGCATCGCTGCGGTGCGCATGTTCGCGGGCGAGCTGGCGAAGGGCGTCCGCAAGCGCTGACGGCGCCCGCGCGGGGCGGGCTCGGTCCGCGCAGGTTCTGATTCGCGCAGGGATCTGATCGGACCGGCTCACCCGTCCGGGTGGACCTCGGGCCGGGGAGGCGCATAGGTGCCTCCCCGGTTCGTTGCTGTGGGCGTGAGCGAGAAGAACCGTGACGGAAGGCGGGCCGCGCGAGAGCGGCTCCTGCAAGAGCGTGAGCTGGACAAGGCGCGCGAGAAGCGAAGGCGTCTGTTGATCGTGTCCGCGGCTGTGGTCGGTGTCCTCGGACTGGCCGCGGTCATCGGTGTGATCGCGGCCAACAGCGGAGGCAAGGACGACAGCTCGGAGGCCGGGCCGGTCGTCGCGCCCAGCGGCGCCGAGGGCGAGGAGCAGCTCGCCCTCCCGGTCGGCGCGAGCGACGCGCCGTCCACGCTCACGATCTGGGAGGACTTCCGCTGCCCGGCCTGCGCCCAGTTCGAGAACGGGTTCCGGGACACGATCCATCAGCTGACGGACTCCGGTCAGCTCAGGGTCGAGTACCACCTTGCGACGATCATCGACGGGAACATGGGCGGCACCGGCTCCCTGCGCGCGGCGAACGCGGCGGCGTGCGCCCAGGACGCCGGAAAGTTCGTGCAGTACCACGACGTGCTGTACCAGAACCAGCCCCCGGAGACCGAGGACGGCTTCGCCGACACCGACCGCCTCCTCGAGCTGGCCGGGAAGGTCGAAGGGCTGGACACGCCCGCGTTCCGCCGCTGTGTGGAGGAGGGCAGGCACAACAGCTGGGTGAACAAGTCGGCACAGGCCTTCCGCGAGGGAAGCTTCCGCGGCACGCCGACCGTGCTGCTGAACGGGAAGGCGGTGTTCCCCCAGAGGAAGGGCGAGCAGATCTCCCCGGCCAACCTGAAGAAGTGGGTCGCCGAGGCGAACGCGGCCAAGACCAAGAAGCCGGGGACGGCGCAGCCGAGCCCGGCGGGTTCCTGAGGGCGCGGCCTCCCGAGGGCTCTGTCATTCGGCTGCTCGTTATGCAGACGTTGCCGGGTGGGTTGCGACGCCTCCCGCCCGGCAGGGTAGCGTCGGACCTGCCATGGACCTTGCCTACATTCCCAGCCCGTCGACCGGTGTGCTCAACCTCGGACCGGTTCCGCTGCGCGGCTATGCCTTCTGCATCATCATCGGCGTCTTCGTTGCCGTCTGGTACGGCAACAAGCGCTGGATCGCCCGCGGCGGCAAAGCCGGCACGGTGGCCGACATCGCCGTCTGGGCGGTGCCGTTCGGCCTCGTCGGCGGCCGCCTGTACCACGTGATCACCGACTACCAGCTGTACTTCAGCGAGGGTGAGAACTGGGTCGACGCGTTCAAGATCTGGCAGGGCGGCCTCGGCATCTGGGGCGCGATCGCCCTGGGTGCGGTCGGCGCCTGGATCGGCTGCCGCCGGCGGGGCATCCCGCTGCCCGCGTACGCCGACGCCATCGCGCCCGGTATCGCCTTCGCGCAGGCGATCGGCCGCTGGGGCAACTGGTTCAACCAGGAGCTGTACGGCAGGCCGACGGATCTGCCCTGGGCCCTCAAGATCAGCGAGGGCGTGAACCGCGAGGCGGGCCTGTACCACCCGACGTTCCTGTACGAGTCGCTCTGGTGCGTCGGCGTCGCGCTCCTGGTCATCTGGGCCGACCGCCGCTTCAAGCTCGGCCACGGTCGTGCCTTCGCGCTGTACGTCGCCGCGTACTGCGCCGGCCGCGGCTGGATCGAGTACATGCGCGTCGACGAGGCCCACCACGTCCTGGGCCTGCGTCTGAACGTGTGGACCGCGATCGTGGTCGGCGTCCTGGCCGTGGCGTACATCGTGATCTCGGCGCGGCTGCGCCCGGGCCGCGAGGAGATCGTCGAGCCCGCGAGTCCCGCCGCCGCACCTTCGGATGCGGCGTCCACGGAGTCCGAGCCGGAGTCCGAGCCGGAGTCCGGGCCGGAGTCCGAGCCCGCGGTCGACGCCGTCCCGCTGGACCTGGACAAGGCCCCCGACGGCAACCCGGCGGACCCCGAATCCGCCCACAAGAGCTGACCGCTCCGCTCACGCTCTCCCAGGCCGCCCGACCGCGATGGTCGGGCGGCCTTGTGCGTCCCCGCCGTATGCGTCTCCGCCGCCGTGGAACCCGGACGGGCCACGGGTCACTCGCCGCGGCGCGCCAGGGAGAGGGTGCGGTGGGCCGTGGCGACCACCGCCGCGTCGACGAAGCGGCCGTCGGGGAGGGCCAGCGCGCCCGCGTCCGTCTCCGCCGCCGTGACGATCTCCTCGGCCGCTTCGACCTCCTCCGGGCTCGGGAGGTACGCCCGCTCGATGACCGGCAGCTGGCGGGGGTGGATCGCCGCCCGGCCGAAGAAGCCGACGGCGCGGCCGTGGGCACAGGATTCCGCGAGACCGTCCAGATCGCGGATGTCGGGGAACACCGACTGCGGCGGCGGCGCGAGCCCCGCCGCGCGGGCCGCGACCACGACGCGGCTGCGCGGCCAGTCGAGGCCACGGTCGTCCCGTACCCCCAGGTCGGCGCGGAGGTCGGCCTCGCCGAGGGCGATCCCGCGGACCGCGGGGTGGGCGGTGGCGATGGCGTACGCGTGCTCGACACCGGACGCCGACTCCAGCAGCGCGTACAGCTCCGTCCCGGGGGCGAGCGACGCCGGACCCCGGATGTCAGTGGCGTGTGTCACCTTGGGGATGCGCAGTGCGGACAGGCCGGGAAGTCCGGCCAGCGCAGCGATGTCCTGATCTGCGTGGATCCGGACATGGACGGGCACCGGCTGGGGGGAGGTGAGCAGTTCGGCGGTCGCCGCGAGGGCGTACTCCTTGCGGTCGGGTGCGACCGCATCCTCGAGATCGACGATCACGATGTCGGCTCCGCAGGAGAGCGCCTTGTGCACGACGTCGGGATGGTCGCCGGGGGCGTACAGCCAGGTGAGCGGGGTGGTTTCGGGAGTGCCGGCAAGAGGGGTGTCCGATGGGGCGGTCATAGCACGCCTTCGCTGCGCAGCGCGGCGATCCGGGCCGGCGAGAGCCCGAGTTCGCCCAGCACGGCATCGGTGTCCGCACCGTGCGGCCTGCCCGCCCAGCGAATCCCCCCAGGAGTCTCGGAAAGGCGGAAGAGGATGTTCTGCATACGGATCGGCCCGAGTTCCGGGTCGGGGATCTCGGTGACGCTGTCCAGCGCGCGGTACTGGGGATCGGCCATGACATCGCGGATGTCGTAGACGGGCGCGATCGCCGCCTCCGCCTTCTCGAACGCGTCGAGGACCTCGTCGCGGGTGTGCCGGGCGATCCACGCGCCCACCGCCTCGTCGAGTTCGTCGGCGTGCTCGGCCCGCCCGCTGCCCGTGGCGAACCACGGCTCGCCCGTCAGCTCCGGGCGGCCGACGAGCCTCATGACACGTTCGGCGACGGACTGGGCGGAGGTGGAGACGGCGAGCCAGGTCCCGTCGGCCGCGCGGTAGGTGTTGCGCGGGGCGTTGTTGCGGGAGCGGTTGCCGCTGCGCGGCTGGACGTAGCCGAGCTGGTCGTACCAGATGGGCTGCGGGCCGAGGACGGTGAGGATCGGTTCGATGATGGCCATGTCCACGACCTGGCCGTGGCCGGACGCGGCCCGGGCGGTCAGCGCGGTCATCACGGCGTAGGAGGTCGCGAGTGCGGCGATGGAGTCGGCGAGACCGAAGGGAGGGAGTGTGGGCGGACCGTCGGGTTCGCCGGTGATGGCGGCGAAGCCGCTCATCGCCTCGGCGAGCGTGCCGAAGCCGGGCCGGTGGCAGTACGGGCCGAACTGACCGAAGCCGGTGACCCGGGCGAGGACGAGGCGGGGGTTGGCGGCGCTCAGCTCCTCCCAGCCGAGCCGCCACTTCTCCAGGGTGCCGGGGCGGAAGTTCTCGATGAGGACATCGGCGGTGGCGGCGAGACGGAGGAGGGTCTCGCGGCCACCGGGCATGGACAGGTCGAGCGTGATGGTGCGTTTGTTGCGGCCGAGCAGCTTCCACCAGAGGCCGACCCCGTCCTTCGATGGGCCGTGCCCGCGTGACGGGTCGGGTTTTCGGGGGTGTTCGACCTTGATGACGTCGGCGCCGAAGTCGCCGAGCATCGTCGCGGCGAGCGGCCCGGCGAACAGCGTGGCGAGATCGAGGACGCGCAGCCCGGCGAGCGGACCGTCTGCGGCGGCACCGGCGCTTGTGGTGGGGTGAGGGGCGGCGACACCGTCGGCGTCGGGGTCGTGCATGGGGGCTCCAAGCTCCTTGCGAGGCTCCGGCGGGGGTACTCAGTGGTTGACCGGGCTGTGGGCGGCGTCCGCCGCCTCGTCGATCTCCGGGCGGTACGGCATGGAGGACGAGGCGCCGGGGCGCTGGACGGAGAGCGCGGCGGCGGCCGAGGCCCAGGCCATCGCGGCGGGCATCGGCCTGCCCTCGACCACGGCCACGGCGAGGGCGCCCACGAAGGTGTCGCCCGCGGCGGTCGTGTCGACGGCGCGGACACGGGGGGCGGGCACGGTGACGGGTTCGGCGCCGCGGGCCGCGTAGAGGCTGCCCGCCGCGCCGAGGGTGATCACCACCTCCGGCACCTGGCGGAGCAGCGCCTCGGCGGCGGCGTACGGGTCGGCGATTCCGGCGAGGGCCGCGGCCTCGTGCTCGTTCGGCACCAGCAGATCGATGGCGGCCAGCAGTTCGGGCGGCAGGGGCTGCACGGGCGCCGGGGTGAGGACGGTGCGAACACCGTGGCGCCGGGCGGCCTGGGCGCCGGCGATCACGCCGTTCAGGGGGAGTTCGAGCTGAAGGAGGAGAGCGTCGGCGGTGGCGATGAGGGCCTCGTCGCCGGGGATGAGGTGATCGACGGTGCCGTTGGCGCCGGGGACGACGACGATCGCGTTGCCGCCCTCGTCGTCGACGACGATGTGCGCGGTGCCGGACGGGCCCTCGGCCGTGCGCAGCAGGTCGGTGTCGACGCCGGAGCCGTCGAGCGTGGCCCGCAGGCGTACGCCGAAGTCGTCCGTGCCGACGGCGCCGATCATCGACACGGCGCCGCCGGCGCGGGCGGCGGCGACGGCCTGGTTGGCGCCCTTGCCGCCGGGGACCGTACGGAACTCGCGTCCCGTGACGGTCTCTCCGCGCCGCGGGGCCTTCGCGACGTAGGCGACGAGGTCCATGTTGGTGCTGCCGAGCACCACGATGCCGGTCATGGGCGGAGAACCTCCTGGAAGGTCAGATGGGCGAGGGAGTCGAAGCCGATGCCGTCGAAGCCGGCGACGGTGGTGGCGAGCCGGTTCTTGAGCGGCGCGGTCCACCGCTCGGGCAGCCGGTCGGGGTGCCCGGCGAGCAGCCCGGCGAGGGAGCCGGCGGTGGCTCCGGTGGAGTCGGTGTCCCAGCCGCCGGACACGGCACGGCAGATGGAGCCGGTGAAGTCGCCGTCGGCGTGGGTGAGGGCGGCGGAGAGGAGCGCGGTGTTGGGGATGACGTGAACCCAGTGGTATCCGCCGTAGGCGGCGTGCAGACGGTCCACGACATCGTCGAAGTCGCTGTGGGCGGTGGCCGTTCCGATGCCGAAGCGGACGGCTTGGGCGAGGCGCGAACGGGCCGGGACGACGCGGAGGCCGGTGCGCAGGCACCGGTGGACGTCCGCCATGCCGGTCGCCGCGTCGGCGAGGGCGGCGGCGACGAACATCGCGCCGAACACCCCGTTGGCGGTGTGCGTGAGCGTTGCGTCCCGGTGCGCCTGCACGGCGGCCGCGGCCGGATCGCCGGGATGCGTCCACCCGTGTACGTCGGCACGGATCGCGGCGCCGATCCACTCGCGGAACGGGTTGTGGCGGACGGCGGTGAACGGCGGCTCGAGACCGGCGAGCAGGTTGCGGAAGGTCACGCGCTCGGCGGTGAAGGTGCGGCCGGCCGGAAGTTCGTCGAGCCAGATCCGGGCGACGTCGGTCGTGCGGAAGTCGTGTCCGTACCGCTGGAGGAGGAGCAGGTTGAGGAGGGGGTAGTTGAGGTCGTCGTCCTCGGGCATGCCGTCGATGTTCTCGGCCAGGGAGGTGGTGCCGGAGCGGCGGTTCCAGGGGTGGGCGGCGAGCAGCTCAGCGGGGACGCCCTTGGCGGTGAACCATGTGGTGAGCGGCCAGTTGCCGGTGGCGCGGGCGAGGGCGCGGATGGCGTGGAGGGGGAGTTTCTCGACGGGCTTGCCGAGCAGACATCCGGCGGCGCGCCCGAGCCAGGCGGCGTGGAGGCGGTCGAGGAGGCCGGCACCCGGCCCGGGGGAGGCGGGCGCTTCGCGCGCGGGGCGGGGCCGGCCCGGTGAGTGTCCTGCCGCCGCGTCCGGCCAGTCGGGGCAAGCGGCCTTGATGGCCGGCAGGTCCGTCGGCTCGTACGGCGCCAAGGGGCTGGGGAATTCCCCGAGTTCGTCCAGCAGGCGGATGGCGAGGGCGCGGAGGTGAGGGGGCGCGGGGGTGGGCGAGGCACCCGCTGAGGGCGGGGCGGAGGAGCCCCCCGCCGCCTGCCAGCAGCGGGCGATCGGCGATGCGTCACGGCCGTCCTCCGCAGCCTGGCGCAGTTCGTGGCCGACGAGGTCCTCGGGCTGGACCCACGTGAGGCGGAGGTTCATCGGGAGTCCGTCAGGGTGTCCGTCAGGGTTTCGGTCAACCGGGCGAAGGCCGATTCGTGGGAGCGGCGGCGTTCGGTGTCGCGGGTGAAGACCTCGTACGTGACCTCCGTCAGCGTCCGTGCCGGGGTGTGCAGGTCGAGGCGGCTGGCCTCGGCCACGGTCTTGACCCAGTCGGGCGGGATCGGCTCCTCGCCGTACAGCGCGCCCGCGATCGCGCCGGACATCGTGGCGATCGAGTCGCAGTCACGGCCGTAGTTGACGGAGCCGAGAACCGTACGGCGGTAGTCCCCGTCGCCGACGAGCAGCATGCCCAGGGCGATCGGGAGCTCCTCGATGGCGTGCAGCCGGGACGGGCGGCGGGCCGCGAGGGACGGCGCGCGGTAGTCGGGGCCGACCGTGTCGAAGGGAGCGACCGCCGCGCGCAGCGGCGCGAGGGCCGACTCGAAGTCGCCGTGGCGGGCGGCGACTTCGGCCACCGCCTCGATCGCCGAGCGGGTGCCGTCCTTGGCGTGGGCGAGACAGGCGTCGACGACGGTGGCAGGCGTCGCGCCGGGAGTGCAGGCCGCGGCGACCGCCGCCGCGAACACACCCGCCGCCTCGCGGCCGTACGAGGACTGGTGGGCGCCCGCCACGTCCACGGCCTCGGCGTACGCGGCGGCCGGGTTCGCGGCGTTGACCAGCCCGACGGGCGTCATGTACATCGCGGCACCGCAGTTGACGATGTTTCCGGTACCGGCCTCGCGAGGGTCGACATGACCGTAGTGAAGGCGGGCGACGAGCCACTTCTCGGCGAGGAAGATCCGCTGTAGGGGAAGGGCCTCGGCCTCCAGCTCCGGGATCCAGCGGGGGTTGGAGACGAGGTCGGGAACGAGGTGGTCGGCGATCGCATAGGCGTCGAGGTGGTCGCGCACGGCCGCGTACACGCGGACGAGGGCGTGCGTCATCAGGGTGTCGTCGGTGACGTGCCCGTCGCCCTTGTGGTACGGCGCGATGGGGCGGGCGGTGCGCCAGTCGTCACCGTGCCACGGGCCGACGATGCCGCGGACGCGGCCGCCGTGGCGTTCCACGATCTGCTCCGGCGTGTAGCCCTCGACCGGGCCGCCGAGTGCGTCGCCGACCGCCGCGCCGACGAGGGAGCCCGTGATCCGGTCGTCGAGTGCCGTGACCGTCGGGAGCGCTGAGAGTGTCATGCCGGAATTGTCCACCCGGGGTGGTCGCGGGCTGGGAATGCTGAGTCGGGGATTCGTCACCGACGGGGGCGAGTTACGCGGGCGGTGCCCCGGGTGGGCGCAGCGTGTCGGCGAGGAGCCCGGCGAGTTCCACGAGATCGGTGCCGGCGAGGCGGGGGAGGGCACAGCCGGCGAGGGTGCGGCAGGCGTCCCGCCACGCGGCGGGCACGGCCGCGCCACCGCCGAGCGCGCCGGTCAGCGCCCCGGCGAGGGCGGGCGCGGAGTCGGCGACGCGGGACAGACAGGCGGCGGCGGGGATCGCGCCGGTGACCTCGCCGCGGGCGGCGATGGCGAGGGCGAGAGCGACGGGGACGGTCTCGGCCGCGGCGATGCCGTAGCTGTAGACGTGGTCGACGATCTGGTGCTCCAGGAGGGGGACGAGGGAGAACGCGTCGTCGGCGTCGCGGGCGAGCTTGACGGCGTGCCGGGCGTTGCGGCCGATCTCGGTGGCGTCGGGGAGCTGGGCGAGGGCGGCGTCGACGGCGATGCCGACGTCTGCGCCGCCGAGGGCTGCGGCGACGGCCGCCGCCATGGCACGGGCGCCGTGGACGCCGTCGCCGTCCTGGGTGTAGCGGGCGTCGAACTCGGCGAGTTCGGCGGCGGCCTGCGGGTTGCCCGGATGGACGACGGCGAGGACCGTGGCGCGGATGCATGCGGCGTCGTCGAAGTAGTGCGGGTTGTCGTGGCCGGTGGCGGGCGGGCGCAGACCGGTGGCGAGGTTGCCGAGTCCGGCGCGTACGGAGATACGGGCGCGGAGGGGGAGTACGGCGGACTCGACCTCGGGGGCGCGGGCGGCGGCCGCGGCGACCTTGCCGGCGAGGGCGTTCCAGGCGAGGTCCACCGCGGCGCGCATACGTCGGCCGAGGTCGAGGCCGTGGAAGTGCTCACCCGCGGCGGTGAGCACGGTCTCGGCGGCGAACGCGGCCCATTCGGCGTCGTCGGACGGGCCGAGGCGGAGGGGCTCGGGGGGCTGGTTGAGAGCGATGGGTACGGGGAGGGTGGTCGTGGCGTTCTGCTCGGCGAAGGTGTCGAGCTCGCGGGTCAGGCGCCGGGTCCATTCCGGCATCCGGCTGGCCCGGTGCCGGGCGGCGGGCCAGCCGGCGGCGTCCCCGGCAGCGAGCCCGAGGAGCAGGCCTTCGATACGGGTGCCGGTGCCCGAGCTGCTCGTGCCGGTGCGGTCGCGGTGGGGGCGCGGCGCCCCGGGCGCGACGGCCGCAGCCTCCTCGCGGGGGCCGTCGTCGTCCGGGGCGGGGACCGTATCGGGTGTGTCGGTCCTGTCGGTCCTGTCGGTCCTGTCGGTCCTGTCGGTCTGGTCGGTCGGATCGGTCGGATCGGTCGGGTCCGGGGCGAGGTCCGGAGGGGAGTCCGGGGGGCCCGGGGTGGGCTCCTGGGTGGGGTCTAGCGGGCCGGGGGGCATGGGAGGGCCTCGGTGTCGTCGTCGGGGGTGAGGAGGTCGGCGATGTCCAGGACGTGGTAGCCGCGCATGGCGGGGAGGCAGCTGCCGCGGACCGGGCCGATGGCCGCGGCCCACTCCGCGGGGATGGCGGAGGCGCCGGACATGGCACCGGCGAGGGCGCCCGCGACCGCCGCCGTGGTGTCGGCGTCGCGGCCCATGTTGACCGCGGTCAGGACGGACGTACGGAAGTCGCCGCGGGCCGCCGCGAAGGCGCCGAAGGCCAGGCCGACGGCCTCGGGGGCCAGGTCCGTCCACGGGTAGCCGCCGATGACCACGGCGGACCGGACCGTACGTTCGCGGGCGAGGGGCTCGGGCTCGGCCCGCTCCGCCGCCACGACCGCACGCCGCATGGAGCGCGAGGTCCAGGAGTCCATCGGCACGACCGACAGGGCCGCGCCGATGATCCCGGCCGGGCCCTCGCCCGCCACGGCCGCCGCGACCCCCGCCGCCACCGCCTGGCCGCCGTAGATGCCCTCGCCGTCGTGGCTGACGCAGCCGTCGATGGCGACCAGCCGCGCGGCCTCGGCGGGGTCGCCCGCCGCGAAGACGCCGAAGGGCGCCGCGCGCATCGCGAGACCGTCGCTCCAGGCGTGCCGGTGCTGGGCCGTGATCGGGGCCGCCAGGCCGCGGCGGAGGTTCTCCAGCGTGCCCCGCTCGCTGAAGCCCGCGCCCCGGAAGGGCCCCTCGTCGAGGTCCGCGATCCAGTGGTGCCAGGCCTTCTCGACATGTGAGACGGTCAGCGCCGAGCCGTGCCGGGCGAGCAGCAGGCCGGAGAAGATCGCGTACTCCGTGTCGTCCGTGCCCGCGGGGTTGTCCGTCACGAAGCCTTCGATCCGGCCCCACCGGCGCCGGATCTCGGACGGCCGCATGTTCTCCGCGGGCGCCCCGAGCGCATCGCCGACGGCCAGTCCGAGCAGCGCGCCGCGAGCCCGATCGCATGCAATCCACTCCAACGCGTCACCCCTTCGTGCGCACCGAGCCTGTCCTGGATCTCTGCCACGCGGGGTGCGCCGCGCGCTGCCGCAGAGCCGCGTGTCACTCGGCTGACCGCAGGTAAGTAAAGCCTGCCTTGCTGGCGCGCCCCTTACATCGCGCGTACTTTCGAGGTGTTGAGAGGGCGCGGGACGTACGGACGGACCCGCCCCGGGGGCAACCGGTCACAAGGGGAGAGCTGTGTCCATCATCGAAACCGAAGCGACACTCCACGAGGCGCACCGCGACAACCACACGCACCGCGATGTGAACGGCGGCTGGCTGCGTCCCGCGGTGTTCGGCGCGATGGACGGACTCGTCTCCAACCTCGCCCTGATGACCGGTGTCGCGGGCGGCGCCGTGTCCCAGCAGACCATCGTCATCACCGGGCTCGCGGGGCTCGCGGCCGGTGCCTTCTCGATGGCCGCCGGCGAGTACACCTCCGTGGCCTCGCAGCGCGAGCTCGTCCAGGCGGAACTGGACGTCGAGCGGCAGCAGTTGCTGGGGCACCCGATCGACGAGATGGAAGAGCTCGCCGCGCTCTACGTGGCCCGTGGTGTCCAGCCCGCGCTCGCCCGCGAGGTCGCCATGCAGCTGTCCCGCGACCCCGAGCAGGCGCTGGAGATCCACGCCCGCGAGGAACTCGGCATCGACCCGGACGACCTGCCGTCGCCGGTCGTCGCCGCCGTCTCGTCCTTCGCCGCTTTCGCGCTGGGTGCCCTGCTGCCCGTACTGCCGTATCTCCTCGGTGCCACCACCCTGTGGCCCGCCGTCCTTCTCGCACTCGCCGGGCTCTTCGGCTGCGGCGCGCTGGTCGCCAAGGTCACCGCCCGCAGCTGGTGGTTCAGCGGTCTGCGGCAGCTTGCGCTGGGCGGGACCGCGGCCGCGGTGACGTACGGGTTCGGGGTCCTCGTCGGGGCGGCCGTCTGACCCGCCCCGGGCCCGCACGGACCTTCGGCCCTGACGCTCCGGCCCGGCCCCCAGTACCCTGTGATGTACATCCCGGTGCCGAAACCCGGCACCCGGTGCGACACTGTGCATGGCTCCACACGAGTAGCCGTTACCTGGCGGTTTCGAGTCCTTAACGACCGGGCATGAGCCGTAAGCGCTGTGGGCAATGAAGCCTGCTCTGCATCCGGGATCGCGGACGCCGATCTGTCCGTACCCGTCCCCACCTGCGCCGTTACCAGACCCCAGATCGCGGTGTCCGCATGTTGGAATGGGCTATCCGCTTCCCGAGAAACACTCCATCATGTAACCTGCACGAAATTTCAGCGGAGGGCCAACGTCGTCCCTCGGCACTACCACATGCCACGACGACGACGGGAGAGCCGATGCGTTCGTACGCCTGGTCGCCCATGGACGGTCGCCCCGCCCCCCAGGGGATGTACGACCCCCGTAACGAGCACGACGCCTGCGGCGTCGGGTTCGTGGCCACCCTCACCGGTGTAGCCAGCCATGAGCTGGTCGAGCAGGCGTTGACCGTTCTGCGCAACCTGGAGCACCGCGGCGCCACCGGCTCGGAGCCCGACTCGGGCGACGGTGCCGGAATCCTCCTCCAGGTCCCGGACGCGTTTCTGCGCGAGGTCACCGCATTCGAGCTTCCCGAGGCCGGTTCGTACGCCGTCGGCATCGCCTTCCTGCCCGTGGACACCCAGGACGAGGGCGTCTCACGGATCGAGACGATCGCCGCCGAGGAGGGCCTGACCGTTCTCGGCTGGCGCGAGGTCCCCGTCGCCCCCGACCTGCTCGGCGCCACCGCCCGCTCGACGATGCCGGCCTTCCGCCAGCTCTTCGTCGCGGACGGCGAGAGCACGGGCATCGCCCTCGACCGCAAGGCGTTCGTGCTGCGCAAGCGCGCCGAGCGCGAGGCCGGGGTGTACTTCCCGTCGCTCTCCGCGCGCACCATCGTCTACAAGGGCATGCTGACCACCGGCCAGCTGGAGCCCTTCTTCCCGGACCTGTCCGACCGCCGCTTCGCCACCGCCGTCGCGCTCGTGCACTCCCGGTTCTCCACGAACACCTTCCCGAGCTGGCCGCTCGCCCACCCGTACCGCTTCGTCGCGCACAACGGCGAGATCAACACGGTCAAGGGCAACCGCAACTGGATGCGCGCCCGCGAGTCGCAGCTGGCCTCCGACCTCTTCGGGGCGGACAAGCTCGAGCGGATCTTCCCCGTCTGCACGCCGGATGCCTCCGACTCCGCCTCCTTCGACGAGGTGCTGGAGCTGCTCCACCTCGGCGGCCGCTCGCTGCCGCACAGCGTCCTGATGATGGTTCCCGAGGCGTGGGAGAACCACGACTCCATGGACCCGGCACGGCGCGCCTTCTACCAGTACCACTCCACGATGATGGAGCCCTGGGACGGCCCGGCCTGTGTCACCTTCACCGACGGCACCCAGGTCGGCGCCGTCCTCGACCGCAACGGTCTGCGTCCCGGCCGCTACTGGGTCACCGACGAGGGCCTCGTCGTCCTCTCCTCCGAGGTCGGCGTCCTCGACATCGACCCGGCCAAGGTCGTCCGCAAGGGCCGCCTCCAGCCCGGCAAGATGTTCCTCGTCGACACCGCCGAGCACCGCATCATCGAGGACGACGAGATCAAGGCCGCCCTGGCCGCCGAGCACCCGTACCAGGACTGGCTGGAGACAGGGATCATCGAGCTCGAGGACCTCCCCGAGCGCGAGCACATCGTCCACACCCACGCCTCGGTCACCCGCCGCCAGCAGACCTTCGGCTACACCGAGGAGGAGCTGCGCGTCCTGCTCGCCCCGATGGCCCGCGCCGGCGCCGAGCCGATCGGCTCCATGGGCACGGACTCGCCGATCGCGGCCCTGTCCGAGCGCCCCCGGCTGCTCTTCGACTACTTCACCCAGCTGTTCGCGCAGGTCACCAACCCGCCGCTGGACGCCATCCGCGAGGAGCTCGTCACCTCGCTGCACTCCTCGCTCGGTCCCGAGGGCAATCTGCTGGAGCCGACCGCCGCGTCGTGCCGCAGCGTCACCCTGCCCTTCCCGGTGATCGACAACGACGAGCTGGCCAAGCTCATCCACATCAACGCCGACGGCGACATGCCCGGCATGACGGCCGTGACGCTGTCCGGTCTCTACCGGGTCTCCGGCGGCGGCGACGCGCTGGCCGCCCGCATCGACGAGATCTGCGCCGAGGCCGACGCCGCGATCGAGAGCGGCGCCCGGCTGATCGTGCTCTCCGACCGGCACTCCGACGCCGAGCATGCCCCGATCCCGTCGCTGCTGCTCACCGCCGCCGTGCACCACCACCTCATCCGCACCAAGCAGCGCACCCACGTGGGCCTGCTGGTCGAGGCCGGTGACGTCCGCGAGGTGCACCACGTCGCGCTGCTCATCGGCTACGGCGCCGCCGCCGTCAACCCGTACCTGGCGATGGAGTCCGTCGAGGACCTCCTGCGCGCCGGTACGTTCATCGAGGGCATCGAGCCCGAGCAGGCCATCCGCAACCTGATTTACGCCCTCGGCAAGGGCGTGCTGAAGGTCATGTCCAAGATGGGCATCTCCACCGTCGCCTCCTACCGCGGCGCCCAGGTCTTCGAGGCCGTCGGTCTCGACGAGGCCTTCGTCGACAAGTACTTCGACGGCACGGCCACGAAGATCGGCGGTGCCGGCCTCGACGTCGTCGCCAAGGAGGTCGCCGCCCGGCACGCCAAGGCGTACCCGGCCAGCGGCATCGCCCCGGCGCACCGCGCGCTGGACATCGGCGGCGAGTACCAGTGGCGCCGCGAGGGCGAGCCGCACCTCTTCGACCCGGAGACGGTCTTCCGGCTGCAGCACGCCACGCGCTCCAAGCGGTACGACATCTTCAAGAAGTACACGGAGCGCGTGAACGAGCAGTCCGAGCGGCTCATGACGCTGCGCGGCATGTTCGGCTTCAAGAGCGACCGCGAGCCGATCTCCATCGACGAGGTCGAGCCCGTCTCCGAGATCGTCAAGCGCTTCTCCACGGGCGCCATGTCGTACGGCTCCATCTCCAAGGAGGCGCACGAGACCCTCGCCATCGCCATGAACCAGCTGGGCGGCAAGTCCAACACCGGTGAGGGCGGCGAGGACCCGGAGCGCCTGTACGACCCGGCGCGGCGTTCGTCGATCAAGCAGGTGGCCTCCGGCCGCTTCGGCGTCACGTCCGAGTACCTGGTCAACGCGGACGACATCCAGATCAAGATGGCCCAGGGCGCCAAGCCCGGCGAGGGCGGCCAGCTGCCCGGCCACAAGGTCTACCCCTGGGTCGCCAAGACCCGGCACAGCACGCCCGGTGTCGGTCTGATCTCCCCGCCGCCGCACCACGACATCTACTCGATCGAGGACCTGGCCCAGCTGATCCACGACCTCAAGAACGCCAACCCGGCCGCCCGCATCCACGTGAAGCTGGTGTCCGAGGTCGGTGTCGGCACGGTCGCCGCGGGTGTCTCCAAGGCGCACGCCGACGTGGTCCTCATCTCCGGCCACGACGGCGGTACGGGCGCGTCCCCGCTCACGTCGCTGAAGCACGCGGGCGGCCCCTGGGAGCTCGGCCTCGCCGAGACCCAGCAGACGCTGCTGCTCAACGGCCTGCGCGACCGGATCGTCGTGCAGACCGACGGCCAGCTGAAGACCGGCCGTGACGTTGTCATCGCCGCGCTGCTCGGCGCCGAGGAGTTCGGTTTCGCGACCGCGCCGCTCGTCGTCTCCGGCTGCGTGATGATGCGCGTCTGCCACCTGGACACCTGCCCGGTCGGTATCGCCACCCAGAACCCGGTCCTGCGGGAACGGTTCGCCGGCAAGGCCGAGTTCGTCGTGAACTTCTTCCGGTTCATCGCCGAAGAGGTCCGCGAGCTCCTCGCCGAGCTCGGCTTCCGCACCCTGGAGGAGGCCGTCGGCCACGCCGAACTGCTCGACACCACCCGGGCCCTGAACCACTGGAAGGCGCAGGGCCTCGACCTCGAGCCTCTCTTCCACGTCCCCGAGCTGCCCGACGGCGCCGTGCGCCACCAGGTCGTCGAGCAGGACCACGGACTGGCGAAGGCCCTGGACAACGAGCTGATCGAGCTGGCCGCCGACGCGCTGGCCGCGCCCTCCGCCGAGGAGGCCCAGCCGGTCCGCGCCCAGGTCGCGATCCGCAACATCAACCGGACCGTGGGCACGATGCTCGGCCACGAGGTGACCAAGAAGTTCGGCGGTGCGGGCCTGCCCGACGACACCATCGACATCACCTTCACCGGCTCGGCCGGCCAGTCCTTCGGCGCTTTCCTGCCGCGCGGTGTGACGCTGCGCCTGGAGGGCGACGCCAACGACTACGTCGGCAAGGGCCTCTCCGGCGGCCGCGTCATCGTCCGCCCGGACCGCGCCGCCGACCACCTGGCCGAATACTCCACCATCGCGGGCAACACCATCGCCTACGGCGCCACCGGCGGCGAACTGTTCCTGCGCGGCCGCACCGGCGAGCGCTTCTGCGTCCGCAACTCCGGTGCGCTGGTGGTCTCCGAGGGCGTGGGCGACCACGGCTGCGAGTACATGACCGGCGGCCACGCCGTCGTGCTCGGCGAGACGGGACGCAACTTCGCGGCCGGTATGTCCGGCGGTGTCGCGTACGTCATCGACCTCGACCGGGACAACGTGAACGCCGGCAACGTGAACGCCGTCGAGGCCCTGAGCGACACGGACAAGCAGTGGCTGCACGACGTGGTGCGCCGCCACCAGGAGGAGACGGGCTCCACCGTCGCCGAGAAGCTCCTCGCGGACTGGGCCACCGCCGTGGACCGCTTCAGCAAGATCATCCCGACCACGTACAAGGCAGTGCTCGCCGCCAAGGACGCCGCTGAGCTCGCCGGTCTCTCCGAGCAGGAGACCACCGAGAAGATGATGGAGGCGGCGACCAATGGCTGACCCCAAGGGCTTCCTGACCACCGGGCGCGAGGTCGCCAAGACCCGCCCGGTGGGCGAACGAGTCAAGGACTGGAACGAGGTCTACGTCCCCGGCTCCCTGCTGCCGATCATCAGCAAGCAGGCCGGACGCTGCATGGACTGCGGCATCCCGTTCTGCCACAACGGCTGTCCGCTGGGGAACCTGATCCCCGAGTGGAACGACTACGCCTACCGCGAGGACTGGCAGGCCGCGAGCGAGCGGCTGCACGCCACGAACAACTTCCCGGAGTTCACGGGCCGGCTCTGCCCCGCCCCGTGCGAGGCGGCGTGCGTGCTCGGCATCAACCAGCCCGCCGTCACCATCAAGAACGTCGAAGTCTCCATCATCGACAAGGCGTGGGACGCCAACGACGTCAAGCCGCAGCCGCCGGAGCGGCTGTCCGGCAAGACCGTCGCGGTCATCGGCTCGGGCCCCGCGGGTCTCGCCGCCGCACAGCAGCTGACCCGGGCGGGCCACACGGTCGCCGTGTACGAGCGCGCCGACCGCGTCGGTGGACTGCTGCGCTACGGCATCCCCGAGTTCAAGATGGAGAAGCGGCACATCAACCGCCGTATCGAGCAGATGCGCGCGGAGGGCACCAAGTTCCGCACCGGCGTGGAGGTCGGCCGCGACATCGACGCGGCGAAGCTGCGCCGCCGGTACGACGCCGTCGTCATCGCGGCCGGCGCCACGACCGCCCGCGATCTGCCGGTGCCGGGCCGTGAGCTGAACGGCGTCCACCAGGCGATGGAGTACCTGCCGCTCGCCAACAAGGTCGTCGAGGGCGACTTCGTGGCCCCGCCCATCACCGCCGAGGGCAAGCACGTCGTGGTCATCGGCGGCGGCGACACCGGCGCGGACTGCGTCGGCACCGCTCACCGCCAGGGCGCGGCCTCCGTCACCCAGCTGGAGATCATGCCCCGGCCGACGGACGACCGCCCGGGTCACCAGCCCTGGCCGACGTTCCCGATGCTCTACAAGGTGACGTCCGCGCACGAGGAGGGCGGCGAGCGGGTCTACTCCGTCTCCACCACCCACTTCGAGGGCGACGAGGACGGCAACGTCCAGTTCCTGCACCTCATCGAGGTCGAGTTCGTCGACGGCAAGCTGCAGCAGAAGCCGGGCACGGAGCGGAAGATCCCCGCCCAGCTGGTCACCCTCGCCATGGGCTTCACCGGCACGGACGTCCAGAACGGCCTCGTCTCCCAGTTCGGCCTCGAGCTGGACGAGCGCGGCAACGTCGCCCGGGACGCGGACTTCGCGACGAACGTCGACGGCGTCTTCGTCGCAGGCGACGCGGGCCGCGGCCAGTCGCTCATCGTCTGGGCCATCGCCGAGGGCCGCTCGGCGGCACGCGGCGTGGACCGCTACCTCACGGGTGCGAGCGAACTGCCCGCCCCGATCCGCCCGACGGACCGTGCGCTGACGGTCTGAGTCCCACCCCACACACGTCCCGTACAACGGCGTACGGAACGCGCGCGGCGCCTGCCCCTCGTCCCCGACCGGACCGTAAGGGCAGGCGCCGCGGCGCGTGCGGGGAACGCGTCAAACCGCGCCGCCGCCCGTGAGCGACGAGGTCTGCAGCACCACCAGCGTGACCAGCAGTGCCAGCATCGCGACACACGCGGCGACATGGAGGAGGGCCCGGCGCTCGCGCGGGGCGTAGGCGAAGGCCGCGGTGACCGCGCCGCCTGCGAGCAGGCCGCCCAGGTGGCCCTCCCAGGAGGTGAACCCGGCGGAGACCACCATCCAGAGGAGGAAGCCGGCCATGAAGCGGTTGACGGCCTGCATGTCGCGGTTCAGCCGGCGGCTGATGACGTAGAAGGAGCCGGCCAGTCCGAAGATCGCGCCCGACGCGCCCACGGCGATGTCGCCGGGGGAGATGAGGTAGACGAGGACGGAGCCGCCGAGCGCGGAGAGCAGATAGAGGGCGAGGAAGCGGGCCCGGCCGAGCTGGCTCTCCACGACCGGGCCCAGGTTCTTGAGCGCGACCATGTTGAGGACGACATGGATGATGCCGAACGTCGTCTGCGTCGCGTTCAGATGCAGGAACGCGGCAGTGATCAGCCGGTACCACTCGCCGGCCACGACGCCCACGGTGTCGTATCCGGGCACAGTGCCGGGCTCGTAGACGTAGTACTCCCCGGTGGAATCCACCAGCCGTGCGCCCAGCATCCCCAACTGGTCGGTCAGTTCGGGACGCACCAACTCGCCCAGATACAGAACCAGGTTGAGGGCGATCAGCGCGTACGTCACCGTCGTGGACGCGCCGACCCTGCCGCCGAAGGCCGTGCGTGCCTGGCGGATGCTCCTGTGTCCCTCCTTCACGCACTCCACGCACTGGTGGCCGACCGCCGCCTCGCGCATGCAGTCGGGGCAGATGTAGCGGTCGCAGCGGGTGCAGCGGACATGGCTCTCCACCTTCGGGTGGCGGTAGCAGGTGGTGACGGCGGCTTCCACGGCCGGCTCCTCGGGCTTCGTCGCAGATGTACGGAACAGTCAGCCGGTGGGGACGGCGGCGAACAAAATAGCGAACCCGGTCCGTTGCCGTGGGGCCGGGTACGGGTCAGCCGGTGATCACGGCGACCTCGCCGTCCAGTGAGATCACCGGTCCACCCCTTGGGCCGTCTGCCCGAACTCCCGTAGATTCCTGCGCGTTGGCACACCAGGTGAGCGAAACGGAGACGCGCAATGGCGGCGATCAGCCTCCGCAAGATAGAGGAGTCCGCCCCGGCCCTCGTCAGCCTCTACAAGAGCGCAGGCGCGTCACTGCAGAAGCACGGGCTGAGCGGGCAGCGCGTCGCGGTCTACCTGGTGGTCGACTACTCGGGCTCGATGAAGCCGTACTACCAGGACGGCAGCGTCCAGGCCCTGGCCGACCGGGTGCTGGGGCTGTCGGCGCACCTCGACGACGACGGACGTGTGCCGGTCGTCTTCTTCTCCACCGACGTCGACGCGGAGACCGAGATCGCGCTCGCGGACCACAAGGGCCGGATCGACCGGATCGTCGCCGGGCTCGGCCACATGGGCAGGACCAGCTACCACCTGGCGATGGACGCGGTCATCGACCACTACCTGGACAGCGGGTCGACGGCCCCTGCGCTCGTCGTCTTCCAGACCGACGGCGGGCCCATCAACAAGCTCGCCGCGGAGCGCTATCTGTGCAAGGCGGCGAAGCTGCCGCTGTTCTGGCAGTTCATCGGCTTCGGCGACCCGGGCAGCCGGCAGTTCGAGTTCCTGCGCAAGCTGGACGAACTGGCCGTGCCGTCGAAGCGCCCCATCGACAACGCGGGCTTCTTCCACGCGGGCGAGGACCCGCGGCGGGTGTCGGACGCCGAGCTGTACGACCGGCTCGTGTCCGAGTTCCCGACGTGGCTGGCGAACGCCCGGGCGATGGGCATCGTGCGCGCGTGACCCTGGGCCGTGTTTCAGAACTCCCGCCTGGCCCTAAGGGCGGACGGCGCTACTTCTGAAACGCGGCCCCGTGTCAACAACGCTGCAGGTCAATACACCTGGTGGCGCACCAGGCAGAACGGATGACCCGCCGGGTCCGCGTACACGCTCCAGCAGCGATCGGCGTCCCCGGTGTCGAGAGGCGTGGCGCCGAGGGCCAGTACCTCACGGCCCGCCTGCTCGAGGTCGGACACGGCGAGGTCCAGATGGAACTGCTGGGGACGGGACGGGTCCGGCCACCGCGGCGGGCGGTGGTCCGCCACCCGCTGGAAGGCCAGTACCTGGCCCGAGGGCGTGTGCAGGGTCGCCCACCCGTCGCCGGTGGCCCAGCGGCGGTCCGCGCGGTTGACGTCGCCGCCGAGGACCGCCGCGTAGAAGCGGGCCAGGGCCGAAGGGTCGGAGCAGTCCAGGACGGTGCACTGGAGTTCGGCGATCATGACGTGGACGATACTCGCGGCAATCACGACAGAAGATGTCGGGTATCCGCGTTTCCATGGGGCCATGACCAACAGCTGGGCAGACTTTCAGGCAGCGGAGCCGGACTTCTCCGGGACCGTGCAGCAGCGCTTCGAGAAGTACACGCACCACGTCCTCGCGACACTCCGCAGGGACGGCTCGCCGCGCGTGTCCGGTCTCGAGGTGAACTTCAGGTTCGGTGAGCTGTGGCTCGGCATGATGCCGAACTCCCGCAAGGCGCAGGATCTGCGGCGTGACCCGCGGTTCGCGATCCACGCGAACCCAGGGCCCGACGCGTCCATGGACGACGGGGACGTCCGGGTCGGCGGGCGGGCGGTCGAGGTGACCGACCCGGAGGTGACGGCGCGGTTCCAGGAGGCGGTCGGCGAGCCCCAGCCGTTCCATCTGTTCCGGGTCGAGCTGACCGAGGTCGTACGGACCGGGGTCGAGGGCGACGAGCTCGTCGTGCAGAGCTGGCGGCCGGGGCAGGCGCGGCGGACCGTCCGGCGCGGCAACGACGACAGCCCGCCGCGCGACGACACTCCGCGCATCGACCGTCCGCCGCGTGGGGACGACGCATGAGTCAGCCGGAGAGCACCGCCGCCCGGCACTGCGCCGGCGTCCCCCAGGCATCCCGCAGCGGGCGTGCCTTGCGCAGCCAGAGGGAGAGGTCCAGCTCCTCGGTGTAGCCGACGGCGCCGTGCAGCTGGAGGGCGGTGCGGGCGGCGGCGTACGCGGCCTCGCCCGCGGCCACCTTCGCCGCGGCCACCTCGGCGGGGGCGAGGGAGAGCGCCGCCCCGTGGAGAAGCGGCCGGGCGAACTCGAGCGCGATCAGCGTGTCCGCCAGCCGGTGCTTGACCGTCTGGAACGACCCGATCGCGGCACCGAACTGCGTGCGCTGCTTGGCGTAGGCGACCGTGCGTTCCAGCAGCGCGAGCCCGGTGCCGAGCGACTGCGCGGCCGTGGCGAGCCGCGCCCAGTCCGCGGCGCGCCGCGCCGCCGCGGTGACGTCTGCCCCGGCGGCGAGGACCTCCCCGCCCGCGCTGGGCACGGCGAGCCGCCGCGCCGGATCGGCCGACGCGCGGACCGGCCCGTGCCCGGGCGCGATACGCAGCCGCGCGGGGCGCACGCCGGTGCCGTCCTCCGGTTCGCCGTCCTCCGGCTCCACCACCAGGACGCAGGTCGCCGCATCCGCGTCGAGTACGTACGGTCCCGCCCCCGGAAGCCGCAGCGTCGCCGTCACCTCGCCCGCCGCGATGCCCGGAAGGAGGCGCTTCGCCGGGGCCGGCTCGCCCAGCTCCGCGAGGAGCGCGGCAGCGGCGACCGTCTCCGCCAGCGGGCCCGGCACCGCATGGCGGCCGAGCTCCACAAAGGCGACGGTGAGCTCGACGGGGAGCGGGCCCACGCCCTCGTACGCCTCGGGGACGGCCAGGGCGAAGACCCCCGCGCCGGCCAGGCGGGACCACAGCGCGCGGCCGGGCGCGGAGTCACCGGCCGCCCAGGCCCGCGCCACCGCCGCCGTGTCCGCGGCCGACAGCATCGCGTCCAGGGAGCGGCCGAAGGCCTGCTGTTCGTCGGTGAGCAGGAAACGCATCAGCGGCGGCCTTTCGGGAGGCCGAGGAGGCGCTCGGCGATGATGTCGCGCTGGATCTCGTTCGTACCGGCGTAGATGGGGCCCGCGAGCGAGAAGACGTACCCCTCCGCCCACTCTCCGTCGCTGAACTCCCCGTCCGTGCCCAGCAGGTCGAGCGCGGTCTCGTGCAGGGCGATGTCGTACTCGGACCAGAAGACCTTGTTCAGGCTGGACTCGGCGCCGACGGCCGAACCCGCGGCGAAGCGCGAGGCGTTGGCGTACGTGAAGAGCTGGTACGCCCGCGCGCCGATCACCGCGTCCGCGACACGGTCGCGCAGGGCGGTGTCGGAGGGGTCCGCGGCGGACCGCCACAGCCGTACGAGCCGGTCGGCCGCGGCCAGGAAACGGCCGGGGGAGCGGAGCATGAGGCCGCGCTCGTTGCCCGTTGTCGACATGGCGATACGCCAGCCCTGCCCTGGCTCGCCGATCACGTCCGCGTCCGGCACGAAGACGTCGTCCAGGAACAGCTCGGCGAAGGCGGGCCTGCCGTCGAGCCGGGCGATCGGACGGACCGTGACACCCGGCGCACGCAGGTCGAACATCAGGTAGGTCAGGCCCCGGTGGGACCTGCCGGCGTCGGGGTCGGTCCGGAAGATGCCGAACGCCCGGTCCGCGAAGGCCGCCCGTGACGACCACGTCTTCTGCCCGGACAGCAGCCAGCCGCCGTCCGTCCGTACCGCCCGGGACGTCAGCGAGGCGAGGTCGGAACCGGACTCCGGCTCCGACCAGGCCTGCGCCCAGATCACCTCACCGCTCGCCATGGGCGGCAGGATCCGGGCCCGCTGCTCCTCCGTGCCGTGGTCGAAGAGGGTCGGGGCGAGGAGGTTGATGCCGTTCTGGGAGACCCGGCCGGGCGCGCCCGCCGCGTAGTACTCCTCCTCGAAGACCAGCCAGTGGAAGATGTCGACGCCGCGTCCCCCGTACCGCTCCGGCCAGGACACCACCGACCAGCGGTCGGCGTACAGCTCCGCCTCCCACTCCCGGTGCGCGGCGAAGCCCTCCTCCGTCTCCAGCGACGGCAGCGGTCCGGCCGGGACACGCGCGCGCAGCCATGCGCGGGCCTCCGCGCGGAACGCGTCCTCGTCCGCCGTGTGCGTCAGGTCCATGAAGCGCCCGCTCCCCTCCCGGAACCTTCCCTAACAAGTGTTTGGTAGGTTAACGTGCCCGTGTGACGGACAACAAGCCTCAGTACGTACCGGGGCATGCGCTGCTCGACGGCCGTACCGCCGTCATCACCGCGGCCGCCGGGGCGGGGATCGGCGGGGCCACCGCCCGCCGCTTCCTGGAGGAAGGCGCGCGGGTCCTCATCAGCGACGCGCACGCCCGCCGGCTCAAGGAGACCGAGGACGCGCTCGCCGCGGAGTTCGGGGCGGCGGCCGTCGACGCGCAGGTCTGCGACGTCACCGACGAGGCCCAGGTGCAGGCCCTCTTCGACGAGACGGTACGGATCCACGGGGGCCTCGACCTCGTCGTCAACAACGCGGGTCTCGGCGGCACGGCCGAACTCATCGACATGAGCGACGAACAGTGGTCCCGCGTCCTCGATGTCACCCTCGGCGGCACCTTCCGCTGCACGCGCGCCGCCCTGCGGCACATGAAGGACGCGGGCCGCGGCGGAGTCATCGTCAACAACGCCTCCGTCGTCGGCTGGCGCGCCCAGGCCGGCCAGGCCCACTACGCCGCCGCGAAAGCCGGCGTCATGGCGCTCACCCGGTGCGCCGCGGTCGAGGCGGCGGCCTACGGGGTCCGCGTCAACGCGGTGTCGCCGAGCCTCGCCATGCACCCGCACCTGGTGAAGGTCACCTCGGCCGAACTGCTGGAGGAGCTCACCGCCCGCGAGGCCTTCGGGCGGTACGCCGAACCGTGGGAGGTCGCCAACGTCATCGTCTTCCTCGCCAGCGGCTACTCCTCGTACATGACCGGCGAGACCGTGTCCGTCAGCTCCCAGCATCCGTAGCTCCGGGCCCGACCAGAGGCAGGACCAGAATGGGCACGTGCCTACGACCAAGAAGAAGACCCAGGTGACCGCCTCGTCGCCCGAGCGGCGCCGCGAGCTGCTCGGCATCGCGGCCGAGGTGTTCGCCGCCCAGGGCTACAACGCCACCACCGTCCGCAAGATCGCGGACGCGGCGGGGATGCTCGCCGGCAGCCTCTACTACCACTTCGATTCCAAGGAATCGATGCTCGACGAGATCCTCTCCACCTTCCTCGACGAACTGTGGGCCGGGTACGACACCGTCCTCGCGGCCGGGCTCGGGCCGAGGGAGACGATCGAGGCGCTCGTCACCGAGTCGTTCCGGGAGATCGACCGGCACCGTGCCGCCGTCGCGATCTACCAGAAGGAGTCCAGGCACCTCTCCGCACAGCCCCGCTTCCACTATCTCGCCGACTCGCAGCAGAAGTTCGAGAAGGCGTGGCTGGGGACGCTGGAGCGCGGCGTCGCCGCCCGGGTCTTCCGCGACGACCTCGACGTCCGGCTCACGTACCGGTTCGTCCGCGACACGGTGTGGGTCGCGGCGTCCTGGTACCGGCCGGGCGGACAGCACAGCCCCGACGAGATCGCCCGCCAGTACCTGTCGATGGTGCTCGACGGCATTTCCGTACGACACTGACCCTCGAGGAGCAGTCATGGCCGAGGCCTACATAGTCGAAGCGGTACGCACCCCGGTGGGCCGGCGCAAGGGGGGCCTGGCCGGTGTCCACCCCGCCGATCTGGGCGCCCACGTCCTCAAGGCCCTTGTCGCCCGGTCCGGGATCGAGCCGGCCGCCGTGGAGGACGTCGTCTTCGGCTGCCTGGACGCCGTGGGCCCGCAGGCCGGCGACATCGCCCGCACATGCTGGCTGGCGGCCGGACTGCCCGAGGAGGTGCCCGGCGTCACCATCGACCGCCAGTGCGGCTCCTCCCAGCAGGCGGTGCACTTCGCGGCCCAGGGCGTGATGTCCGGCACCCAGGACCTCGTCGTCGCGGGCGGCGTGCAGAACATGACGCAGATCCCGATCGCCTTCGCCTCCCGGCAGGCCGCGGAGCCGCTCGGGCTGACCGATGGCCCCTTCCACGGTTCGCAGGGCTGGCGCGCCCGGTACGGCGACGCGCCCGTCAACCAGTTCCACGGCGCCGAGCTGATCGCGAAGAAGTGGGGCATCTCCCGGCTCGACATGGAGGAGTTCGCCCTCCGGTCCCACCAGCGGGCGATCCGCGCGATCGACGAGGGCCGCTTCGCACGCGAGACCGTCGCGTACGGCGACGTCACCGTGGACGAGGGCCCGCGCCGCGACACGACCCTCGAGAAGATGGCGGGCCTGAACCCGGTCCTGGAGGGGGGCACCATCACCGCGGCCTGCTCCTCCCAGGTCTCGGACGGCGCGGCGGCGATGCTCCTCGCGAGCGAGCGGGCGGTACGCGAACACGGACTCACCCCGCGCGCCCGCGTCCACCACCTCTCGGTCCGCGGCGAGGACCCCATCCGGATGCTCTCCGCCCCCATCCCGGCGACTGCGTACGCGCTGAAGAAGACCGGCATGTCCATCGACGACATCGACCTGGTCGAGATCAACGAGGCCTTCGCCCCCGTGGTGCTGGCCTGGCTCAAGGAGACCGGCGCGGATCCCGCGCGGGTGAACGTGAACGGCGGCGCGATCGCCCTGGGCCACCCGCTGGGAGCGACGGGCGTCAAGCTGATGACGACGCTGCTGCACGAACTGGAGCGCACGGGTGGGCGGTTCGGGCTCCAGACGATGTGCGAGGGCGGCGGCCAGGCGAACGTGACGATCATCGAGCGTCTGTAGCCGTGAGTCCCGCGGTCCCGTGGTGGTCCGCTGTGCCGTGATCCAGCACCGCAGATTCGGCGTGCTACAGTTGGCGGCGTTGCAGTTTTGGTACCCATGAACTTTATGTGCGCCTGACGGGAAATGATCCGACGGGCGCATTATTGTTTTTCCGGCTTTCTCCGGATGGGGCCTCTTACCTATCAGGAGAATGACATGGCTACTGGAACCGTGAAGTGGTTCAACGCGGAAAAGGGCTTCGGCTTCATCGAGCAGGACGGCGGCGGCGCCGACGTCTTCGCCCACTACTCCAACATCGCCACCTCGGGCTTCCGTGAGCTCCAGGAAGGCCAGAAGGTCACCTTCGACGTCACGCAGGGCCAGAAGGGCCCGCAGGCGGAGAACATCGTCCCGGCCTGACATCCGGACGCGTACCACGCAGCCGGGGCCCGCACCTTCGCGGTGCGGGCCCCGGCTTGTGCTGTCCTCAGGCCCAGGAAGGCATTCCCGAATGACTCGCTCCGAACGTCCCGCACGCCGGCGACCGGCGACGCGCCCCGTCAAGCGCACCGCGAACGAGCCCGCGAAGGGCTCCGCCAAGCGCTCCGGCGGTGCGCGCCGTGCAGCGGCGCCCCCGCAGGAATTCACCCTGCCGGAATCCAGCACACCCGCCCTGCCCGCCGTCACGTCGTTCGACGAGCTGGAGCTGCCCGCGGCGCTGCTGAAGACCCTCGGGGCGCAGGGAGTCGTCGCGCCCTTCCCGATCCAGGCAGCCACGCTGCCGAACTCGCTCGCCGGCCGTGACCTGCTCGGCCGCGGGCGCACCGGCTCCGGCAAGACCCTGGCGTTCGGTCTCGCGCTGCTCGCCCGCACCGCCGGGCGGCGCGCCGAGTCCGGGGCCCCGCTCGCCCTGGTCCTCGTACCCACGCGAGAGCTCGCCCAGCAGGTCACCGACGCCCTCACCCCGTACGCGACGGCCGTCAACCTGCGGCTCACGACGGTCGTCGGCGGAATGTCGATCACCAAGCAGGCGGGCTCGCTGCGGCGCGGTGCCGAGGTGCTCGTGGCGACGCCGGGCCGGCTCAAGGACCTCATCGAGCGCGGCGACTGCCGGCTCGGCCAGGTGGCGATCACCGTGCTGGACGAGGCCGACCAGATGGCCGACATGGGCTTCATGCCGCAGGTCACCGCCCTGTTGAAGCAGGTGGAGCCGGACGGGCAGCGCATGCTGTTCTCGGCCACCCTGGACCGGAACATCGACCGGCTCGTACGGCAGTTCCTGACCGACCCCGTCGTGCACTCCGTCGACCCGTCCGCCGGTGCCGTGACGACAATGGACCACCACGTCCTGTACGTCGCCGACGAGACGGACAAGAAGGCGGTCACGACGCGCATAGCGGCCCGTGACGGCCGGGTCATCATGTTCCTGGACACCAAGCGGTCCGTGGACCGGCTGGTCAAGCGGCTGCTGGCCAGCGGCGTACGCGCGGCGGGCCTGCACGGCGGACGGTCGCAGCCGCAGCGCAACCGCACCCTCGACCAGTTCAAGAACGGCCAGGTCAGCGCGCTGATCGCGACCAATGTGGCGGCGCGTGGCATCCACGTCGACGACCTGGACCTCGTCGTGAACGTCGATCCGCCGATGGACCACAAGGACTATCTGCACCGGGGCGGGCGCACCGCGCGGGCGGGCGAGTCGGGCAGCGTCGTGACGCTGGTCCTGCCGGACCAGAAGCGCGAGATGACCCGGCTCATGTCGGACGCGGGCATCAGCCCGCGCACGGCGATGATCAAGTCCAGCGACGGCGAGCTGGCCCGCCTGACCGGGGCCCGCGAGCCCTCGGGCGTGGCCGTCACCATCGAGGTGCCGCAGCAGCCGCAGCGGCCGGCGGCGGCGCGGTCGTCGCGGCCGCGCCCGAAGCGCAAGCGCCCGGAGGGCGGTACCGGGGCGGGCGCCCGCCGTACCGAGGGCAGCCGCACGGAGAGCGCTCGTAATGACGCCGGGCGGACCCAGAGCGGGCGTACGCAGGCCGGCCATTCCCAGGCCGGGCGCGCGCGCTCACGCGGGCGCGCGGCGGGCGGTGCCCAGGGCGGAGCCGGGGGCCGCCGGGCCGCGGCCCAGTAGTCCGGGGCACTCCGCAACCCCCCAATAGCAGGGCCGACCGGGCCAGGTGACCGACCACCTGGCCCGGCCGGCCCTATCCTCCGGCCGCAGCAGCCGGGCCGGGCGCACGACCACGAGGAGCGGGTCGCGCGGGTCGTGTGCCTGTGACAGAACGAACGCCCGAGCGGGCCAGGAGGTTCGGTCACCCTGGTGTCGGCAGGGTGCGGAGCGCCTCCTCGGCCTCGGACATGACACGGGCGACGAGCTCCGCGCAGCTGGGCAGGTCCTCGATCACCCCCGCGACCTGCCCGGACGCCATGACGCCGAGGTCGGTGCGGCCCTCGACCATGGAGGCCCTGAGGAGCATGGGCGTGTTCGCGGCGAGCAGGACCTGGCTCCAGGACAGGTCCTTGCCGTGCTTCATCGCGAGGCCGTCGCGGACCATCGCGGCCCAGGACAGCCCCGAGAGCTTCCTGAAACGGGCGGCGCGGCGGACGGCGTGCAGCAGTGCCCGGGCGCGGCCGGACCGTTCGAGCGTGTCCACGAGGTCCGTGCGGAGCATGCGGTGCGGCAGGCCGTCGACCGCCGTGGTGACGGTGATGTCCTTCACCGACGCCGCCAGATAGCGCGCCTTCACCGCGTCCGGGACCGTCGAGTCGGACGTGAGCAGGAAGCGGGTGCCCATGGCGATGCCCGCCGCCCCGTAGGCGAGCGCCGCCACCAGCCCGCGTCCGTCGTGGAAACCGCCCGCCGCGACCACCGGGATGTCCACGGCGTCCACGACCTGCGGCAGCAGCACGGTCGTCGCGACGTCCCCGGTGTGGCCGCCGCCCTCGCCGCCCTGCACGATCACCGCGTCCGCGCCCCACGCGGCGACCTTCTCGGCGTGCCGGCGGGCGCCGACGGACGGGATGACGACGACGCCCGCGTCCTTGAGCTCGGCGATCAGCTCGCGCGAGGGGGCCAGGGCGAAGGAGGCGACGCGTACGCCCTCGTCGATGATGATCCGCACCCGCTCCCGGGCGTCCCCCGCGTCGGCGCGCAGATTGACGCCGAAGGGCGCGTCCGTACGGGACGTGACCTCGCGGACGGAGGCCCGCAGCCGGTCCGTGGTCATCGTCGCGGAGGCGAGGATGCCGAGCGCGCCGGCGTTGGCGGCCGCGGACACCAGGCGCGGGCCCGCGACCCAGCCCATGCCGGTCTGGACGATGGGGTGCTCGACCCCGACGAGTTCGGTGAGGGCGGTCTCCATCAGCCCTTGACCTCGCGGTCGCGCGCGTTGCCCGGGTCGATGACCTCACGGATGAGGCGCAGCTCGGTGTCGGTCGGTTCGCGGGTGTACGGGACGTCGTCGCCGATCACGAGTTCGAAGCCGGTGGCGTCCCGCACCTGGTCGACAGTGACGCCCGGATGCAGCGACGCGAGACGCATCGAGTGGTCCGGGGTGGCGAAGTCGAACACACCGAGGTCGGAGACGACTCGTGGCAGACGGTGGTAACGAGCCCCGGCCGCGTTGTCGTAACCGACTCCGCTGACCATGTCGACCTTTTCGACGAACACGCGGGTGGAGTGCCGCGGCACCCAGTAACTGACCGGATTGTTGAGGGTGTTGACCGGCGCTCCGCGCACACCCAGGAGCTGGCGCTTCGGCCTGGCCCAGTCGCCGATGCAGGAGATGTTCTGGTTGCCGTAACGGTCGATCTGGCTCGCGCCCATCATCACGTGCCGATTGCCGCCGGTGACCATCGTGAGGTGGCGGCGGTACGGCAGCCAGCCCTCGACCGTGCCGTCGAGGCCGACGAGCATCGCCTCTCCGTCCGTGAGCAGCAGATCGGGGGAGAAGGTGCGCTTGGCGAGACGCGCGCCGATGGACGGGATCAGGCCCATGGGGGCGGCCAGCACCTCGCCGTTGTCGCGCCAGGCCTCGGCGCAGGCGACGACGCAGTACTCGGAACGGGAGACGGTCACTGCTGCTCCTCCTGCCAGGCCTGGACGGCGGACCGGTAGTCGTGCTCGCTCCTGCCGGACAGGAAGCGGCGGGCGAAGTCCTCCCAGGGCGTGGTCGCGTACAGCTTCTGGAAGGCCTCGTCGCGGGCGTGGTCGGGCGCGCAGGAGGTGAAGTGCGCGCCGTTCGGGGCCTCGACCACGCCGGTGACGCTGTGGCGGCCGATGAGGAGGGTCTGCGGGGCGGCGTCCTTGGTCAGGTCCGCCGTTTCGACGAGCTGTTCGCACGAGACGTACGCGGTGTCGGCCGCCTCGCAGAAGAGGTCGTCGAAGTACGGGTCGGGACCCAGGTACTGGCCGTTGCCGAGCCGGTCGGCGCGATTCATGTGGACGAGCGCCGCGTCCAGGCGCAGGGCGGGTACGGCGACGAACTGCTCGCCGTCGTCGTAGGGCGACGTCACCGTCCGCAGCCCGGGGTTGACCCGCATGACGTCCGAGCCGAGTCCGGCCCGCACGGGCAGGAACGGCAGCCGGTTGGCCGCGGCGTGCAGGCCCCACATGAACATGGCCTCGTCGAGTTCCGTCATTGCGAAGGCGCCGCGCTCGCGGGCGGCGCGGAAGTGCGGCTCCAGCGGGATCGAGTCGAGGGTGGCGAAGGGTGCGACGAGCCTGCGGATGCGGCCGGCGGCGGCGAGGAGTCCGACGTCGGGGCCTCCGTACGAGACGACGGTGAGGTCGGTGATCTCGGTGCGGAGCAGTGCTCTGACCAGGGCCATGGGCTTGCGGCGCGAGCCCCAGCCGCCGATGCCGAGGGTCATGCCGCTGTGCAGCCGTCCGACGACCTCGTCGACGGTCATGGTCTTGTCAGCCACTCGTCTCCTCCTTGCCGAAGGTGTCGCGGACCCGGCCGGCGGTCCCGCTGAGGGCCGCCTCGAAGGTGAAGCCCTGCTCGAAGCGGTAGCTGCGGCGTACGTCGACGGGGTCGATGCCGTTGATGGCGGCCTTGGCCAGCCGGAGCAGATGGCCGTCCTTCCGCGCGATCTCGCGCGCCAGCTCCAGGGCCGCGGCGTGGAGTTCCTCGCGCGGGACGACCTTCCAGACCGAGCCGTGGGCGTGCAGTTCGGCGGCCGTGGCCGTACGGGAGGTGTAGTACAGGGCGCGCATCAGGTGCTGCGGGACGAGGCGGGCGAGATGGGTGGCGGCGCCGAGTGCGCCCCGGTCCAGTTCCGGCAGCCCGAAGGTCGCGTCGTCGGACGCCACGATCGCGTCGGCGTTCCCGGCGAGGCCGATCCCGCCGCCGAGGCAGAAGCCGTGCACGGCGGCGACGACGGGGACCTCGCACTCGTAGACCGCGGCGAAGGCTTCGTAGCAGCCGCGGTTGGCGCCGATCAGGGCCTGGTGTCCGGGGTCGCGCTGCAGCTCCTTGATGTCGACGCCCGCGTTGAATCCGCGGCCCGCGGCGGTGAGGACGACGGAGCGGATCTCCGGGTCGCGGCCGGCGGCGCGGACGGCGTCGGCGAGCTCGTACCAGCCCTGCACGGGCAGGGCGTTGACGGGTGGGAAGTCGACCGTGACGACGGATACGCCCTTCTCCGGGCCTGAGGTGGAGACACCCATGAGCGGATCAGCTACCTTTCCACCAAACGTTTGTTAGGTGATGCTGTGTCAGGAAGGTAGCAGCCGATGGAGCTGGACGGGAGGGTCGCCGTCGTCACCGGCGGCACGCGGGGGGTCGGCGCGGGGATCGCGCGGGCGTTCCTGGCGGCCGGGGCGGAGGTCGTCGTCTGCGCCCGCAGACCGCCGGACGCGCCGGTCGCGGCGGCCGGCCGTGCCGCGCGGTTCGTCCCCGTCGACCTGCGGGACGGGGCGGCCGTCGCGGACTTCTTCGAGCGTGTCGGGCGCCGCTACGGACAGCTCGATGTTCTCGTCAACAATGCGGGCGGGACGCCGTACCGGCTGCTCGGCGAGGGCGAGGCGGAGCGCCACGCACGGGTGGTGCAGCTGAACCTCGTGGCGCCGATGACCGCGTCGCTGGCCGCGTACGAACTGCTGCGCGCGGCACGGGGTTCCGTCGTGATGGTCGGGAGTGTGAGCGGGACGCGCCCGTCGCCGGGTACGGCCGCGTACGGGGCGGCCAAGGCGGGGCTCGAGAGCCTCGCGCGCTCCATGGCGGTGGAGTGGGCGCCGGAGGTGCGGGTGAACACGCTGGTGCTCGGCATGGTCCGTACGGAGCTGTCCCACCTGCACTACGGCGACGAGGCGGGGGTGGCCGCGGTCGGCCGCACGGTGCCGCTCGGCCGGCTGGCCGAGCCGGACGAGATCGGGGACGCGGCGGTGTTCCTCGCGTCGTCGGAGCGGGCGGGGTACGTGAGCGGGGCGTCGCTGCTGGTGCACGGGGGCGGGGAGCGGCCCGCGTTCTTGGACGCGGCCGATGTCGGCCGGTGAGCGGGACCGCGCCGATACCGGACCGTCCCCGCGTCCGCGCCCTTCGGGCGCGGGAAGTTCCGTATTTTCCGAGGGAGTCGAGGAGAGCGCGATGACCGGAATCACTGAGGGGCGCGTGGTGATCGTGACCGGCGCCGGTCGCGGGCTGGGCCGGGCGCATGCGCTCGCCTTCGCCGCCGAAGGCGCGAAGGTCGTGGTCAACGACCTCGGCGTCGGGCTCGACGGGCGGCCGGGGCCGGACAGTCCCGCGGCGAGGGTCGTGGACGAGATCAGGGCACGCGGCGGCGAGGCGGTGGCGCACGGCGGCGACGTGGCGTCCGGGGAGGGTGCGGCGTCACTGGTGACCACCGCGCTCGACACCTTCGGGCGGCTGGACACGCTGGTCAACAACGCGGGGTTCCTGCGCGACCGGATGCTGGTCAACCTGGACGAGGACGACTGGGACGCGGTCGTGCGGGTGCATCTGAAGGGTCACTTCCTGCCGTTGAAGCACGCGGCGGCGTACTGGCGAGGCGAGTCGAAAGCGGGGCGTGAGGTGGCGGCCCGCGTCATCAACACGTCCAGCGGCGCGGGCCTGCTGGGCTCCGTCGGCCAGGGCAACTACAGCACGGCCAAGGCGGGGATCGTGGGCCTCACGCTGGTCGCGGCGGCGGAGATGGCCCGCTACGGCGTCCAGGTCAACGCGATCGCCCCAGCGGCGCGGACGCGCATGACGGAGCGGACCTTCGCCGACACGATGGCGGCGTCGGGGGAGCCGGGGGCGTTCGACGCGATGGCCCCCGAGAACGTCTCGCCGCTGGTCGTCTGGCTGGGCTCCGCAGCGTCGGCGGGCGTGACCGGCCGCGTCTTCGAGGCCGAGGCGGGCCGCATCACGGTCATGCACGGCTGGCACCCGGGCCCCACGGCCGACCGCGGCGCCCGCTGGACCCCGGCGGAGGCGGGTGAAACGGCGCTCAAACTCCTGGCGGAGTCGGACCCGCCCCAGCCGGTGTACGGAACGCGCTAGTTGTATTGACCCGCAGCGTTGTTGACGCGGCTGATCGGAGGTTGCCCTCCGATTGCGGTGTGGCAGCGGTGGTGGTTGTAGGTGTGGAGGAAGTCT